>DAOTUK010000027.1:0-20132 GCA_034437375.1 Chloroflexaceae bacterium | reverse complement strand
CGCTGCCCCTTATCACTTGCTCCATATCGCGTCAACCGAAATCTGTAACCCGGCCAACACATGCGACACTATCGGCGTCGCGCCCCGATAGACCCCATCCAGGACATACGCTTCGCCTTCCAGCCGGTATACCTCGATCACCTGCGGGTCGGGCAGTACCAACCAGTACTCTGGGATGCCGGCGGCGGCATACTCCACCACCTTTTCGGAGCGGTCGGTCTTTGCCGTGCCCGGCGACTGCACTTCCACCACGAGATCGGGGCATTCCCAGTACTGGTTGCTGATGCGCTCTGCGTGTTTGCGCAACATCACCATCACGTCCGGCTCGCGTACCTTGCCCTCCCAGAGCCGCACCGGCAGGGGGGATAGCCCTATTTCACCTGCATTGTGCGCTGTGACGTAGGTGTACAGCAGCATAGTAATCTTTAACACTATGCGTTGATGTTCTGTGGTTGGCATCGGCGGTAGTATTAACTCCCCTTCTGATAGCTCAATAATACGGTTGTGTTCGGCCAACGGCCAATAGTCCGTCTCTGTCCACTGCCCCCGTGGGGGGAAGAGTTCCGCCACCTCGTAGGTTAGCGAACGGGGACAGATTGCTGCATTTGCTTGTATCGTTGTGTCCATATCCTCACCTGCCTTTCGTGCGATCTGGGCATGTGGGGGGAACTATCGCCCCCCCACACAGATACCTTGCCGACGCGAGCGCCTTATGCTCCGCCGCTGCCGGGTGTCTCCTCGCGCGGGTTGACAAACGGCATCATACGGCGCAACTCGCGCCCTACCTGCTCAATCTGGTGGTCAACGTCGCGCTGGCGCATGGCGTTAAACTTTGGTCGCCCCTGCTGATTCTCGTCTATCCATTCTTCGGCAAAGGCCCCATTTTGAATGTCGGTCAAAATCTGTTTCATCGCCTGCCGCGACTGCTCATTGATAATCTTGGGGCCTGAAACATAGTCGCCATACTCGGCGGTATCGCTTACCGAGTAGCGCATAAAGTTCAAGCCGCCCTGGTAAAATAGGTCAACAATCAACTTGAGTTCGTGCATACATTCAAAGTAGGCGACCTCTGGTTGATAGCCCGCGGCTACCAGCGTTTCAAACCCGGCCTTGACCAGCGAGCTAACCCCGCCACACAGCACGCTTTGCTCCCCGAACAGGTCGGTTTCCGTCTCTTCGGCAAAGGTGGTACGAAGCACACCGGCGCGGGTATTGCCCAACCCTTTGGCATAGGCCAGCGCATCTTCAAACGCGCCGCCGGTTGAGTCCTGTTCGACGGCGACCAGCGCGGGTACGCCGCCGCCCTGCACAAACACCTCGCGGACGCGGTGGCCGGGCGCTTTGGGCGCGACCATACTCACGTCAATGTCCTTGGGCGGGACAATCTGCCCATAGCGAATGTTAAAGCCGTGGGCAAACATAATCGTTTTACCCGCTGTCATATGCGGCGCAATATGCTCGTTGTAGATTTTGGCCTGGCTTGTGTCGGGCGTCAGCAACATAATCATTTGCGCCTCTTTGGCCGCATCGCTTACCGTGCGTACCGCAAGCCCGGCCGCCTCGACCTTGCCCCAACTCTTGCTACCCTCGTACAAGCCGACGCGCACATCCAGGCCGCTCTCTTTCAGGTTCATTGCATGCGCGTGTCCCTGGCTCCCAAACCCGATAACCGCAATCGGTTTATTCTTCAGCCGCTCCAGATCGGCCTGGTTGTCATAGAAAATCTCAGCCACGAAACCTCATCCTCCTCATTATTATAAGTATATCTGGCGGGCGGGGCCGGGCAATCTCCCACACCCCGACCCGCCATACCCGTTTGTTGTTCTACGCTTCCGGACTGTCGCTACCCCAACGCCGCCGACAGATGGCCGTTGCCCTCAATCGCGGTGGTGTGGCTAGACTCCGCGCCACGCACCATGGCAATGCGCCCCGTCCGCATCATCTCTTTGATGCCAAACGGCTCAATCACTTCAATGAAATTGTCAATTTTTGATGGCGTACCGGTCATATCAATAATCATTGTGCGCGGGCTCACGTCTACAATCTTGGCGTTGAACACGTTGCACAGCGCCACGATCTCAGCCCGCTGGCCGCCGCCGGCGTTCACCTTGACCAGCATCATCTCGCGTTCGACGGTCGGTTCGTTGGTCACGTCGGTCACGTCCACCACTTCGATTTGTCGTTCAAGCTGTTTGACAATCTGGTTGACATCATCCGACTCTACCACCACGGTCATACGGCTAATATCGGGCAGTTCGGTATGCCCCACGGCCAGACTGGCGATGTTATACCCCCGACGCCGAAACATACTCACGGCTCGATTCAGCACCCCCGGCTGATCTTGCATCAGCGCGACAATGGTATGTCGCTGCATTTTTTTCTCTTCCATGATTTATTGCTCCCTCTCTCATTCGAGATTATTGCCTTGCATACTTCCTATCCACTCCATCCATTACCAACCATCCATTCCATTCCCGCCTACGCCGGCACCGTCTCGGTGGGCGGCGCTTCGGTCAACATCTCGCCAATGCTCTTGCCCTGCGGCACCATCGGGAAGACGTTCACTTCGCGCTCCACGCGGAAATCCATAACCACAGAGCCGTCATATTCAAAGGCGCTGGCAATAGCCTTTTCCACATCTTCGGGGCGCTCAATGGTCATACCCCGCACACCATAGGCTTCTGCGAGCTTGGCAAAGTCGGGGGCCGTCAGGGTCGTGGCGCTGTAGCGGCGGTGTTCAAACAGCTCTTGCCACTGGCGCACCATGCCCAGGAAGCCATTGTTAATAATGGCCACTTTGATATTCTTGATGCCCTCCTGCATAATCGTCTGCAATTCCTGGTTGGTCATCTGGAAGCCGCCGTCGCCTGCGATAACCCAGACGGTATCGTCCGGGCAGGCCACTGCCACGCCCATTGCGGCCGGCAAGCCAAAGCCCATCGTGCCCAGACCACCACTGGTAAAGTGGGTGCGCGGCCGGTACCAGTCGAGCAACTGAGCCGCCCACATCTGGTGCTGCCCCACGTCGGTAACCACGCGGTAGTTGCCCTGTTTGTTGATGAAGTCCGTAATGGCGTTGTAGACATCGTGCGGCATGAGTTTGTCGGTTTCGGGGCGCTTCATATACTGCTGCTTTGGCTGGTGCGTTTCCTGCATCTGGCGGATGTGGGATAGCCACTCGCCGCAATCGCGCTCTGGCATATCCTGCAACATCGCTTGCAGCACGGCGCGGGCATCGCCCAGAATGGACACTTCGACCGGCACGTTTTTGCCAAACTCGCTGGCGTCAATGTCCACATGGATAACTTTGGCGTTGGGGGCAAAGGTGCTGGCTTTGCCGGTCACACGGTCGTCAAAGCGCGACCCCACGTTAAAGAGCACGTCGCACTCCTGGATGGCCCGGTTCACATGCACCCATCCGTGCATGCCCGGCATGCCCAGGCTGAGCGGATGATCTTCTGGGAAGGCGCCAATGCCGTGCAGCGTGGTGACGACGGGTATACCGGTGCGCTCGGCAAACAGTCGCACTTCTTCGGCGGCCCCCGACATCAAGGCTCCGTTCCCCACCATCAACAGCGGTTTCTGGGCCCCTTTCAGCAACTCGATAGCGCGGCTAATGGCCTCGCGGTCGTCTTTGTAGGTGGGCTTGTAGCCGGGCAGGTTGAGCTTGACATCCCAATCGGGCACGGTGCTTGCTTGCATCGCGTCCTTGGTCACGTCTATCAACACGGGGCCGGGGCGACCCGTCCGCGCAATGTAGAACGCTTCCTTGAACACGCGCGGCAATTCGTCAATATCTTTCACCAGATAGTTGTGCTTGGTAATCGGCATGGTGATGCCGGTAATATCCGTCTCTTGAAAGGCGTCTTTGCCGATGACCGCGCTTGACACCTGGCCGGTGAGGGACACCATCGCGGTGCTATCCATATAGGCGTTGGCAATCGCTGTGACCAGGTTGGTTGCGCCGGGCCCGCTGGTGCCAATACAGACGCCGACCTTGCCCGACGAACGGGCGTAGCCGTCGGCGGCGTGGCCGCCGCCCTGCTCGTGGCGGCACAGGATATGCCGCAACTGCGGGTAATCGTGCATTGCGTAGTAGAAGGGCATAATAGCCCCGCCAGGAATACCGAACATAACCTCGACACCCTCGCGCACGAGTGCTTCACACATAATCTGCGCGCCGGTCAATTTTCCATCAGACATTGTGATCCTCCTACATTCTAGAACCAATTTACAGTACCGTTACGAAATAATGTAACGGGTGGGTTAATCCTTACTATTCACAAGCAACCACGGTAGAACCATAGGCTTGTATCGTATGCTTGTTTCGGGTGAGCTTGCGCTGTTTGTATTCGAGATAGGGCCGCATCTCTACTGGTTGATACCCCATCTCTATTGCTTCAGCAGGTATACCTGCTTCCAATAAAAGGGTGACTACTCCTTCCTCGGTGCCATCTTGCTCAATCCAGATGGTATGTTCCTTGATGCGAAGGTGAAAGAGAGCATGATAGATTCGTTGTGGGTATTGCCAACCAATGTTCAATACCATGTAATTGTCGCTCGTTTCATCGCATAGAGCAATTGTTTCCATTCCTTCTATGGGTGGTATGTCGTCCAGGTATGTTTGGATAATGTGTTTGATGACGTCTCGATAGGTTGCTATGGTATCCATTGTACTATCTCCTGCCTGGGTAGCGATATAATCAAAAGATTGATAGCGAGTTTCTGAAGTAGCAATAAGCCGGTTTTCGTATTGAAGACGTTGGCAAAGACCGGTTCGGATATGGCAAGATGTAATGTGCGATCAGGTTCTACCTCAGTAAGTAAAAACGCATATAACTGATATTGACCGATTGCCTGTTCTAGATCTGACATGACAGACTTCCCAATAAAGCTCTTGATTTCTACCGCTATCTTTTGCCCGCTCTTTTCGGCGGCAATTGGTTGCTCTGCTGCCAGGTCAATAAATCCATATTTTTCACCTAGTTGAAGATAGAATGGATCATGGGTTATCGTCCAACCGGCTTTGATAAGCGATGTTCTTACAGCATCATGGATAATATCTCGTGGTGGCATAGCCTTTCATCCTTGCCCATCCCCGCCCGGCCCCACGTGCCGGGCAAAGCGTTCAATCGTATCGCGGTGCTGGCGGTGGAGCGTCTGGCGCTCCGGGTGAACGTGCCCTTCACGCAGAAACGTTATGTCCACCACATCCTCTACCCGTTCGGGCGGCTTGCCCCCCGCCACCTGAAGCACCGACTCTACCACAAACGCTACGGTCATTTGCGCGTCGTCCCATCCCCAATGGATGATGTCTCCCAGGATTGGTATAGATCGGGTCATCGTCTTGGCCCCCTCTCAAATAGTGTGGGTTGGAACGCCTGGTTGTTGTGACGCTCCAACCCACACGGGTCATAACTTCCTATTCTAACACTGCTCCGTTACTGGCGTTTGTGACCAGTCGCGTATAGCGAGACAGCCACCCGCGGGCATACTTTGGCGCGGGAGCCTGCCACGCGGCGCGGCGGGCCGGCCACTCGTCGTCGCGCACATCCACCGCCAGCGTGCGCTCGGACAGGTTGATATGCACCATATCGCCGTCGCGTATCAAGCCAATCGGGCCACCCTCGGCCGCCTCCGGGCTGATGTGCCCGATACACAGGCCGCGTGTGCCCCCGCTAAAGCGTCCGTCGGTCAGCAGGGCCGTGGTACTGCTCAGCTCTGGTATGCCCTTCACCATACTGGTGAGCGCCAGCATTTCGCGCATGCCCGGCCCGCCGCGGGGGCCCTCGTAGCGCACGACAATAACGTCGCCCGGCTTGATACGGCCATTCACCACGGCGTTGGTGGCGTCCTCTTCGCTATCGAAGCAGCGGGCCGGCCCATCAAACGTCATTTCGTGCTGGTCAACCGCTCCCACCTTGATAATGCCGCCTTCGGGGGCCAGGTTGCCAAACAGGGCCACCAGCGCCCCATGCTCGCTGTGTGGCTTGTCCAGGGGGCGGATGCATTCCGGGTTGCGGTTTTCGGCGTGCTGTACATTTCCCCCCAACGTTTGCCCGGTCACGGTGCGCACATCCAGAGCGAGCGCCCCCGGTTTCTTTGCCAGTTCGGCCAGAATAGCGGATATACCGCCGGCCTCGTTGACATCCTGGATGTGCCACTGGCGCGGGCCGTCCCAGGCGGGAGACACTTTCGCCAGATGGGGCACCCGTGCGGACACCTCGTTAAAGCGAGCTACGGGATAGTCCAGGCCGGCCTCACGCGCCATAGCCAGCACGTGCAATACGGTGTTGGTGCTGCCGCCCATGGCCATATCCAACGCCATCGCATTGTCAATCGCTTCTGGCGTCACCACGTCGCGGAAGCACATATTTTGTTCCAGCAGCACCATGACTTGCGCGGCGGCTTTGCGGGCCAGGTCGTGGCGGTCGGGTGAGACAGCGGGGATGGTACCATTGCCCGGCAGCGCAATGCCAAGCGCCTCGCACAGGCAGTTCATGGAATTGGCGGTGAACATGCCGCTACAGCTCCCGCATGTCGGGCAACTAATCTGCTCCAACCGCAACAAGTCCTCGTCGCTAATCTGCCCCGCAGAGCGCTTGCCGACGGCCTCAAACACGGTAATCAAGTCGCTTTTGTTGCCCGCTTCGTCTACGCCGGCCAGCATGGGCCCGCCCGATACAAAGATAGTGGGGATGTTGACCCGCGCCGCCCCCATCAGCATACCCGGTACAATCTTGTCGCAGTTGGGAATGCATATCATGGCGTCGAAGCAATGCGCCGCGACGACCGTTTGCACACAATCGGCTATCAATTCGCGGCTAGGCAGCGAGTAGCGCATACCCTCGTGCCCCATCGCAATGCCGTCGTCAACCCCGATGGTGTTAAATTCAAAGGGGATACCGCCGGCCGCGCGTACCGCCTCTTTGACTACCCGCCCGAACTCTTGCAGGTGAACGTGGCCGGGTACGATGTCGGTATACGAATTGCACACCGCAATAAATGGACGCTCGAAATCGCTTTCATCCCGTATTTGCCCGGTGGCCCGCAACAAACTGCGGTGGGGCGCACGTTCAAACCCTCGCTTTACGGTATCAGATCGCACAAGCTCCTCCTTACTCTTGCCTTACCGGGCCCGCAAACGCCGATAGTCGCGCACTCGTACCGGTATGGGTACCAATACTGGTTGCATTGGCGGTTGCAACAACCGACCTACCCACGCGGTTATGTCCCGAAGAATTGTTTTCACTGCCTGCTCCTTTGCTGGCCGCTCAAAAAAAACCGATACCAAAAACCAAAAAGACCCCCCACATTGCCTGGGAGGTCATCTATCGCTTACTGTACCCGTCGCTATAAAATCTACCCGTTCTCTCCCAAGCACATATGTTCCCACCCTACTACTAGGATGAGAATAAGAATACCTACGATGCCCGAAAGATTATTGGTATTTGGTAATGAAACCATAGCGACAGTCCTCTTTTTTCAAAATCAAAAGCAGCATACCACGCGGTATAGGGTTTGTCAAGAGTCAAAATGCTGACGGGTGGGCCAGACATTTTTTCGCGCCTGGGAGCGCGAGCGTCCCGCCTGCTCCGGGGCGGGCAAGATGCCCGCGCTCCCAGGAACCACCCACCTACTTGTAAACCCTTACCCCCGCCACGGCGATTGCAACGTCGCCAGGGCAACGAGCATACCTGGGGAGATTGAGGGGCTGTGCCCCTCAAAACCACCTTTTCTTGGGGGTGTGGCGCGGCTTCGCCGCGCCACACCCCCATATTTCGCGCTGAAGGCGCAAACCAACGGTTGCGAATACAGAAAAGCTGTCGTCTGTCGTCGCCAGAGCGACGTTGCAATCGCCCTGTTACCCCCGCACCCAGAATTGCACGAACCTGCGTTCCATGGTATAGTTTTACGATTTTACCGACCCAGAATGAAAGACAAAGGAGTTAAAGCCCCGATGAAACTCCATGAATACCAGGCCCGTGAACTATTGGCCAAATATGGAATACCCGTGACCGGCGGCGGCGTTGCCGCTACCCCCGCCGAAGCCCGCGCAATAGCCGAGCAGATTGGCGCTAAAGTTGTGGTCAAAGCCCAGGTCTTTGTTGGCGGACGCGGCAAGGCCGGCGGTGTCAAGCTGGCCGATACCCCACAGCAAGCCGAAGAAGTAGCCAGCCAGATACTTGGCATGGATATTAAAGGATTGACCGTTGAGAAAGTGCTGGTAGCCGAAGCTATCTCGTACCAGAAAGAGATCTACCTGAGCGCCATTCTTGACCGTGGTACAAAAAGCATTGTGATGATAGCCTCGTCAGAAGGCGGCGTCGAAATAGAGGAAGTAGCCAAAACCAACCCCGACGCCATTATCAAAATACCGGCCCATCCCCAGATGGGCTTGCTAGACTACCAGGCCCGCCAGATAGCCTTTGGTATTGGACTGACCGACGGCAAACAAGCGCGCCAGTTTTCCGCTATCGCTACGGCGTTGTACCGCGCCTTTGTCGAGAATGATGCCTCGCTGGCCGAAATCAACCCGCTGGTTATCCGCGACGACGGGAGCTTGCAGGCGCTCGATTCCAAGATATTGCTTGATGATAGTGGCCTCTTCCGCCACTCCGACCTGGCCGCCATGCGCGACCCCTCGGACGAGCCCGAAGCGGAGCGCAAAGCCCGCGAAGCCGATATTACCTTTATCAAGCTAGATGGGGACATTGGCTGTATGGTCAATGGGGCCGGTCTGGCAATGGCGACTATGGATGTGGTCAAGCTCTATGGCGGCGAACCGGCCAACTTCCTGGACATTGGCGGCGGCGCGGGCAAGGATAAGGTACAAGCCGCGCTCCAGATTATTCTGGCCGACCCCAATGTGAAATCGGTACTCTTCAACATCTTTGGCGGTATCACCCGCGTTGACGAGGTGGCGAAGGGTATTATTGCCGCGCTGGAAGAGATAAACACCAGCGTGCCCATGGTAGCCCGACTGGTCGGCACCAACGAAGAGGCCGGGCGGGCCCTGCTTGAAAACTCGCCGCTTATTCCCGCCGCAACGCTGGCCGAAGGCGCAGAAAAAGCCGTAGCCGCGGCCCAGGGAAAGACCATCTGATACAGACGAGATACCCATACCGATAGCAACAACGAGGGGCAAGGGTGCTTGCCCCTCACACTTCCGGAAAGCACCAGACACCTGAGTGAACCCACCAGAAACAAGAAGCAGTACTATGAAACCAACTAGCAAAACCAGCAGCGCCCCCCTTCCCGACGAAATCGCCACCCTCAAACACCTGGCCCGCGACATCCAGACCAACGCCCCCGATACCAACCCCAACCACATCGCCCACCTGGATAACCTGGCCGGCATCCGCATGTACCTCCGCGATGCAAACCTTATCGCCCGTACCCTGGGGCCGCCCCCGCGAACAATCCTGGATTGGGGGTGTGGGTATGGGCATATGGCCTGGCTCCTGGCCAACCGCGGGTATCGCGTTGTAGCGGCCAGTTTTACCAACCCCTACCAGCAATCGGAACGCCTGGCACACCCGGCCGTTACGTGGTTGCCACTCACCGACAGTATCCAGATTAACGCCGCCCGTCACTCCTTCGACGCTATCGTGTCTAGCGGCGTGCTTGAGCATGTCGAATCTATCAACGCTTCGATGACCGAACTCTGCCGTATTCTGCGCCCCGGCGGCTACTTCTTCCTCTTCCGCTTCCCCAATACCTGGTCGTACATTGAACTCATCTCCAAACAGACAAACCGTTGGTATCACAAAATACGGATGACCCCGCGCGAACTCACGTGGCTGATGACGACGTATAGCCTGGAAGTGCTGCGTCTGGGCTATGGCACCATGCTTCCCGTCAATCTCACCCCGCGCCCTCTGCGCTGGTTGCGCCCCCTGCGCGAACAACACGACGCCACCGTTACCATCCTTGACAAAACCCTGGTTCAACTGCCCCTGCTCGCCAGGTTGAGTACCTCAATCTGGCTTGTTGCGCGAAAATATAGCTAACCCAAACGAAGGAAAAAAATACCTGATTTAGAGAGGATATATGAAAAAACGGGCTTTTATTACTGGTATAACGGGACAGGATGGGAGCTATCTAGCCGAATTTTTGCTCCAGCAAGGTTACCACGTTATTGGGATGGTACGGCGCTCTAGCACGGTGAATTTTGAGCGTATCAACCACATTCAAGACGCTATAACCATTGTGAGCGGTGACTTGCTGGATGAGGTTTCGCTGATAGCGTTGCTCCGCGAACATCGCCCCCAGGAGGTGTATAACCTGGCGGCCCAGTCCTTTGTCCAGACCTCGTGGGGACAGCCGGTCTTTACCGGCGAAGTCACGGCCCTGGGGGTTACCCGTATTCTGGATGCCATCCGTATGGTAGATCCCGACATACGCTTTTATCAGGCCAGTTCGTCGGAGATGTTTGGCAAAGTCCAGGCTGTTCCCCAGGACGAAGATACCCCCTTTTACCCGCGCAGCCCCTATGGGGTAGCCAAATTGTATGGCCACTGGATAACGGTCAACTACCGCGAAAGCTACAATCTGCACGCGAGTAGCGGCATACTCTTCAACCACGAGAGCCCCCGCCGCGGCATCGAGTTTGTGACGCGCAAAATTAGCTATACGGTGGCACGTATCAAGCATGGCCTGGCCAACGAGTTACGCCTGGGCAACCTGGACGCTCGCCGCGATTGGGGCTATGCGCCCGACTATGTGCGGATGATGTGGATGATGCTTCAGCAAGATAAACCAGACGACTATGTTGTCTCGACAGAGGAAACCCATTCTGTGCGCGAGTTTGTCGAACTGGCTTTTGACCATGTGGGGCTAAACTACCAGGATTACGTTGTCCAGGATGAGCGCTTTATGCGGCCCGCGGAGGTAGATTTGCTGGTGGGCAACTCTTCCAAGGCACGGCAGGTGCTTGGCTGGAAACCCGATGTGACGTTTGATGAACTGGTGCGTATTATGGTGGAGGCGGATATGAAACTGGTGCAGCACCAGACGCGGTAGCGAGAGCGACAATAGCCAGAGGCGATGGTGCAACCCCCAATGGTATAATACTACCAGAATACCGAAGTGTATCACGAGGGAGGCGAGATGATGACCACCCCATCCGACACGTATGATAGTCCCTGGAAAGAAGCCATCGAACGCTACTTTGAATTTCTGATGGCGCTCTTCTTTCCGCACATGCACGCGGCGATAGACTGGACAAAGGGCTATACCTTTCTCGATACCGAGCTTCAGCAGATCAAGCGCGACTCCGAACAGGGCAAGCGTATGGCCGACAAGCTCGTGCAGGTCTATCTGAAGAATGGCGACCAGGCCTGGATACTCATTCACATTGAAATCCAGGCGCAAGAGGTTGCCATCTTTGAATACCGCATGTACATCTATCACGCCCGCATCTTTGACCACTACCAGCGCGAGGTGGTGAGCCTGGCCATTCTAGGCGACGACAACCCGCGCTGGCGGCCCGACACCTACCGCCACGAACGGTGGGGCTGTGAACTCACCTTTCGCTTTCCGACGGTGAAGTTGCTGGACTACCGCGAACGGTGGGAGGAACTGGAACAGAGCGACAACCCCTTCGCCACCATCGTGATGGCGCATCTGAAGGCGCAGGAGACGCGCCACGACCCACAGCAACGTGGGCAATGGAAGTTCACGCTGGTGCGGCGGTTGTACGAGTTGGGCTACGAGCGCGAGGACATTCTGGAACTGTTTCGGATGATTGACTGGTTGATGGGGTTGCCTGAACCAGAGGACGCCCTGTTTCAACAAGAACTGGCCACGTATGAGGAGGCACACAAGATGACGTATGTCACAAGTATTGAGCGCAAGGGCATTGAGAAGGGCATCGAGGAAATGCGGCCAAGTTTGCTGGATGGCATCGCGCTGGCGCTGGAATTGAAGTATGGCGCGGAACACCCGCTGTTGCCACAGGTGCTAGAGGCGCTGCGCGAACAGACGGACGTGGAGCGGCTCAAGGCATTGCAGGCGGCTATCCGCACCACGCCGACGCTCGAGGCGCTCTGGCAGGCGCATGTGTCCGACGTGGTGGTGTCGGAGGGGTAGCCCTGCGCGGGAATGGGGAGCGACAATAGCCAGAGGCGATGGTGCTTCTGGCTACGGTCACCCATGCAAATGAATATAGAGACATGGCTCATTATCGGGCTGTTCTACCCACCGGCGCTACCAGACACCCCGGTGTTGCAACTTGAGATGGAGCTCTAGAACGTAGATGTGTCACAGTTAAAGATTCGCCAACAAGAGACTTGAGCCGACGGGCAATAAGCGAACGATGGCATGTGGTATAATCGGCCTCAAAGCATACGAGACAACACTGCGCATATTGCATCTGATCAACCAGTGCCTCGAGCGTCGGTTGCTGTTGTTCAAGGTGTTCAAGATAGCGTCGCTGGTATCGTTGCCAATCTCTATCTTGACGATAGGTATGTCGAATATCTTTCGGACACCCAAGCTCAACTATATGCATATAGGCTATCGTGTGGCTTGCAGCAGTTTGGGACAGGGCAGTCTTCGAAAATCCTGGCTTGCGACTCAGGGGTAGCTCTCGAACATCAATCAGGGACTGGACTTTCTGGGTATTGAGCGCAGCAAAGAATGTGTCTGGTGTTAAACCCTCATACCCAATAGTCAAGAGATTCATACCCTTCTCCCATCTCGATTTCATATCTCGTTACAACGGTCTATGGGTAGTATAACATGCATGTTCTTTTGTAGGAACGCTTACCAGGTTCGGGTGATTACCGCTACATATTCCGTAACGTCGTGTGCGTTCGTATCACGTATCCTCGCCTCACGCCTCACCCGTCACGGGTATTACCCCTCCCGCTTCCCCGTTTCCTCCCCGCCCCACTGTCGCTCCATGTGTTCCAGACGCTCCTGGATACGCCGCCGCCACTCCTCGTCGGACACCTGTACCGAACGCACGCGGTACAACACCTCTTCCACCAGGCGCTTGACCCCATTACTCACCAGGTCGGCCAGCAACCCGAACTGAAACGCAATCAGCGCCATCAACACCAGCACACTGCCCACCAGCAACGACTGCTCATTGGCCGCATCTACCATCCCCAGACGCCGCCCCAGGAACACATACGCGGCCCGCACCAGAAACCCCCCGCCCACCAGCAAAAACAGCAACGCCAGCGAACCAAACGTCCGCAACGGCTCAAACGTCGCATACGAGCGGGCAATAATAGCCGCCTGTCGCTTGATAAAATCCCAATTCCCGCGGTGCAACTTCGACGGACGCCCCACCGGATTGGTACGCACCGGCACCGTCGTGACCACCAGCCGGCGCTTGCCCGCCTGTATCAAATTTTCGACGGTATACGAAAAATCGGTCGTCACAAACGTGCGCAGCGCCGCCTCACGCGAGAGGGCCCGAAACCCGCTCACCGTATCGGGCACATCCGTATCGGACACCCACCGCACCACCGAACTACCAAAGTGCTGCAAACTCTTTTTCAACGGCGAAAAGTGGTCAATTGAGCGTACCTGCCGGTCGCCTATCACAATATCCGCCTTGCCCTGTACAATCGGCTCGACCAGACGGGGTATCTCATCGCCGGGGTACTGATGGTCGCCATCCGTATTGACAATAATATCGGCCCCCAGACGCAACGCCGTATCTATCCCCGTCTGGTAGGCCGCCGCCAACCCCTTGTTGCGGGGATGTCGTACGACGTGGTGGGCCCCATGGGCCAGCGCCAGCGTCACCGTATCATCGGTACAGCCATCATCTACAATCAAGACGGTAATATCATCCACCCCCGGAATACTGCGGGGCAGATGTTCCAATACCTCGACAATCGTATCGCGCTCGTTCAAAACGGGGATCTGGATAATAAGCCGCATACCAGGATACCCGACACCACCGATCACCACAACACCCCGTACCGTCTACTGCTCACCAGCAATAAACGCCTCGGTTACGCGCCGCGCCTCATAATCGGTATACTGTTCTGGAGGGGTTTTCATAAAGTACGCGCTTGGCCCATATAACGCCCCGCTCACCCCCCGGTCAAGGGCCAGTTTTGCACAGCGCACTGCATCTATGACCACCCCCGCCGAATTGGGCGAGTCCCATACCTCCAATTTCAATTCAAGGTTCAGCGGCACATCGCCAAACGTTGTCCCCTCCATCCGCACATGACACCACTTCCTATCGCCCAACCAGGGGACATAATCACTGGGCCCAATATGCACATCGTCCGGCGGCAATGCATACGCAAGCTGACTGGCCACCGCGTTGGTCTTGCTAATTTTCTTACTTTCCAGACGCTCGCGTTCGAGCATATTGAGAAAGTCGCTATTGCCGCCAAAGTTCAGTTGATACGTCCTATCCAGGCGCACGCCCCGGTCTTGAAAGAGCGACGTAAGCACGCGATGAACAATGGTCGCCCCAACCTGGCTTTTCACATCGTCGCCAATAATGGGCACCCCGCGCTCGACAAAGCGGCGCCGCCAGGCCTCCTGACTGGCAATAAAGACCGGAATACAATTCACAAAGGCACACCCGGCTTCCAACGCTTGCTCCACATACCAGCGCGTGGCCACCTCGCTACCCACCGGCAAAAACGATACGACCACATCGGTACCCGTCTCGCGTAAAATCTGGGCCACCGCGTCCGGCTCGCGTCGGGCCACCTCTACCACCCGCCCCAGATAGTGTCCGACCCCATCATGCACCATCCCACACGAAACAGGCACCCCAAGATAGGGCACCTGAGCAAACACAAAGGTATTATTTGGAGCGGCACCAATTGCCTCAGAAAGATCTCTGTCAACCTTATTTTCAGCCACATCAAACGCCGCCGAAAACGTTATATCGCCAATGCGATACCCCCCTAGATTGACATGCATCAGTCCCGGCACGTCGGCCTCATCGCTACTATGCTTGTAGTACGCAACCCCCTGAACCAGCGACGAAGCACAATTGCCCACACCAACAATAGCAACACGGATTTTCTTGCTCACCAACGACGTTTAGACGCAAGGCAGAATAAAAATGCACCTCGACAGCCGCTCTGCCCCGTGCCAATACTCCTTTCCATTCGTTTTGCAATCAAAGAACCATGTATCCCAGGAATGGTAGCACCCGCCCCCCACATTGTCAACTCAGACTTGCCAAGCAACTGTGCGCACCTGGGGGAAATTCCCAGGAGCGTGAGCGTCTCGCTCGCACCGGAGCGGGCAAGAGGCCCGCGCTCCCAGGCAGCGGCCCCGTACAGGTAACCAGTTAGCTTGCCTGGAGCCTGGGGAGGCTATGGTATACTGGGGACTGGACACCACGGAATCAACAGCCGAAACACCACGCGAATGGGAAGGGGCAACCAGTATGAAAAAACTTTCCATGAAACAGCAAGCCTGGCTCAATAGCATACACATCATCTTTGCGGCCATCTGGCTTGGGGCCGGCGTTTGTATGGTGCTGGTGTTATATGCCCGCAACCCCGCTAACGGCGACGAATTGCACGCCATAGATTCTACGCTCAAACTGATAGACGACTTTATTATTATTCCCGCCGCGCTTGGGAGCCTCTTCACCGGCCTGCTTCTCAGTTGGCTAACGCCGTGGGGCTTCTTTCGCTTTGTGTGGGTAACGCTGAAATGGGTGGGCACCATCTCGCTGATACTCTTTGGCACCTTCTGGCTAGGCCCCTGGCTCAATGGGATGGAGGCGCTATCGGCCACCGACCCCGCCGCCGCGCTCCAGAACCCGACCTACCAGCATAATCAGTTTATGAACACTATCACGGCCCCCTTTCAAATCGGGTTGATGCTCTTTCTGGTGGTTATTTCGGTGTTGAAACCCTGGAAGAAGTGGAAGAAGTAGCGCTTGTGCTTACCCCTGGTGCCGGCGCAGCGCGTTGCACAGCGCATCGGGCTCGTCGGTACCAAACAGCACCGTGCGCCCATTCTGCAACGTTATCTTGATCGCCTGCTTGCCCGAAACATTGTACAATGTGCCCTGCGGCGTCCAGCGAATACCCCACCCGTAGTACCACGGCGTCTGTACCTGCTCAACCGAGGCTATGTCTTGCAAGGGGATTGTCCGGTGGATAAGGCCGGGACCAAACGATGCATGCAGCCTTTCCGCATCTATTTCTATTGTCAGGTTCGCAAATAATACCCCACTGGCCACGAGAATGACCAGCACCACCAGCGCAACGGGGCGCGACTCGTTGATCAGCATCAAACTACTGGTGAGCAGAATAGCCGCGCCAATACTGCCCAATATGACATATCCTACCTGTGTATGTTTATAGGGAATTGACATACCCCCAACCTCCGTCATAGGTCAAAGAGCTTTTTCTGGGGGATAGGACGATAGGCGCAGGGCCAGAGTTGCGCTACCCTACCAGACCCTCTTGCAGACGCGCTATGCCCTCGCTGGCCGGGGCGCTCCCATCCAGGCTCAGGGACAGGGCGCGGTGGTACGCCGAGAGCGCCTCGCCGGCCCGGTTCTGCGTTTCGTAGATAGCGCCAAGCAGCAACTGCACCTCGACCGAACGGGCGCGGAACATCTCGCGCTGCTCTTCCACATATGCCGAGTCGCCAAAGAAGGGGCAATCGTCCATATAAGCGCCGCGGTAGAGCGTACTGGCGCTTTCCAGCGCCTCCAACGCCTCCGAGTACTGGCCCTGGTGAAAGAGCGTTGCGCCGCGTTCGGTCGCGGACAGAAAGGCCTCGCTATCGCACCACGTCACAACGCCCGGTTCCAGCCAGTAGCGGTCGTGGTGGTAGAGGATCGTCTTGCTGAGATTGCCACGCCGCAAGCCCGGCTCCAGCGTGCGCCGCAGGCCGGCCAGCGTGCGGTGGAAGGCGCTGTCGGCCCGCGCTATCTCAAGATCGGGCCAGATAATCTCTTCCACTTCATCCTTGCTCACCCCCTTGCCGCGCCGATCAAACAGGAAGGCAAACAGCGCCTCGGCCTGGTAGGTGCCCGCCTTGCTACCGCCCCATCGCGTGATACGTTCGCCCTCGCGCTCAACGTAGAGCGTGCCGAGCGCATACACCCGTAGCCCCCCCTTGCTGGCCGCTATCTCCGAAACCTGCTGCACCGCCTCGGTGGCCTGTTGCGAGAGTTGCTCCTGTTGCTGGCGTAACATCTGGCTCTGCTCCGTGAGCGTCACCAGAATAGCCTGGTGCTCATCGCGTGAGCGGGCATGGTCTATCGTCAACGCCATATAGTTGCCCAGGTGGTTGAGCAAGGCGTGCTCGGTGGGGCTAAAAAGCTGGTTATGGTGGCCAGAGCCGCGTTGTCCAAAGACCAGCACCCCCATGCGCATCTGGTCGCGGCATAGTGGAATAAGCAGGCGAGCGGGGGGCCACGCCGCCCACGGCTCCTCAACAATCACCAGTTCATCGGGCAATACGGCGCTGCACAGGTTCGCGGGGGGGTGTTCCTCGCCATACGAGGCGGCTACCACCGGCCCATCGGGCGAGTCTATCGCCACAAAACCGGCTTCCACATCCAACGCGCGGCAGATGAGCGACAGGCCGGCGTCAAGCTGATCGTTCAGCCCGCCGCGCTCAAACAGCTCATCACTCAACGATTTTAACAGGCGCGTATAGTCAAACTCGCGCGGGTAGAAGCGGCGGTCTATCTGGCTCCGCATCCACTCGCCGGCCGGGCCAAGCGCCGCCGCCAACCCGATAATGGAAAGGATAGTTGCGATCGGAATATTGATATGCAGAATTTCGCCCGATACCCATTCCAGCGCAATGGCCAGTATCAGGTAGCCGATGGTAAACAGGCTACCCAGGAGGGTATAAATAAAGGCGCGGTGGGACAGGCGGCCCGGCAGCATAATCTGATGGGTAATCACCGCGTAGGTGGCGATGAGGAGGCCGGCAATGATGAGACTGTGTGGGATAACGAGCGAGATCGCTAACTGGTGGGCGATGGCGGTAGCGAGCGTGCCTACCACCCCCACGAGCGCGGCGAGCACGAGCGTACGGTGACCGCGGGTCTGCTTCTCGTCAATACCGGGCGTGTGCTGGTAAGAGCGCCACAGCAGCACCAGCGCCACTACCGGCAGAATGGTTTGCTGCGCCAGCGCGGCCCAGTTGATCAGACCGTCGGGGAAGCGCGGTTCGCCCCATGTGCTCCAGGCTGGAAAGGGGGTGTGCGGGTCGGGCAGGGGCCCGGCAAAGGCGTAGAGTGCCAGGGCGATGCCGATAGCATAGCCTCCGTTGACCAGCGCCAGGGACAGGGGGGGCAGCCGATCTCGCGCTGTGAATACGGCGACAAAGTGGAGGAAACCGGCCGGGGCCAGCACGCGCGCGGCCAGGTGTTCGCGGTGGAGAAAGGCTACCACCGGCTGGTGGGTGGTAAGCTGCGCCTGAAGTGCAGAGATGCTGTAAAAGACGAGCAGGATACAAAACCAGGCGAAGGTTCTATTGTCCGGCTCGTGGGGCGCCCGGACGAGTAGATGTAACCCAAGCCATCCAGACATAACTATCAAAAGAAAGTCTGGCAGGCGATGCAGCAACAGAGCAACCATGATAACTCCACCCTAATCATAGCACAGCTCTGGTGGCGGGGCAAACGACGGGCGGTAGTATGGGTCGCTATCTTGCCGAAACACGAGGGCTATGCTACTCTACAGCATATGAGCAAAACGCAGGATATTCTATGCCCAAAGTGTCGCGGCGCAAACCGCTTTGATGCGCAATATTGCCAGCATTGCGGGCATGATCTTGTACTCAATAACGATATACCGAGCGATGAACACCGCTATGTGATAACCCGCATTATCAAGGCGGGCGGGCAGGGAGCCGTCTACGAGGGGGTCAACCAGCGTGATGGGCGCGTCTATGCCATTAAAGAGATGCTGGATGATTTTACCGACCCCAACGAACGCGACGACGCTATCAAGCGCTTTAACGACGAAGCCGAATTGCTCAAGGGCTTGAACCACCCCTGCATTCCCCGTGTCTATAGCCACTTTACCGACGAGGGCCGCCACTACCTGACGATGGATTTAATCCAGGGCGAAGATCTGCAACAAATTGTGGAGCGCCAGGGGGCCCTGCCCGAAGCACAGGTGCTGGAATGGGCGCTTCAGATATGCGAAGTGCTGGCCTATATCCACGCCAACAACCTGATTTACCGCGATATGAAGCCTTCCAACGTGATGGTTGAAGCGGATGGCCGCATCAAGTTGGTAGACTTTGGTATTGCCAAATTCTTTAAGCCCCAGGAGCGCGGAACGCAGATAGGCACGCCCGGCTATGCCCCCCCCGAACAGTACCAGGGTATCGCTACCCGCTCCTCCGATATTTACGCCCTGGGAGCCACGCTACACCACCTGCTCACCGGGCGCGACCCCACCGACCATGCGCCCTTCTCGTTTGAGCCGGTGCGCAATCTCAACATCAACGTCTCGCGCCGCACCAGCGACGCCATTCAAAAGGCGCTGAGTATGGAGGCCGACGATCGCTTTGCAACGGTGGTTGAGTTTCGCGCTATGCTGCGCCCTCTCTCCGGTACGCCGTCGCGGCTCCTGGGGCAGACTGGCGATAAAACCGTCGTGCTGCGCACCGGTGCATCCCAGGCCCAACCCGCGCCCCAGGCCGTGCCGCCGCCCCCGCCACCGGCTGGCCCGAAGGCCCCGCCGCCCCCGCCGCCGCGCCAGACCACCCGCCCACCACAGCAGCAACCCAAACCGAAGCCAAAGCCCCGCAAGAAAAAGCGTGGCGCATGCGTCTGGTTTGTGGCGCTCTTGCTGATACTGGGCGGCCTGGCCATAGGGGCCATCATGCTGGCCCCGACCATCCAGCAAGGATTGACCACCATCCAGGCCACGCCAGCAGCACCAGTCAACGAAATATTCAAGACCGATGTTGAAATTCTGGTAGACGCGGGAGCGGATGATGCGACAATCCGCGAGGCCTTTCTCGACGCCTTTCAGCAAAAAATTACTGCGGTGTATGGCGACGACGTGAGCTTTAACCGGAATATTAGCCCCTTTGTGGCGCGGGGTAGCTCCGGCGCGCGGTGGGAAGAAGTGGGCGAAGAGCAAGGCCAGATACGCTATCGGGCGAGGATGAGCGCCCGCGTGCAGAGCGAGTAGCCC
>DAOTUK010000026.1:0-9935 GCA_034437375.1 Chloroflexaceae bacterium | reverse complement strand
GCTGCTGCTGCTCGATGGGCTTGACGAGGTGGCGGGCGGCAATTCGCGGCAGCAGGTGGTGCAGGCGGTGCAGGCGTTTGCCCGTGAGTACGCGGCGTGCCGCATCGTTGTGACCTGCCGCGTGCGGGCATATGCGGGCGAACACAACCAGGCGTGGCAGCTTCCTGGATGGGAGACCGCGACGCTGGCGGACTGGACGGTGGGGCAGATGCAGCATTTCGTGGCGGCGTGGTATGGGGCGGCGGCCGTATCGGGGGGGATGGGTACGGAACCGACAACCGCAGCAGGGTCGGGCGACACCATCAACGCGCAGGGGTTGCAGGGGTTTGTCAATCGCCCGTCGGGGCCGGTGCGGCAGCACTTCGGTGACACCATCAGCGGTGACTTCAATGTATCAGGTGTCTCTGGCACGGGCCTTGCTATAGGGCATAAAGCGCAGGCACAGGTCGGTGGGGCAGGTGGTGCGTGCGTGCGGGGGCTAGTATCGTACAGGAGGAGATAAAACACTTTCAACACATGAAAATATTATATGTAACACACTTGACAAAAAAACAAAACTGGCTATAATACCCACCAGAATTTATAAGGTATGCCATAAAATAAAAGCTCATTTTTTAAGTATGGCTAAATATCGGGTGTATACATCCTGAAAGGGAACATTCCATGACGGTTCAGATGATACCGATTGCCGTTCGTGACGATAGGCACTTCATTGCTAAAAGCGACGAGGATACCATCTTGCTCAACTGGCAACGATTAGCCGTGCGGTTTCAGGTTGAGGAATTTATGGCCATTGCCCGTGCATTACAAAGCTATGATCCATCCAGTCGCACGTCGTTGATGAATCCTTTGATTACCCTGGTGTGGGTTGATCAGCGGATGGTGCAGTGTTGGCTCGTTCGTATCGGCTTGAATCTGTGCCCGTATGCGTTGAGCATTCTTATGGTGATGATTGAGCATGCCTATCAGGTATTGCAGCATGGGGCCGCAGTCCATACTCTGGTACCCTATACCACCGGCCCCACCGAAGCGTTGAATTGAGGAGAATCCATTGTCTACTGCCAAAGGACACCAGCATTTATCAACAATACCGGCGGGCACCTGGGTGCAAGTGAGCAAAATTACCGGGGGAGTGCCGATGATGCATACCCTGGCTCGGTCAAGTATTTTTCACGGGGTACACCTGCATGTGCTACGCAACAATTGGGGCCGGATTATTGTATCGGTGGATGACCGACGCATTGCGCTCAACCGCGATGTGGCCTACAAAGTGCTGGTATGTCCCCTGCGTATGACTGAGGACTAGTCGTACCGGGCTATCGAGGGGAGGCAATGATGCTAACCAAACAACTGGGGCATTTGGGAACCGTGCGCGTACGCTTTTCGCTGCCAGGCTTTCGCGCCAGGTCCATTGATGTGGTAGGCGACTTTAACGCCTGGACGCCCGGAGCCACGCCGCTTCGGCCGTGCGAGCAAGGCTGGTGGGTTGAAATGGAATTGCCGGTGGGGTGCGCCTATCGCTATCGCTATCTGGTAGATGGGAACCACTGGCTCAACGATTGGCATGCCGACCATTATGTTCCGAACGACGATGGTGGTGACGATTCCGTGGTTGTGACGCTGCTACCGCATGAGATGGAACAGGTAGAGATTATCTGTCCCTATGACGGATACCCCTGTCCCCATGCGGCGCTACGAGTGATATGGAAAGATGACTCTAGGGCCAATACTGGGCACACCATGCCGTGTACCAACAGGCCCGGCCATTGACCGAAGTATGGGCTGCTCGCGGGTGTCGGGGGCGGCGAAGGATGATGAGGAGGGATGGATGATTCACGTTATTCTGGCCGAGTTACGCCGAAACCAGCAGTCCCTCTCGCTGGCCGATTTAAGCCAGCGATTGGAAGTAGATCGCACGGTGATTGAGTGTATGGTGACAACGCTGGTACGGCGTGGCCATCTGGTGGAAGTGGGGCACGAAGAAGCCGCCGGTCCGTGTGCCTGTGGGTGTGCGACGTGTCCGCGCCGCGTCTCCCGTGGGCCGGTGGTACCCTATCGGTTAGCAGAACGAGTTGGGGAATAAGCTCTGGGGAAGCTGTGTAGTGAGAGGATTCAATATAACAATGGATCGGAACATGAACCGTTATACAGCCGTGTTCAAGATAGTGCTGGTAGCTATTGTGCCGTTAGCTGTGGGGGTGTGGCTATTAGTCCACAAGCAGGTCTATGGACAGGGTGTCACGATTACGACCAATGACCTGCCAGTTGAGTCGGCGGTGGGCACGACAACCTATCAATACCAGGAGATGGACTTTGAAGGCGGCAAGTGTTTTTGCCAGCGGCTTGGGTTTCGTTCGGCGCAGGCCTTTCTAGCGATGAGCGGTGCAACCGCTATCAACAGCGATACCCTAACCATTGTGACCCACTGGAATACGCATGGGGCTGAAGAGTTGTTTATCCATGCGTTCGGGTGGCCCGAAGAACGGGTTATCTATCCCGACGGGTTGACGGACGAAGACCACCTGACGGCCGCCGACGCAGTGTACTACTTTGTCCCCGCCGAGGGCGACACGGCCTGGAGCGTGCAGGCTACGGCCAAGGTGTTCCCAGAGGGATTCTTTGAGAAGCGCACCGCGGTCAGAACCGCTACGACGCCGGCGGCAAAGGAGTCCGCACAGCAAGCCTTTATGCCGCTAAAACAGCAAGCTATTGCAAACCTGACCACCCTGCCAGTGACAAACGCCTTTACCATTACCGCGGTTGATCGGTCGGAAGTCAACCTTGCAGTAGAAAAAAAGCTGTATCTGCCGTTTGTGAAGCGGTGAGAGGGTTGCCTGGGATGCTCAGCGAATCTACCGAAATGTACCTGATCACCGTCTATCGGTTGACTACTCGGCAAGCAGAAACGACTATCCGTGAGCTTGCCGATCAGCTTGGGGTGGCGTTATCGAGCGCATCTGAAAAAGTACGCCTCTTGACTGAGCAAGGCTACCTGGAACACCCCTGGCGCGAGGGGGTATCCTTGACGGAGTCCGGACAGCGCATTGCCATGCACGTCCTACGGAAGAATCGGCTGGCCATCACCTTTCTGGTGCAGGTGATGGGCTACCCGTTGGATGAGGCGCTAGAAGACGCCTGCGACCTGGAACACGCCATGTCTGAACGAATGGTTGAGCGCCTGGACGCCCTGCTTGGTCATCCATCCGTTGATGCGTGTGGGCTTCCGATACCCGCCAGCGATGGAACGATAGCCCACCGGCCGGTTCCCCATCTGCTCGATGTACCAGCCGGCAGCGCGGCGACCGTATGCCGCCTGGAGGCCCTGGAGCCGGAGCGCCTGAAATATCTACAAAGCATTGGCGTGCGGCCCGGTGTTGAGGTTATGGTAACGGACATTATGCCCTTTGAAGGGCCATTGATGATTGCCATCGGAGAAAGCACTATCGCCATGGGTCGTTCGCTCGCGGCGGACGTTGGGGTCTTGATTGTATGTGAGGGGGAACACTAATATGGAACAGCTCTGGTTACGCACAGCACAGTTTTGCGATTGGAAAGCACAGCAAGCGGACTGTGTGACGTATGGTGGCGCCTTTGAACGGTGGGTCTTTGTCCAGGCGGCCGGGGTACTTTTTGAGCAAAAGGCGGGCGAACTCTTGACCCTGCCTGCCGAACAGTTCAATCTACCGTTGGTGCGCCGGTTGGCGTGCCTGCATCTGCTGGCAAAGCGATGGGGGGTATCGAGCCAGGTCTTGCAACAAGGCAACGGTTCCAGCAAGGTGATTCTCTACCGCCCGGCGCTAGTGCAAACCCGCCTGAATGAGGTGTCGCCTGCTATGTTGTATGGCACGCTTGGTTATACCAACCCCATCACACCAGATGTGTTTGTCTCTGAAGTAGCCCGGCGCTGGCACGAACGGGAAACGATACCACACGAGATTGGGCTGGCGCTTGGCTACCCCGCCAAGGATGTGCTTGGCTACATGGGGTTGCTCCCGCTCAATTGTACCGGGTGCTGTGGCTGGCGCGTCTATGGCGACCCGGCGCCCTCATTTGCAATGAGCCAGGCGTGCCAGGAGGCTACGCGCTGGGCCGTGCGTTTTCTCAACCAACCGGACCGGGCGCTCGGTCCGGTTGCCGCTACCTGAACAACCTTGCTGCTCTGGTAGCGGCGCGGGGTTTCGGACCGGCGTATCTTATGCGGCAGGGGCTTTGATGGCATCCACCGGGCACTGCGGAACGCAGCGCACCGCCGACATATTCTGGCAGTCGTTGCACAGGGTAGAGTCAATCACATAGGTGCTATCGGTTTCGTGGGCGCTAATCGCGTTGCGCGGGCAAGCCGGGCGACAGGCGTCACACATTACGCAGAGTTTGGGGTCAATCCAATGTTTCTGTTCCATGGGTTCGTATCCTTTCTTGTATTCCAAGGGTCATTACCGTTTTCGTACTATGGTCAGTCTAGCAAATTGCAATGCTCTTCGTCAACGCGAAAGCGACAAATTCGGCAAGCCTATGTCCGCGGCAACGTTGTGGCTACGTGGGGCGGCATTGTGCGCCGGCCCGCCGCGCGAGGGTGCGTTGGTGTGCTTAATCAAGGAGTTGTATTCCAGAAAAGGAGGAAGGAATGATAATCGAAAAACGTCATATTGCCGTTGGTGTTGATCAGCATGGGCAATTCTGGCAGGGTCATTTGGGTATGGCTCCGTCATACCGCATCTATGACCGGAGCGGGACATTGATGGCAACGCGCCCCAACCCCTACGGTACAGGGAGAGGCTCCACAAGGCATCACGATAACCCCCACCTGATTGCTGCTTTGCTGCCGGAGTGCGGCATCTTTCTCGCCCATTGCATGGACAAGTGTAGCAAAGTGTGTCTCGAATCAGAGTATGGGATAGAAGCAGTGTTGGAGACGGAGATGTCGCTGTGTCACTATTTATCATCAACTAGTGGAAAGGAAAACTCATGCTAAACCCAACCACAACCACACCCTCAATTCGTGCTATCGTCCTCAATCGCAAGGGCGGGCTGATTCTATCGGCGTTCTGTGCCGCGCTTGGTATGCGCCAGCGGCTTGGGTTGGCGGTGGCGCTTATCCACCGCCCGGCCCTGTTAATCCTTGATGAGCCAACCAACGGCCTGGACCCGGCCGGTATGAAAGAGATACGCGAACTGCTACGGAGCCTGCCCGACCAGGGCGCACGTCCAGACTCATCTTGTGACGACCCTGCCACGGGTGGAACCTTTCTGGCGCACGTCCGATGGTCAGATGGACGCGGACAAACTGCTGGAGGCGTTTCTGGCGTTCTGGCGACAGCATGGCCAACCCTTGCAGGAAGCCGCGCCCTACGCAGAAATCGCGCCGCATCTGGTGCTGATGGCGTTTTTGCATCGGGTGGTGAATGTGGGCGGGACAATTGAACGCGAGTATGCGATTGGTAAAGACAGCATGGACATCTGTGTGCGCTATGGGACGATGACGCAGGCTATTGAGTTGAAGACGTGGCGTGACAGCGACAAGAAAGCGAACCCGACCGAGGAGGGATTAGCGCAACTGGATCGCTACCTGGCCGGGTTGGGGTTGGAGACGGGGTGGTTGGTCATCTTCGACCAGCGGGAGGGGTTGCCTGATATTGCGGAGCGGACGCGAACGGAGATGGTGACGACCCCTGCGGGGCGCTCGGTGACGCTGGTGTGGGCGTAGGGGCGGGGATGATGACCGTATGGGACACGCGGACAGCGCATGCACAACGGGCATCCGTTCGGCTTGAACAGACCCACCATCTCCTCTACCTTGCGATCCCAAATTTGATCTGTTCCATAACATAGGAGCGCAGTTCTGATAGCCCTGCTACCCCATCCCATTTACAACGGTTGGCGTGCTGGACGGCTGACCGGCCAATGTGAGGTTGTCTCGCTCTTTGTAGATATTGCGGGCTTTACCACCCTCACCGAAACCCTGATGCAGCATCACAAAGATGGTGCTGAGACGCTAACCAATGCCTTGAATAGCCTCTTCCATCCGCTCGTCCATACCATCTATCAACACCGCGGGTTTATTACGACCTTTGCCGGCGATGCCATAACCGCCCTCTTTCCGGTTGAAACCAGCATTGCCGAGAGTGTACAATACGCCCTTCGGGCGGCCTACACCATCCAACACTTCTTTGCTGAACAAGGAACCATCCACACCCGATATGGGACGATAGACCTTGGCGCAAAAGTCGGCATTGGCGCCGGTTCGGTTGCCTGGCACATCCTGGGGGCGGCCCCGTCCACGCACCAGTCCGACGTGTTGCGGGCCTATATCTTTCGGGGCGAGGCTATCCACACCAGTGCCTATGCCGAGCAGCAGGCCACCAGGGGGACTATTCTTATCCACCAGCGGGTATGGCCCTGGTTGCCGCCCCAGACGCAGACCACAGCGGTCAATGACTGTTACCAGATTACGGCTATTCCGCCCCTGGGGCCCCCGCCAGTCTCGCCCCTTCCAACCGCAACCAGCGCAGACATCGCCCCCTTTGTGCCTGCACGGGTCATCGCCCAGGCGAACAGTGCAGCACGGGGAGAATTTCGCCAGGTTGCCGTGGCCTTTCTTTCATTTGATGAAGAGGTGGACAAGAAAACCCTGAACACCTTTGTGACGCTGGTATTGAATCTGACTCATACGTATGAAGGGTTCTTAAATAAATTGGATACCGGCGACAAAGGCGGGGTGATGCTACTACTTTTTGGAGCACCGCTTGCCCACGAGAACGACCCCGAACGAGCCGCAACCATGCTGCTGTCCCTGCGCGAACAGGCATCCGGAGTACGCTGGCGGGCCGGGCTAACCTTTGGACTGGTCTATGCAGGGATGATAGGGGGGGCAGAACGCTGTGAGTATACGGCCATTGGGGATACCGTCAATCTGTCGGCCCGCTTGATGATGGCAGCGCCATGGGGCGACATCTGGGTCGGAGCATCTATCGCCCGTTCGCTGCGCTTGCAAGGCTATCAACTCGAACCCCTTGTCCCACGGTCGTTGAAGGGGAAACAGGCGCAGGTAACGGCCGAACGCTTGATACGCCAGAGCCCTGATGAAGCCACCGCGCACTTTGCCGAAGGCGTGCTGGTCGGGCGCGATGATGCGCTCCAACAGGCGGCGGAGTGGATTTCCCCTATCTTTCGAGGCCGGCCGGCCGGCGTGTTGCTGGTGTATGGCGAAGCCGGCGTTGGCAAGAGTCGCTTTGTCCACACCCTGCGCCAGCGTATCACAGAAGTACTGCGTCTCCAGTGGTTTGTCTCGACCCCCGATGCCATGGTGCGCCAATCCCTCAATCCCTTCAAAGCATTTCTGCGAACCTACTTTGGGCAATCGCCAGACCGTTCTACCAGCGAGAACGAAGCCTACTTTACGGCCATTCTCGATGGGGTGCTGGTAGAACTGGCAAAACTCCCAGACCGCCCGCCTCCCACCCACCCCGCCACCATTGCCAGCGAACTGGACAGAACGCGCTCCTTCCTGGGAGCGCTGCTGGATCTGTTCTGGCCTGGCTCACTCTACGAGCAACTGGAACCGGAACTGCGCTTTGAAAATACGCTGCAAGCGATTATTGCGCTGTTGCAAGCCGAAAGTCTGTTCCAACCAGTGATCTTCCAGATAGAGGATATGCACGTGTTGGACAGCGACTCGCACACACTCGTCACAAACCTGAGCCGCACTATGCAACATTTTCCCTTTGCGCTCGTTGGTACCAGTCGCTATCGGGATGATAGAGGCCGGGGGGCACTCGTGCTCGATGCGCGGGTACCACAGCTTGGACTTCCGCTGGCTCCCCTGGGCCAGCAGCATGTGCTAGAATGCGCGACCCACATGCTTGATGGAATCGTCCCTGATGACCTGGTGGCATTCTTGCAGGAGAAGACCGGAGGTAATCCCTTTTTTGTCGAGCAACTCTTGCTTGACTTGCGTGCGCGTGGGGCGCTGACTAGAGCATCCGATTCAACGTGGGTATTGCACCCGTCCGAAAGCTCCGATCTTCCCTTGAGCATTACGGCCCTCTTGATGGCCCGCCTGGATTGCCTGGAACCCGACGTGCGCCATGTGGTGCAGACCGCGGCCGTGTTGGGACGCGAGTTTGCCATTTGCGTACTCCTGCATATGATTCAGCATGAAGGGCGTCAGGTAGTGGCGTCTATTCAGACGGCACAAGCTGAGCATATCTGGTCGGCGGTGAGCGAGTCCCGCTATGTCTTTTTGCATGCCTTGATGCGCGATGCCGCCTATGATATGCAACTGCGGGCCCACCTGCGCGACATGCATGCCGGCGCTGCGGCGGCCATTGAATCACTCTATGCAATAGATCTGGCACACCACTATGCCGAATTGTTCTACCACTATGGCCAGGCCGAAGACCATCAGCATGAGTATTACTATGCCTATCGAGCCGGTGAGCAAGCTATTACGCAGTTTGCGAACCATGAAGCGATGACCTATCTGAACCGGGCGCTTGAACTCACGCCAGCGGGAGCGGACAGCGAACGCTATGCGTTACGCTTGTTGCGAGAACAGGTTTCTGATCGCCTGGGTGAGCGTGATGCCCAATCGCACGATCTAGAGGCGCTCGTTGCGTTGGCACGGCACCTGGGCGACCCCGAACGTCAGGCTGAAGTTGCGTTGCGCCAGGCGAACTATGCGACGGTGATGGGGAATTATGCTGCTGCGGTACAGGCCGCACAGCAAACTATTACCCTGGCGCAAACCCTGTCACACCAGGCCGCTGGCTATCTGCAATGGGGGCGGGCCCTGCTCTACCAGGGGGAGAATGCCGAGTCGCGCCGCCGGCTGGAACAGGCCTTGCTGCTGGCCCGCCAGGCCGGTGATCAGGGCCTTGAAGCCGAAAGCCTGCGGCAAATCGGTTCGGTGGCGTACTACCAGGGGGACTATACGACCGCCAGAGCCTTTGACCAGCAGGCGCTTACGCTCTTTCGCAATTTGCAAGACCGTCTGGGCGAGGCGAAAACGTTGGATGCGCTTGGCTCAGATGCCACCGAAGATGGCGATTATACCGAGGCGGCTATGGCCTTTGAGCAAGCACGAGCGCTCTACCAGGCTATTGGGGTGCGGTGGGATATGGGGGTCGTGTTGGGCAATATCGGGCAATTGTTTCGTGCGCAGGGTGAGTATGACCGGGCGCTTGCGGCCTATCAGCAAGGATTGGCGATTTGCCAGACCACCGCAGATCGCAATGGGGAAGGTTGGTTCTATGGAAACATCGGGTGGGTATTGCTCGATCTAGGAAGCTATACCGAATCGGAAGCAGCCTTTCAGCAGGCAAGGCATATCTGTCGAGCTATCGGTGCCCAGGGCGACGAGCAATGGGTATGCACGGGTATGGCGCTATTGGCCGCGCTCCGTGGCGACTATCCGGCGGCCAGTGCCTATGCGCACCAGATACTTGCCACGTCTCAAGGCAGTGGCGAACGGTCAACCGAAGGCGACGCCTGGATGGGCCTGGGGCATGCACTGGCCGGGCAGTCGCTCTGGGTGGAAGCGCAGGATGCCTACCAGCATGCGCTGGACATCTGGTGCGAACTGGAGCAGACAAGCCGTGCGTATGAAGCGCGGGCCGGTATCGTGCGCATGCTGCTGGCGCGGGGATACCCGGCGGAGGCTCGAGCGCAAGGGGAGATGATCTTGCCCTATCTTGCGCCAGAGACGCTGGCCGGTACCGATGAACCATTCCGCATTTACCACACCTGTTACGAGGTATTACAGGCGAGTGGCGATAGGGAGGGGGCCGCGGCAGTGTTGCACAACGCCTGTTGTAAAATATCGTTTAGAACTCGGCACAATTATTGCGTAAAATAAAGCACCATGGGGTATCCTCTCTTCAGGAGAACAACCGGAAAACAGGGGAGGAACAACCAGAAGGATGCTGCAATGTATGGAT
>DAOTUK010000025.1:0-8469 GCA_034437375.1 Chloroflexaceae bacterium | reverse complement strand
CAGGGGTGTGCCAGACATTTTTCCGCAGTCCCAATCCATGGTATCATCGTCGAAATAGATGGATACCCTCTCGTGAGCACAAACAGAAAGGAGTGGGATATGTCCCCCACGTTGGATGAGCACCTCTGGCACCGCCTGACCGAAGAAATCACCACCGGCATGCATGACTGGCGGGCCCAACACCCCAAAGCCACCTTGCGCGAAATCGAAGACGAACGGGATCGGCGCCTGAGCCCCATGCGGGCCCGCATGGTTGAAGACCTCGCCCTTCGCAGCGCCACCACCTCCTGGGAGGCGAACTCCGATCCCCCCACCGGTCCCGATTGCGGCGTCCCGCTGCACTCCCACGGGACCCGCTCGCGCACACTCCAGACCTACGGCGGACACGATCTCACGCTTGAACGCACCGTCGGTACCTGTCCCCAATGCGGACAGAGCTTTTTTCCCCCTCGATGAGGAACTGGCCCTGCTGCCCGGCTCCCTGACCCCGCGCATGCAGGAGAGCCTGGCTCGCTTGAGCACCTGGATGCCTTTTGCCCGCGCCAGTGCGGAATTCACCTGGTTCACGGGCGGGCATGTCCACCGTGAAACCGCCCGATGTCTTACCGAACGAGCCGGCGCCGCCGCCGTCACGGTGACGGAGCAGGCCACGGACGCATGGGAAGCGAGCTCGCAAGAACCGCCGCCCGGACCCGAGACGTTCGTGTTCCATGTGGATGGGGCCTTTGTGCCGCTGGTTGGGGGAACGTGGGGCGAAGTGAAAACCGTCTCCGTCGGGGAGGTTATCCCATTGGATACCCCCAAACCATCTCGCCGCGACCAGACCAGCACCACGGTCAATCTCACCACATTTTCGCGGATGACCGATAGCACGACCTTTGCGAACCAGGCCCTGGACGAACCCCAACGGCGGGGCATCGAAACCGCCGGGCGGGGGGGGGCGGTGGTGGATGGCGCGGAATGGATACAAGGCTTCATTGATTTCCATCACACCGATGCGGTGCGGATACTGGATTTCGCGCATGCGGCGGCGTATGTCCAGACGATTGGGGTGACGACCGGACAGGATGATGCGACCATCGCCCAGCTCCGCCACGATTTGAAGCACCAGGGTGCGACCGCGGTGTTGCCCACGCTCCGCCAGTGGGTGGCGGATCATCCAACAGAGGATGCGCCGCTGCGGGGGGCGTTGGCGTATCTAGAGAAACGGACGGCGCAGATGGCGTATCCGCAGTTTCAGGCGGATGGGTGGCCGATTGGCAGCGGGAGTGTGGAAAGTGCCAATAAGGTGGTGGTAGAGGCGCGGTTGAAGGGGGCCGGCATCATTGGAAACCCGAAAACGTGAACCCGCTGCTGGCGTTGCGGAATGCGTCCTGTAATGATCGGTGGGATACGACCTGGGCGCAGATTGAGCAGCAGTTGCGGCAGAATGCGGCGGAGCGCAAACGAGAACGCCGGGGCCACCGAGCGGCGGTCAACCGGGTTGAATCGGAAGCGCCCCCGGAGGTCGTGGTGGGGGAGCCACCGGTGGAACCTCCGCCCGCACGGAACCAACCGGCCTTTTCTGAACCATCCGAGTCGGAGCCGCCACCGCCCGCGAAACCGAAGGCGGATCATCCCTGGCGACGGGCGTGGAGTATCCGCCGCCAGCAGGAATTGGCGCAGGCGGCTTGAGCGGAAAAATTTCTGGCACACCCTTTCATACCAGAGGGGCATGGTATAATTCCAAGCAGCAAGCTGGTACAAAAAGCAAGGAGTAGCCACGTTGACCGCGCTTATCGGGAAGCAATTGGGGGGGCGCTATGCCATTGAAGAGCTCATTGGATCTGGGGGAATGGCCCGGGTCTATCGGGCGCTTGATAACAGGCTGCGACGCCCTGTCGCTTTGAAGGTGATGGCCCCACAACTCAGTGTGGATGGCGAATTCTTGCAACGCTTTGAGCGCGAGGCGCGGCTATCGGCCAGCCTGAGCCACCCGGCCATTGTCACAGTGTATGATGTGGGTGAGGAAGAGGGGCAACACTATATTGCCATGGAGTTTATCGAGGGGCGCTCGCTCAACGCCATACTGCGCGAGCGGGGGGCGCCGGGGCTTGCCTTTGCTGTGCCGCTGCTCGAACCCCTCTGCCAGGCGCTCGATTATGCCCATGAAAAGGGGGCCGTACACCGCGATGTCAAGCCGCACAATATCCTGGTGGCGTCAGACGGTCGCGTCCTCCTGACCGATTTTGGTATTGCCCAACCGCTCGATGCCGGTACCGAACGTCTTACCCGTACCGGTACCTTTATGGGTACCCCGGAGTATATCTCCCCCGAACAGCTCGAGGCGCAGCGCGTAGATGGCAAGAGCGACCTCTATGCGCTTGGCATTGTCGCGTACGAGATTTTGACCGGGCGCGTCCCCTTTTCTGGCAATACGCCACAGCTCATTGTGGCCCATACCCAGACCCCCCCGCCCCCGCCGTGTAGCATTATGCCGAGCTTGCCGCCAGAGATAGATGGGTTTATGGCCCGGGCGCTCGCAAAAAATCCCACAGATCGCTACCCAACCGGTGAGGCGTTTCTGGAAGCATTGCGTTTGATAGTGCGCCACCATGGGGTTGCAATGGCGACCCGCGAGCAGATTCGCGCGCTGGTGGCCGGGCAAAATTCAGCCGGTCGCCCGACCATTGCCGTACGCGATGACGCCACCACTATGGGGGTACCCGCGGTGCCGCCCGACCCGTCCCAACATACCGAAGTACGCACGGCTCCGCCGGCCACGCCACAGATGACCCCACGCTCGCAGCAATCCGTCGCGCCGCCGGCCCCAATGGCGACCCCACCGACCGAACCGACCCCGCCGGCACCGGCCGCCGATGAGGAGCCGCCGCGCCGGCGCTTTGGGGCGCTGGTGGGGTGGGGTCTGGCGCTGGCGGTGGTGGTTATCCTTGGTATGGCGCTTGGCGTCGGGCTACTCTACATAAGCAATCAGCAAAACCAGCAACCAACCCTGCCACCGCCCACGCACACACCTGTGCCGCCCCCACCACCGACGGATACGTCCGTACCGCCCACAGATACGCCCGTACCGCCCACAGATACGCCCGTGCCGCCCCCCCCGACGAACACGCCCGTGCCGCCGACGAACACGCCCGTACCGCCGACGAATACGCCCGTACCGCCGACCCCAACCTTTCCACCCCCCTACCCCTACCCGTAAGAGAGGGGGGGAACAGATGATGACGAGAGAACAAATTATTACGATGCTAGAGGTGCTACACCGGAGGAATAGCTATGGACATACGCAGCATGGTCAAACAAGAATACGACGAAATACGCGACTACTTTCAAGATATGAATATCGCCTCCTTCCAGCGTGGCGATTGGTTTGCCTCGTTCGTGGCGCGGGTGCTGGCCAGCCACGCCAACCGCTCCGACGAAGAGCATATTATGCGCCGCTACCGAGGCGACACCCCCAACGAACAGGCAAAGCACGCCATCGAAACCGCCTCCCGCACCTGCGCCATTGCCGGCGGGCTTACCTCCTCGCTGGCCAGCGCCGCCACCCTCTCCGTCGTCCCCACACTTGGCTTTAGCTTTCCCGGCGTAGGCGCCACCATTGGCCTCTCTGTCATGACCGATATAGGCTTTAGTCTGCGTACCCATACCCGCGCTATTTACGACCTCTCCGTGCTGCATGGGGCGACCCTGGCCCCCGACGAAGTGGAAGATTGCTACCTTATCTTTATCAACGCGATGGAGGGCGATACCACACAACCCCCGCGCAGCGGCCCGCTATCGCGGCGCAAGGCGTCAAAGATTGTACCCTACAATGCGCGCATGATTGTGCGCTCCGGGCTGCGGGCCTTCTTTGAAGATTTGACGAAAAGTGGTGGCGGCAACCGGCTGGTACGCAAACTGGTGGAGCGTGTCAACTTGCGCACCGTCCTGCCCGGCGTCAATGTGGCCATGGCCGGCCCCTTCAACCGCCGCTTTACGCAGCATGTGCTTGGTATAGCCGACCGCCATATGCGCTGGCGTGGCGCAGTAGTCCAACCCCTGCTGGCGCTCTACAACGCCAACCCGGAGCTTGACCCCCTCTGGATATTCCAGGCCCTCATCATCATGATAGAATCGGCGAATGCCGCAGAGTGGAACCGCCGCCAACTCGATGCCCTGCGCTATTGCCAGAGCTTTCTGGGCCTGACCGATGAAGATTTAGCCCCCCTTGATGCCTGGTTTATGGAAGATGTGGGAGCCTTTACCAAAACCTTGCCCGCTATGGACGAGCGTTCCTACAAAGATTTCATCGAAGTACTGGTCGTCGTGGCGGCTATGTCGCCCGATACGCGCCACGATGTCTCCTTTGCCGAAGCCATCGCGCATATGGCGAATGGTGCGGGCCTGCCGGTGAACGCGGGCCGCGCCGCCCAACACATTGGCGCGGTGCGGAGCATGCTCACAAGCGCAACGTAAGGGCCAGGGGGAAAGGGGATACAGAGGGGCAAGGGTTGCCTTGCCCCTCCAGGGTGGTTGGGTGGTGAGAGATTTCAGCCGAAGCGCCCGCTAATATAATCCTCTGTGCGAGAATCTTGCGGGTTTGTGAAGATCTGCTCTGTTGGAGCAAACTCAACCAGTTCGCCCGCGCGCGTTTCCGGGTTCATCAACATGAATGCCGTTTCATCAGACACCCGCGCAGCCTGTTGCATATTATGGGTCACGATAACGATAGTAAACTCGCGCCGCAGTTCTAGCATCGTCTCTTCAATTTTAATGGTTGAGATGGGGTCGAGCGCGGAGCAAGGCTCGTCCATCAGTAGCACGTCCGGACGCGGAGCAATAGCACGAGCAATGCAGAGGCGCTGCTGCTGGCCGCCCGATAGACCCACCCCCGAACGGTTCAGGCGGTCTTTGACCTCGTCCCATATGGCCGCCTGTTTCAACGACTGTTCCACGCGGTCTTTAATCTCGTTGCGCGGCCAGCCGGCTATCTTGAGCCCGTACGCCACATTTTCAAAGATAGATTTGGCGAACGGGTTGGGGCGCTGAAACACCATCCCCACGTGGCGGCGCAGCATAATGGGATCGGAATCTTCGGCGTAGATATTGACCCCGTTAATCAAAATCTGTCCCTCGCCGCGCGCGCCGGGCGTATTATCGTGCATGCGGTTGAGGGCCCGCAGCAGGGTAGACTTACCACAGCCAGAGGGCCCGATGAGCGCGGTAATATAGCGCTCGCGCATAGACATACTCACTTCATTGAGCGCTTTGAACTTGCCATAGTAGAAGTCGAAGTTAATCGCCTCTATCTTCTGGGCAATGCTCCCGGCGGCCTCCTGCTCGCGTGACCGAGCGCCAACAGTCACAGAAGACTGGGGCATAGACTTGGTATTGGCCGCTCCAAATTGTGCCTCTGCTTCGCTCATACGTCTTACTCCTAACCTATCTGTCCACTGATATAATCCTGCGTGCGGGAGTCTTTGGGCGACGTAAAAACCTGGGTGGTTTCGCCATCTTCTACCAGCATCCCTTTCGGTTTGGCTTCGCTCACATCCACCATAAAGACCATCGTACGGTCAGACACGCGAGAAGCCTGTTGCATGTTGTGGGTGACGATCACAATAGTATATTTCTTTTTTAATTCTATCAACAATTCTTCTATTTTGTAGGTTGAGATAGGGTCAAGCGCGGAGCAAGGCTCATCCAGCAGCAACACCTCTGGCTCCATCGCAATGGCGCGGGCAATGCACAACCGCTGCTGCTGCCCACCCGACAACGCCATCCCCGACTCGTGCAACTTGTCCTTCACCTCGTCCCACAGCGCTGCGCCGCGCAAGCTCTCCTCAACCTTCTGCTTCATATAGGATTTCGACTGTCCTTCCAGCTTCATCCCAACTGAGACGTTATCTTCAATCGAGAGCATGCGCAACGGGTTGGGCAATTGAAATACCATCCCAATGCGCCGGCGCACCATCTGCGGTTCAATGCCTGTGCCATACATATTCTGGTCGCCAAGCAATACCTGCCCCTGTACCCGCGCACGCAGGATCGTCTCGTGCATGCGGTTGATACAGCGTAGCACCGTAGATTTACCGCACCCCGACGGGCCAATCATCGCGGTGACAGAGCGCGGCTCAATCGTGGCGTTGACCGGCTTGACGGCCAGGAAGTCGCCATAGTAGGGTTTCAAATCTTGCAGCACCACCTTGCTACCAGTGGCGCCATTGGTTGATCCGTTTGTTGCCATTCGCGTACCTCATTTCACTCGATTACGGGTTGCGTATCGGGCCAATATATTCACAAACAACACCAGCAAGGTCAACACCAGGGCCGCTGTCCACGCCAGTTCGTTCTGGGTTTCGTAGGGTGACTCGGTGTATTTGTAGGTCATCAAGGGCAACGCGGCCATTGGTTGGAGCAGGTCGAAGCTCACGTTGTTGCTGCCCAGGATGGTGAGCAGCAGCGGGGCCGTTTCGCCAGCAGCGCGGGCAAAGGCCAGCAACGCACCCGTCACGATACCGCTTATCGCCGTAGGGATAACGATAGTCAGTGTCAACCACCATTTGGGGGCCCCCAGACCTATTGCCGCTTCGCGCATGGTGCTTGGCACCAGTTTCAAAATTTCCTCGGTGGTACGGGTGACGATAGGTACCATAATCACGGCCAGGGCGACACTCCCCGCCAACCCGGAAAATTGCTTGGTTTGCTGCACAATCAGCACATATGCTACCACGCCGACGATAATGGATGGCGCGGCGCTCAGAACGTCGGTGGCAAAGCGTACCACGTTGGAAATCTGGGTTGAAGGGTATTCGGCCAGAAAGACGCCCGCCAGAATGCCGATGGGTAGCGCGATAAGCATAGATGCCCCGACAATCATAAACGTTCCCACGATACCGTGCAACACGCCGCCCGCGTTCTGCACATCGCTTGCGTCGCTGCCAAATCCGCTGAATGTTGGGGGTTCGTAGGATTGGGTAAAGAATTCGATGCTTAAACCAGAGCCACCCCGATAGATGAGGTAGCCGATAATCATAAATAATGGTATGAGCGCAACAATAGTAGCTGTGACGGTGAGACCGCGCATAAAGATGTCGAATATTTTGCGGCGGTTATAGTTTGGTGCGCCGGTAAATGTTCCTGCCTGGGTACTCATCCTCGTACATTCCCTCCTGGCCCGCGCGAAACCTGCCATACCAGCAGGCGCGCCCCGGCATTCAATAACAGCGTAATGCCAAAGAGTATCAACGCAATCAAAATCAAGGTTGATTCGTGCAACTGGCTATCGGCATTGGGGAGCTCGCTGGCTACCAGGGAGGCGGCGGTGGTGCTAGGCGCAAACAGCGATGTTTCAACCTCTTTTTTCAAACTGCCTATGACCATCAAGGCGGCCATCGTTTCGCCAAGCGCTCGCCCAAGCCCAAGCATCATCCCGCCGACAATACCGGCGCGGGCATAGGAGATAACGCCAAGCCAGATCGTTTCCCATCGCGTAGCCCCCACGGCCAGCAGCGCCTCACGCTGGTGGTTGGGTACCACGACCAGCACGTCGCGGGTAATAGCCGCAATGGTCGGCAAAATCATAATCGCCAGAATAACCCCTGCAATGATGATACCACGGCCAGATGTCACTGGCACATTCTCTGGGGCGGCGAGGATGGGGATAAATGGGCCTAGCGTTTCGGTCACCGGTTTGGCGATGAAGTCCACAAAGAAGGGGATGAACACGAAAATACCCCACATCCCATAGATGATACTGGGGATGGCGGCCAGCAATTCGACCAGAAAGGAGAGCGGGGTGCGGAATTGCAAGGGGCATAGCTCGGAAAGAAAGACGCCGATCAAGACGCCAAGCGGCCCGGCCAGCAGCAGCGCAATGCCCGACGAAACCAGCGTGCCGTAGACGGCCGGCCACGCGCCATAGTTTTGTTTGACCGGGTCCCATCCCTCCTGGAAGAGAAAGCCGAAGCCGTTTTCGGCCCGCGCTGCGGCTGAGCCATCCCAGACGACCCAACCGATGGCAAACACCAGCAGAATAACGACCAGGGCAAAAAACATGGTCAGGTAGCGGAAGATAACGTCGCCATGCTGAATACGTCGTTTGAATGCGTCTATTCCGCCGAGACTTTCAGATTGTATTGCCATTGTCATCCTTTCACGAAAAAATTATACATGAAAAATGGTTTTGGGGAAGAGGCTGTTATACGGTTCTCTTCCCCTTTGATTTCTTTTGTTGTGTGCCTGTATAGTGGGGTAAAGCGGGTATTGCTCCCGCCTCACCCCACAATCCATAGCCATACCTTACGGCATCTCAAACGCCGCTTCGCCATCTACGGTGACCATGGTCAGCTTCTCGATGGCCTTGGCGCGTACCGAGTCGGGCAACGGCGCGTAGCCCAGGTCGGAGGCGTACTGTCCGCCTTCGGTAAGGGCCCAGTAGAGGTAGTCGGTAATGGCCTGGGCTTTGTCCATATCGTCCATCTCGGC
>DAOTUK010000024.1:0-17753 GCA_034437375.1 Chloroflexaceae bacterium | reverse complement strand
CCAGAGGTGCTCATCCAACGTGGGGGACATATCCCACTCCTTTCTGTTTGTGCTCACGAGAGGGTATCCATCTATTTCGACGATGATACCATGGATTGGGACTGCGGAAAAATGTCTGGCACACCCCTGCGATTGCCCCCCCCCTTGCACGCTTTGCGGCTCTGTGCTACACTATAGGCTGTACGGTGCGGGTGTAACTCAGTTGGTAGAGTACCTGCCTTCCAAGCAGGCTGTCGCCAGTTCGAGTCTGGTCGCCCGCTCCACTTTCTTTAGACCTCGAGAATGCCTGATAGACGCCTTTGTACTATCAGGATTTTTGTTTCTTGCGGGCTGAACTATAAGTTTTTCTTTGGTTTGACAACAATCATGGCAACAACCAGCGAAAAACGCACGCTTCACCCGAACATATCTCCAGCACGCGCTCCCGCGCCCGGATCAAACGCCAGGTATAGGTTGATGGAACATACCGCGATTGCCGCAGATGACTGATAAAGCCCTGCACGGTGGATTCGCTGCCGGTGAAGCTTTCGTTGCGGATAATCTGATAGATACAGCGGTTTGAACAGCTATGCAGAACAGACTGGAGCAGTTTGTCATAGTATTAAGCCGCTGACAAAGACGCCAAAGTCCCAAAGGCCTCCGCTCTTTTCGTGCTCTTTGGGCCCTGCGTGGCTCAATATGACTGAAATCCGTGCTAGTACGTCTGCAAGGGGATCTCTTTTGTATGCAATGCTTCGACTAATCCGTCCACGACCCCAAGCACCGCAACGCCGTGCCGTTCCACCTGTCGTACCTGGGACATATCCACATAAAACGTGGCCAGCGCCCCGATAACCTTCTTTTCGCGGTAATCGGAGAGAAACCCACGCGCCTCTTGCAGGGTGGTGAGAAAATCGGTCACATGCTCCGTGCGCAAATGATTCTTTACCTCAGTAATCAACAGATAGTCGCCACACATTGCCAACACATCATACTCTTTCATGCGTCCATTGAAGCGGCGGCGGGCCCGTACCCCTTCCAGCGTTGGCTCGCATCCCCCCCCTACCAGTTGCGCCAGCACGCCCGGAATGCTTGGCGCAAACAAATCCTCTACCATGCGCCCGAAGCTATAGGCAATATTGGCCAACTCCCGGCGAAACTCCTTTTGCTCGCGGGTAGACTGCTCTCTCGACTCGCGCATCTCCTCTTTGAATTCCTGCATCTCCTCTTTGAATTCCTGCATCTCAACCGAAAGGCGGTCTACCTTTTCGGAAACCTCTTCTAACCGTCGCTCTGTGCGTTCGGCCTGGCGCGCTACGCGATCCAATTGTTTGTCCGTGCGATCTGATTGCTGCGCTACCCGATCCAGCAAACGCTCTATCCGATCCAACCGCTGCTCAGATAACGCAAACCGTTGTTTGACCTGCTCAAATTCCTGATCGGATTGTTGCCTTGACTGGGCCAGCATAGCACGCACCTCATCCAACCCGGTTTCCAGGCGGTCTACCCGTGTTGTTACGTGTTCTAAGGTTGTCATTCGTCTACTTCCCTCGTCATACTACGGCAAATGGTAGATGTCTCCTTGCCCTGCTCTCCCCCAATTATAGCATGGCCGGCGTTTCCCTGGCTACAACGTCGCCATCTCTAGATTATCAAAATTGCGCTGGTAATAGCCCATCAACTGTACCTTGCGCTCTAGTGCCCGGATAACGGCCTGGGTAAATGACACCCCCTCAAATTTCTGGGCACTGCCGAGCCCGCCCGGACTAAACACGTTAATCTCCATCAACTTGTCGCCCACAATGTCCAGACCCACCAGGAACATACCATCCTGCACCAGTTTGGGACGAACAATATTTGCCACGCGCAGCGCCACATCATCAATCACGGCCTGCTGTAATGTACCGCCCGCGTGCAGGTTGCTGCGCAAGTCGCCGCCCGACCGCACGCGCCGAAAGGCGGCATACTTGCCCTTGTAGCGCAAGGGTTCGCCGTTCATCAGAAACAGCCGTATATCGCCTTCGGCTGCGGCGGGCAAGTACTCCTGCGCGATAACGTAGCCATCGCGGCTTACGGCGTCTATCATCTGGTTCAAGTTGGGTACATCGTCCGGGCGCACCATAAACACACTTTGCCCGCCCGACCCCTGGAGCGGCTTTAAGACGATAGTCCCGGACTGTTCCTTGGCAAATTGTTTGATTTCAGCAGGGTTGCGCGTAATGAGCGTGCGCGGGCGCACCTGCTCTGGGAAGGTTTGAAAGTACATCTTATTCAGTGCTTTGGAAAGGCCATTGGGATCGTTCAGGACGACGACGCCATGGCGCATCGCTACGCGCCCGAAGATAATACCCGCCGACTGGGCCCAGGGCCGCCGTACGGCGTCGGCGGCCGGGTCGTTGCGCAACATTAAAATATCGAGGTCGTCAACCGTTACGCGCTCCTGGCGGCCTTTCTTGCCCTGTAAATCACTCAAATATGTCTCGCTCGATTTATAATGTTTGCCCGATACCGCCCGCCCACGGGCCCGTATGCGCTCATCCGGGTCGTAGGCCAGGTCGCCCACGCCAATAAACCAGGCCTCATGCCCGGCGTTGACGGCTTCCATACCCAGGCGGACGGTGGTATACCCCGTCTCTTCGGTCATCACATCGTTCACAACAAATCCAATGCGCATGTTTTCCTCCTATTCATTATAAAAAAATGGTTCATTCTCAGTCACGTATGGTTCAGCAATAGCTGGAGCCCGCCGCTCCACCAGATCATACACCGACATGCCCTGCCGCACGGCCGCCAACCGTTTCTGCGCTCTGTCCATCTGCATATAGCGCGGTTGCAGTGGGGCATCAGACAACACCTTCCGCAAGCGTAACTCTCGAATAAGCGGAATATGGCTTACGGCTATCTTGCCCACAAACAAGGGTTCTAGCTCGCCCCCACCCTGTAAATATTCCAGCACCTTGAGCAACCCGCGCAGGTAGACCGCATCCTTGGTCAACCCCCCCCCCCGATAAATGCGCATGGTGATGGTAAAGGCGGTGTGTTTGTCAAACATGTGCTGCTCTGTCAGGGTCCGGAAGGTTTCGAGAAAGGTGGCCCGTTGTACCAGACAGTGCGCCGCCACCACCCGCCCGGCCAATACGCGCAAGCGGGGCCGGCTCAAGTAGCCGCCCAGGTATTCGGCAAGTACGGCAATACCCTCTTGCAACTCTTCGTAACCGGCCAGACCCGCGTGCAATTGTTGGAAGGGTTGGGCCCGTCCGTTAAAGTAGGTAAGCACATGGGTGCCTACTTCGTGGTGCAACAGCGCATCAACCCGCGACACGGGTACCCGCGTTTGCTTCCCAACCAGGACATCCCCATGCGATACCATCAAGCCGGTGTTAATATCGTCACGCACAAACACCTGCGCCGAAAGCTGCGGGTAAAACTGGCGGTAATAGTCTAGCTCTGCTGTTACCCGTGCGGCAAAGCCTTGCGCGTCCAGGTAGCGCCGTTGCGACTCGTCGCGGCTATGGGGTGGCAGACGTCGCAGGAGGTCTTCGGCAACCTGTAGGAGCGCCGCATCTATGGCCCCGAAGAGTTGCAAACTGCCATACAGAAAGCGCCGCGTTCCCCTATCAAGCAGCATACTGATTTGCTGGTCAAGCTCGCGTTGCTTCTCTTGAAACAGTTGCCATAGCGTCGGATCTTCCACGCGCTCAATGTGAATATTGTACAACGACCGCTTGAGCAGAACCGGGTCAACCGGCAGCGGCCGATAGTAAAACACTGGCTCGCGCCCAAAGCGGTCGCGCTTGAACGCCGACCACGCCGTCGCCGCGTTGATGGGGGTAACGTGTAGCAGAAAGTCAAATGCATCGCTCACCTGCGCCAGTTGGCGGTCTACCTGCCATACGGCTTTGACCATGGCCTGTCGCCCAAGCGCGTGGTAGTGGGTGGGGTGGTGTGATGTGCGGGCACGGACGAATTCAAACAGGGCCTGTTTCAATACCCGTGCCATGCTGCGGTGGAGTGTGCGCAGCACCATGGGGTACAGGTCGCCGGTTTCCCCGTCGCGGTAGACCGGCTGTACTTCGAGCCCGATGAAGCGGCAACGCAGCGAGCGGGCCTCGCGGGCAGTGAGCAGCGGCGCAAGCCCTGGCGGGGTGGCCCGCCCATCGGCGGCGACGGTTACCTGAGCCTGCTGCTGGTAGAGGCGTACCTTGGCCAACCCGCGTTCCATCCGTGCCAGCGCTGGCGATAGGTCGTCGTTGTCGCGCAGATAGCTCAAGATGCGAAAGCCCGGCTGCCAGAGCGCCTCTTCCGATGGGCCATTGTCGCCCGCGTGTCGGTCGGGGGCCGCCCATAGTTCGACTATCAGAAACCCGCCAAAGGCTTCGGCCAGGGTTGCCACTATACCCCGCACCAGTGCCGCTACTCCCTGATGGAGCGCCCGATCGCCCGGCACAATCAGGTAGGAGGCCTCGCCCACGACGAGCCGGTCGGTGCCTGCATCCTGGCGCTGTGGTGGGTAGCGATAGACGCACAGGAAGGGTACCTTGCGGTCAATGTGTACGCGCCCCCCGCCGGGCAGCGTGTGCCGCACCTGGCGATTATCGGCCAGGCGGGCACACACGGTCTGGATAAGTTCGTCTGCGATTGGCGCAACGGTCGGGGTGGTATTGGCGTGTGGCATGGTGCTATGTTCCCGCCTCGACGTGGGACAGCGCCGCTACCACGCCGGGCATGGTGCTCTTCAGTGCCTCACGAATAGCGATGATGTGCTTGTCATACGGGTTATGGTACCACTCGTCCATAAAGAATTTTTTGAATTCGATGGAGAGTACACAGGCGCTCTGGGGGAAGGTACGGTGCGTCCAGTGGGCAAAGTGTCCCCCGCGAAATTTGACATTCTCGCGCACATCCAGGTGTCGCCCGACAATCTCTGCGGCCCGCAAGTCGTGCATAAAGCGCTCTATCACGCCGGCCCACCGGCTGCGGTCGAGCATTGTTCCCGTGCCGACGTTGACGTCGGGGTTGCTGGCCGGGTCGGCGGGGGGGGCGTCGGGCCCGTCGCGGCGGTGGTTATAGGTATGCAGGTCGTAGACGACAAAGCGCCCGAAGCGCCGTTCCATCCGGTGAAAGATGTGCTGCATAGTGGCGTAGAAGTCGTCGTACTGGGCCAGCGAGGTGGCGATCATTGCTTCGTCGGGGGGGTGCCGCCATACCCATAGCCCCCACGCATCTTCGGATGTGCGGTAGATGGCTTTGTCGCGGGGGCGGTTCAAGTCTACCTCAAAGCGCGATCGGTTGGCGATAACCCACGTGTCAGCCGTTCGTGCCCATATGCCGGTGTTGGGGTCTTCCTCGCGCATACAGTCGTCCTCGGTCAGGGCCAGCGCTTCGTACAACCCCGCACGGAGGGCGTGTCCATCGTGAATAGCGGTGGCGACCAGGGGCATATGGTCGCCTTCCTGGATGTGCCATAATGGTGGATACATTCACAACTCCTTTTCGGGTCGGGTGTTCTCCTCTTGTTTCGGTTGATTATCTCTCGGTATTCCGTGGCATCGTGTGCGGCAGCATCACCCGTCCTCGCTTCACGCAGCACCCGTCACGGGTATGACCAGGGGTGCAACCACCCCCGTCTACCTATAGTATACTATCCACAAGCAAAAACAGCATCCATAGGATAGGAACGGTACATAAGGAGTAACACCCGATGAGAAAAATACAGGTCGCTCTGCGGGCCATCGCCTTTGTCGCGGCTACTCTGGGATTATACGCCATCTGGTATCTGGGTAATCTCGTTGCGTCGCGTACGAAACATGCCGCCAACAAGTGGCGTAATTATATATTCCAGCAGTGGGGGCGGGCATGCGCCGCCATCCTCAATATGCGTATTACGGTGCAGGGAACCCCCCCCGAACCGCCTTTCTTCCTGGTTTCCAATCACTTGAGCTATATAGACATTGTGGTGTATGCGGCGACGCTTGGCTGTAACTTTGTCGCTAAAAGCGATATTGCAGACTGGCCGCTGCTTGGCTTTGCCGGCAAGGGTATCGGTACGATATTTATAGACCGCGCCCGAACCAGAGATATTCCTATTGTGATTGGGGCCATAGAGCAGACGATGCGTGAACAACAGGGTATTTTGCTTTTTGCGGAGGGTACCAGTTCGAAGGGGTCCGATGTGTTGCCGCTTTGCCCTTCGCTGTTGCAACCCGCGGCTTACAAGGAGTTTCCCGTTTCGTACGCCAGCGTCACCTATTGCACGCCGCCCGGCTATCTCCCCGCGCATCTTTCGGTGTGCTGGTGGGGTGGTATGCCCTTCCTGGATCACTTGCTGGCGATGTTTGAGATGCCCGGCTTTGATGCGACTGTGACCTTTGGGCCCCAGACGATTCGGAGCCGCAACCGAAAAGCACTGGCCCGCGAGTTGCACCAGGCTATCGAGCAGCAGTTTATCCCCGTGGTGCAGAAGGATTTGACGAATGGGGGGACGCCGGAGGAGGAGCGCCGGGCGTATGAGGCGACCCGCCGGTAGGCGGGGATGTGGTGAGTCTCCCTCGCTATCACTCCACATCCAGCGTGGTATCGGGCGCGTCGGCAAAGAGTTCGGCTATCACGAGCGGTATATCGGGCAGGCACGTGAGCGTGAGGGTATCGCCTTCGCCAAAGCGCCGCGCGTCGGGATAGGTTCCGTCTGCGCTCAGGCGGTAGTAGGTAAGGGCCCGTTCGGCCGGCTCTACCACGGCATATTCCGGCACGCCGATGGCCGCGTAGATGCGCTGCTTCTCTTCCATCTGGGCCGGCGTGTTGCCTGGTGAGCGCACTTCGACCACGAGATCTGGCGCGCCGCGCACACGCCCACCGCGCACAATAGCCATGTTGCGGTTGAGCACGACGAGAAAGTCCGGCTGGACGGCGATGGCGGGTGGTATCACGACGCCGACCGGGGCCATGAACCAGACCCCCCGCCGCAACTTCCGCAGCGGCACGCCCACCAACTCGGCAAGCATGCCGACAATCCACTGGTGAAAGTTCGTTGGCGCAGTGGTCATATGTAGCACCCCGTTCATGACTTCATAGCGTACGCCCGATTCCTCGGCAATGTCCAGGCGTTCCCAATCGGCGGTTGTCCACATTCGTTGTGGTCGCTCACCCACGGGGGGCGGCATGGTGAGTGTTTCTGGCATGGTGATTTTCTCCTGCTATCACTCCACATCCAGCGTGGTATCGGGCGCGTCGGCAAAGAGTTCGGCTACTACGAGCGGTATATCGGGCAGGCACGTGAGCGTGAGGGTATCGCCTTCGCCAAAGCGCTGCGCGTCGGGATAGGTTCCGTCTGCGCTCAGGCGGTAGTAGGTAAGGGACCGTTCGGCCGGCTCTACCACGGCATACTCCGGCACGCCGATGGCCGCGTAGATGCGCCGCTTCTCTTCCATCTGGGCCGGCGTGTTGCCTAGCGAACGCACTTCGACCACGAGATCTGGCGCGCCGCGCACACGCCCACCGCGCACAATAGCCATGTTGCGGTTGAGCACGACGAGGAAGTCCGGCTGGACGGCGATGGCGGGTGGTATCACGACGCCGACCGGCGCGGAGACACAGACGCCCAACTTTCTCCGCAGCACTTCGTATCCGAGAGAAAGCATAAGCCGAACAATAACCCACTGGTGAAAGAAACTTGGCGCAGTGGTCATATGTAGCACCCCGTTCATGACTTCATAGCGTACGCCCGATTCTGCGGCGATGTCCAGGCGTTCCCAATCGGCGGTTGTCCACATTCGTTGTGGTCGCTCACCCACGGGGGGCGGCTTGGTGAGTGTTTCTGGCATAGTTGTGTCCTTTCCGACAAAGCAAAGTTACCATACAACATCAACAATTCCTGCCTTATGGATCATCGAATCTTTTGTGATCAAAGGCACTCCTAGATAATATGCGGTTGCCGTAACAATGCGGTCGGGCATATCAGGTATCGCTACACGAGGTATATACTGAAGTGCCCGTGCTACATGCTGGTCAAGTTGAGCTACCGCATAACTTGCTCCAGGCTTTTCAAGAAGCGAGAAAACCTGATTGACGTTCGTCATGCTTAAACGGCCTTTTTCAACAAGGTAGACCATTTCAATGAGAACGATCCCTGGTATAAGTATCTGATGCAAGCCATTATCCGCGTCCCGAAGAATTTGGAGCACTTGCGGCGTAAGCCGTTGATCAAGCGAGAGATGCCAATAAAGCGCATGGGTATCTGTGACATACCGACTCATATATCACCATCATCCATACTACCCCACATCTCCCGTTGAACAGTGTCAATATCATCATCGCTGATATGCACACCCTCCCATAGGCCTTCTAAGGTAACCGGGTCATACGGTGGTGGGGCTATCCCATAGCCCCCATCCTTGACAGAAACTACCTCTTCCGCCAACCAGGCCGCATACCGAAGAGCTTGCCGTATATCATCCGGTTCTATATACGGATATGCTCTGGTAATGTCATCAAAACTCATTCCCTCTGCTACCAGATGGACAAGCAATGCTACCGTGACCCGCATTCCCCGGATACAGGCTTTCCCACCCATCACCTCTGGCTCAGTGGTAATACGATCAAATTGCATCGTCTTCCCCAATCTGCTCCACCTTGCGCTATCCCCCTTCATTCTAGCAGACCCCGCCACCCCGCACAACAGGTATGGGGCGGAGAGTAGTACTCCCCGCCCCACACCACACCAGTATGTGTATCGCCCTATCCCACGGTCTGGGCCATCTCGCCCACGCCTTCCAGGCGGTCTTCCAGGTCGTCGTAGATGTCCTGGAGTTGGGCCAGCGTAGCCTCGTCTGCGTCCCACAGGCCGCGGTTGTGCGCCTCAAGCAAGCGCCCGGTAATCGTCACGGTGGCGTGGGGGTTGAGCCTGGCCAGGCGTTCGCGCATCTGCTCGTCGAGCAGGTAGGTTTCGGCGACGCCCTGGTAGACCCATCCTTCAACCGCCGAGGCCGTCGCGCTCCATCCGTAGGTGTTGTTCACCCGCGACTCAATTTCGCGCACGCCCTCGTAGCCGTGGTTGAGCATGGACTCGTACCACTTGGGGTTGAGCAGTTTGGCCCGCGATTCCAGGCGCACCATTTGCTCTAGCGAGCTGAGGCGATTACCGGCCGTGCCCACGGCATCGGCAACCATCACGGAGGGACGCTTGTTCCGCAGACGTTCGACGCTCTTGGAGACGCCGCCCAGGTATTCGTAGTAGTGGTCAATATCGCTAATACCAATCTCGAAGCTGTCAATGTTCTGGAAGGCGGCGTCAACCGTGGCCATAGATTTCTCCATAATGGCCCGCGAGTCGTGCCACTCGCCATCCTTGCCCAGGGTAAAGCTCTTACGGCTCATAAAGGCCTCGCTCAGTTGTTCCTCTTCGTCCCAGGTGCCGCTCTCAACCAGGTGGTTGACGTTGGCTCCGTAACTGCCCGGCGCGTTGGAGAAGATGCGCGTGGCCGCTTCTTCAACGCTCACGCCCAACTCTTCGGCCTGTTGTAGCGCGTGCTTGCGCACAAAATTAAACTCCGCTGGCTCGTCTGCGGCGGCGGCCGTTCGTACGGCTTTGTCAAGCAGTTGCATCTGGTGCGTGAGCAGGTCGCGGAAAATACCGCTCACGGTGACCATCACGTCAATGCGTGGCCGCCCCAACTCTGGCAGGGGCAGCAATTCGATGTCGCTCACATTGCCCAACTCATCCTGTACGGCCCGCGCCCCAAGCAGGGCCAGCACTTGTGCCACGCCTTCGCCGTCGCTCTTCAGGTTGTCGGTGCCCCACAGCACCATGGCGATAGTCTCTGGCATTTCGCCGCTCTCCGCCGTCAACCGCTCTAGCATATCGCTGACCAGCCGGGCGCTGGTTTCCTGGGCAAAGACCGACGGCATACGGAAGGGGTCAAGCCCGTGCAGGTTGCGTCCGGTGGGGACGACGCCGGGGTTACGCACTACGTCGTTGCCCGGCGAGGGTTCAATGTAACAGCCGCGCAGTGAGCGCAGCAACCCTTCAACCTCGCGGTCATCCACAATATTGACGACCAGTTCGTCCAGGAAACTCCATAGCTCGTGCAGGGTGCCGGGGCGAATTTTAACCATGTGCTGAAGGTAGGCATCCGCCGCAGAGCGCCGCACGCTCAACGAGCCGCGCAGTTGCTCCCCCGTCACGATTTGCTCGTTGCCCGTTGGCGTGACAAAGCGGCTCATCGCCTCGCGGCAAATCGTCTCTATCTCCTCCCACCGCACCTGCGAGGTACGGTCGGTACGCAGCGTGTCCCGCAACTGGCCATAGTCCCATCCCATCTGCGTGGCAATCATTTGCGGCAGGGGGTCAAGTTTTTTGTCCGGCTGGTTAAACGTGGCCATGAGCGAGAGAATGTCGGCTAGTTCGCTGGTGGAGGGGGGGCGCCCAAGTACGTGCAAGCCCATCGGGATCATGCGCTGCTCAATCTGCAAGAGTTCGTGGGCCAGCGCTGCGGCGTAGATTTCATCTGCATCGTGCTGCCCATTGGTGGTTGATTCTTGTTCTGGCGATGCTTCTACCACAATATCGAGCTTTTCGGCTTGCAAGCGAATATCCTCAAGCATCTCTGGCGACGGGTTGTTGCGGTAGTTGTCCAGGCTATCCTTGAGCAGACGCAATCCTTTGTACAGGCCGGCGTGCTTCAGGGGGGGTACCATATAGCTGACCAGCGTGGCAAAGCCGCGCCGCTTGGCAATTGTGCCTTCGCTTGGATTATTCACGCAGTAGTAGTACATGTTGGGCAGGCTGCCAAGCAGACGTACCGGCCAGCAGGCGCTACTCAGGCCGGCCTGTTTGCCCGGCATAAATTCGAGCGCCCCGTGTGTGCCGAAGTGTAGCACGGCGTCGGCCTGGTAGACGTGTTCGAGCCAGGTATAGAAGGCCGCAAAGCCGTGATGGGGGGCCGCGTCCTTCGCCATCAGCAGGCGCATGGGGTCGCGCTCGTAGCCGAAACTGGGTTGTTGTCCCACAAAGACCTTGCCAAACTGTCGCCCCAGAATAAAGAAGGTTTTGCCGTCGTTGAGTAGTTCGCCCGGTGCCCGCCCCCAGAAGGGTTCAATATCCTTGTAGCCGGGGAAGAGGCGCAGATAGTCGGATACGGCCAGGCGGTCTGCGACGTTGCCGTCGGTGCCGTGGACCATGCTGTTGCCTTCCACCACGGCTTGCCGCAGTGCCTCCGGTGTGGAGGGTACTTCTACGTCGTAGCCTTCGCGCTTCAACTCCTGCAAGAAGCGGTGGGCACTGGCGAATACGTCCAGGTAGGCCGCTGTGCCGACGCTGCCCAGGTTGGGGGGGAAGTTGAACAGGATGATGGCGACGCGCTTTTCGGCGTTGGTCTTGTGGCGCAGGGATACGCGCCGCGCCACCCGGTTGGCGGTCAATGTTACCTCTTCGTGGATGGGCATGGTGCGGTCGCTGCCGCTGATGGGGCCGCCGTATACGCGCGGCTCTGCGGCTCCGTCAAGCTCTGGGATGGCGACGCTGAGCGCCAACTGGATAGGCGCGAGGCCAATATCGTCGCGCTTCCACTCTTCGACGCGCTGAAAGGCCAGCGGGATCATGTCCAGGTAGCCGACGTCCAGCGTTTGCAATGTTGCTTTGGCGTCCTGGGGGCGGCTCTCGGCGGGCCCGCCCACCAGCGAAAAGCCGGTGCCATTCAGGAGCACATCAACCGATGTTTCGGCATCCTGACCCTTCTTCTTTTCCATAAAGAATTTTTCAATGGAGGGGCGAAAATCGAGGCCGCCGCTATAGGCGATGCGCACTTCGATACCGCGTTCTTCGAGCGCCTGGGTGAGCGCGGCAATGTGGGCCGTGTTGCCGCCAAGCGCGGCGGCCCGCATGGAGAGCAAGCCAACGCATCCGTTATTGAGCTTGAGCTTGCGCCCGCGCTGCCACTTGCGATAGCTGGCCAGCGTGGTGAAGGGTTCGGGCGCTTCGGGGTGGTAGAGCGCTACCTCTGGATAGACTATCGGGTCTTGCACCGACACCTTGCCTTTGTAGCCCTGGCCATAGCGTTCGACCATCAGGCACAGCATGCGGCTCAGATTTTCGGGCGAGCCGTTGAGCCAGTACTGGTGGGCTGAGATGTAGGTGTGCAGATCGCGCGCGCGGCCGGGAATGTGCTTGAGTATTTTGCTCATACCGCGGACGAGGGCCAGTTGGCGTTGGCTTTCGCCCTGCCCATGCCTGGGTTTGAAGCGGCTCATCAACTGCCCCATCACGCCCCGCTTCTGCTCTTCGTCCTCCTCTGGTTGATGCATGACGAATTTGCCAAGCCGCGTCATGCGGATCAGCGTCGGATTGCTGGTGATGATGCAGATGGGGCATTGCGCTTTGCCAAGCGCCTGCTCCAGGGGACGCACCATATCTTCACCAAAGAGCATCGAGCCAAAGATAAAGTCGGCTTTTATCGCGTCCTGCTCTAATCGTTGCCAGTTCTCGTCGCCGCGCAGCAACGCAACATTGTAGATGCTGGTTTCAATGTCAATGCCGTGGTCACGCTTCACTATTGCCGCCGCTTCGCGCAGGGCCGCGTTATTCGTGACTTCCATAGTCAGGAAGACGAAGCGCATAGAACTCCTCCTCTATAGCTTTCGCAAAACCCGGACTGTCGGAACAGTCGTTTGTTTTCTTCGTACCCACACGCCTTCAACCATGCCCGTATATCGCACCCCACCGCCGCACCAGGAATTATGACGATGGGTGCGCTTCGAGCAGCACCACATGATAAAATCCACAGCTAATGCGCTGGCTACGGTGTACCCGCATGCCGCCGCTTGCAAGCGTCTGCTGCACAAACGTATCCGGTATCATCTCAATCGTGGTGCGTCGTTCACTTTGCGGAAAGTGGCCCCCGACCCAGTGTTTCATCGCCAGCAGGCGGTTGTAGGGGGCGTAGGTGATGATAAGCGGGCCGCGACAGCGCCGCGCCAACCATTCGGCCAGTTGGGCAAAGGCCGGGCGCGGGTAGTGTATCAACACATCAAAACAGACCACTGCATCGAACGTGCCCGCCACGACCTCAATATCGCCCGCCACAAAGCGCGTTCGCTCCGCGACTCCCGCCGCCTGCGCTTGCGCTCGCGCCCGCTGTACCATCTGGGGGGCAATGTCTACCCCGGTGACGTGGAATCCCTGGTGGGCCAGGGCGACGGTGGCCAGACCGGTACCACAGCCGGCGTCAAGCAGGGTGGCTCCCGGTGGGTGCTCCCACTCGCGCAACCAGGCCCGGGCCTGTTCGAGCATATTCGCGTGTCCCTCGCGGACAGAGCGGCGTACCCCTGTCAGCTCTCCTTCGCCGTAGATAGCCGACCAGCGTTCAAACCCTATGCCATTAAAGTACGACTGAAGTTTTGACTTGTGTCCAGCCGTGTCAAATGTGGGAGCAATCAGCGCCAGCCTCCAATAACTTCAAAAATCTCGCGGTCATCAATGGGCTTTGGTACCACCCCGGAGGGGCGTTCGAGCAGTTCTTCGGCCAGTTTCTCGAAGGGTTCGGTACAGACGGCTTGTTCTGGCTCGTCCTTCATTTCAAATAACGTCTTGCCGGCCAGACGGCTGCGGCGTATCAAGTCGTGGTAGGGCACCCGCGCAACGACCCGCGAGCCCACCAGTTCGGAAAACTGCTCTAACACGTTGGTGCCGCCGCCATGTACATAGTCAACGCGGTTGGCGATAATGCCGGCCAGTTTCACTTTGTAGCGTTTGCTCTTCTGTTCAATGGCCATACACAGGCGGTTGGCTGCAAAGGTGCTGTCGAAATCGTTGCAGGCAATAATCAGGGCGTAGTCGGCGTATTGCAGCGGGGCGCTAAACCCGCCGCACACGACGTCGCCAAGCACGTCAAACAGGATAACGTCGTATTCGTCGTACAAGCCGAACTCGCGTATGAGTTTGACCGTTTCGCCCACGACGTAGCCGCCACAGCCGCTGCCGGCGGGCGGGCCGCCCGCTTCAACCGTACTTACCCCCGCAAAGCCGGTCTTGACCACATCTTCCACCATCACCTCTTCGTGGTGAAAATCTACTTCGTCCAGCGCATCAATGACGGTATCTTGCAGCATACCGGTCAATGGGAAGGTGCTGTCATGCTTGGGGTCACACCCAATTTGCAACACCCGCGCTCCCTTCAAGGCCAGCGCCGCCGACAAGTTTGCGCTTGTCGTACTCTTGCCGATACCGCCTTTGCCATAGACAGACAAAATCAGACCCATACCAATCCCCTACCCGCCGAGAGCTTGCCGCGCCTCGCGCACCACGTCGGCCGTGATGGCGTGATAGCCGCGCTCCAGCGCATATTTTTCCGTATTCTTCCGCGCTTTGCCGCGCACAAAGAAGGGTACCTTTTTCAAGGCCGCCTCACCATCCTGTGTCCAGACCGGCCCGCCGTCACCGCTGGCGGCTCCCTCTGTCGCAGGTTCCTGCGTTTCTGTCTCGCTTTTTGGATGCTCCCCCACGGCTGCCGCTGCGGTGTGTTCCTTTGCGGCCGGCGCATGTTCTTCCACCGCAACCCGTTGCATCTCCGTTCGGGGGCGCTCCTCATATTCCAGTCCGGCGTCGCCAAACAAATCTATCAGGTGCTTTTCAAGCCCCAGTTTGGTTGAAGTGTACACGGTGTCGGCTATGACATCGGCTCCGTCGAAGCCAAGCATGGGGTAGTAGCCAAGCAGGTGGTTTTCAATGTGGGTGGGCGGGGCGACGACCATACAGGGCACATCAACGCGGCGCGAGCTGTGCCGCTCCATCTGCGTACCGCAGACGAGATCGGGCAACACATCCTCTATTTCCTTCCCCACCTCCTGAAACTCGTCTGTGACCAGCAATTCGCCATGCACATAGTCGGCTAACTGGTAGCGCACCCATTCGGCCTCTTCTTGCAAGTATGTGCCCACCCGCGCTATCTGCATGCCAAGCTCGTCGTGGAGAAAGCGTACCACTCCCACGGTATGGGTGGCGTCGCCAAAGACAAACGCCTGTTTGCCGCTAAAGCTCTCCATATCGGCGGTGCGGGCAAACCAGGGGACGCTGCTTGGGGTGCTCATGCCGTCGAGCGAAAAGGCGGTCAAGGGCGGCATCTTGACGCCGGCCGCGCCCTGGCGCGAGGCGACATCGTTGAGCATGTCCACCAGCCGGCGGAGCCATGCCAGCGTGGGTTGCACGCCGATGGGTATATCGGTGAGCATGGGGGTGCCGAATTCCTGTTCGAGGTGGCGGGCCGTTCCCTGCCCAAGTTCGCGGTAGGGCGCGATATTGACCCACGCGGCGGGTAGGCGTCCCAGATCTTCCAGGCTTGCACCCCACGGCGCAACGACGTTGACTTCGACGCCAAGCGTGGCCAGCATACGCCGCAGACATACCAGGTCTGAGCGGGCATGGAAGCCAAGCGAGGCTAACCCGATCAGGTTCACGCTTGGGACGCTGGTCAGGGGTTGTTGTTGGGCGTAGCGTTTGACCAGCAGCGTGAGTAACCCCTCGGCCGCGTCCACTTCTTGCATCCGAAAGGGGTTTGCATCGTACACCAGCACATCCGATTCTATCTCGGCACTTTCGGCTACCCGTTGCAAATCCTCTTGCAGCAGGATGGTGCTACAACTCGCCGCAACGACAATCAAGTCGGGATGGTGTGTTGTTTCCAGTTGCCGGAGCGTGTCGGGCAAGCGTACTGTTCCCTGCGCCAGGTCGCGCCCTGTCACGACGCTGGTATGCATGCGCGGCAGGTCTGGCGTTCGCTCCAACATGGTAAAGATGGTATTGACGTAATCATCGCCCTGGGGGGCGTGAAAGAGCGCCTGGACACCGCGCAGGCTATTGGTAATGCGGCCCACGCCGTAATGGGCCGTTCCTTGATACATCCAATAAGTCAGACGCATAGATGCTTCTCAACCTCTATCTTGCTCGTTATCCAAACCCTGTTCCCCCAACCGCCGAACAAACGCCGTGTGCTGATCGGTGGCGCACCCCTGGCGCACCGCCGCCTGCACCGCCGCCATATCACCCGCGAGCAGCGCTGCCCCATCCAACCACAAGCCGGGAAATACGCGGCTTTGCAGGATGCCCTGCTCGTTGGGAGGTAACGCCGTATAGTCTCCCTCGTGCAACCAGAACCAGTTGAGCCGCCGCTCATACACCTGCCACACCACGTACTCGCGCACCCTGTTGCGGCGGTAGGCGTTGCGCTTGTCGTGCAGGTCATACGATGCGCTACTGAGCGCCACCTCGATGACCAGATCTGGCGCTCCCTCGACATAATCATCGGCGCTAATGCGCGACATTCCCCCCGCCTCCGGAGCTATCCGCAGGAGCACATCCGGCTGCACTTCGTTGTCCGCATCAAGCCGCACGGTGGTGTCAAGGCAAAGTTGTACGCCCGGCGTCGCTTGACTATATGCGGCTAACCATGTCACCACCGATGTATGCGCCGTGCCGTGGCTTACCCGCACCGGCGAGGCCATATACACCACTCCTTCTACCAGTTCGGCCCGCGCTTGCGGCATCGCTTCGTAGCGCCGCTCAAATTCGCGCCGCGTGAGGCGGTCGCCGCTCTCCAACGGGGGCGGGGAGGGGATAAAGTGGGGTACTTCTTTGGTTGTGGCTTCACGAACTGTCATTCCCTGCGTCCCTTACCCTACGCCGAAGCCAGCAGCCCCGACATTTCCAGCACCCGTTCAGACCACTGACGCGCCTGTTGAGCAACCATCATACGTTGCTGTGTATCCTCCCACCGTGCATTCCAGTTTCGTTGCCAACCGGCAAGCTCAACTTGCAAACGAACCAGACTGGCGGCTACGTCTATCTCCGTATCCACGGCAACCCACTCAATAAAGAACTTACTTTCTTCAAGCAAATATGCCACGGCCTCACGGTTTGCAGACTGGCTTGAAAAGGAGTTGATGCGTGCGAGATTAGCCGCCAACCCGCCCAGACGCACAGGTACCCCATCACGCATATAACGCTCTTGTAATGCTGTCCAGTCGTTCATACTCCCCCCAATAGTCGTTGCACAATATCAGCAACCCGATCTCGAATAGAGGCATCTAATATCTCCATAGAACGATTTTGACGAGGCCGAATGTTAATAAGTGCCTCATATGTTACGTGTTGCGAATCAGGGTTCCAATCGGCACCCCAAATATCCTCTTGCTTGCTTCCATCCTCAAGCAAAATCGTTTCACAATCGGCATGAAGTGCCCCTCCACCTGCAAGGATACCTCGTCGAATATCAACAGCCAGTTTGATATAGACACCGAGCGTTTGTTGCATTTCATGCACTTGCTCTTTCGTAGCATGAGAACGTATGATATGAATCATCCCCTCACCGCGATGGCATCAAGCCCTGCGTCCACACCGCGTCATCCAGTGTTCCCAACTGCGCGTGGCGCTTCATATTGCGCGTAAACATGCCCACCAGTGTGGCCACCCCCGACCACCCGTGAATAGGCATAAAGGCAAACTCGGTGCTCCATTTGGCGACCACACCCTGGCCAATTAACGGGTTTGTCGTTGCCAGCGTGCTGATAACCAGATCCGGTTGTATCTGTCCGATGTCCTGCCACTGGCGGTCGAAGTTGGGCTGCTCGACCAGACGCACGCCTTCCAACCGCTCTAACTCCCGCGCATGAAAGCGCTTGTTGATATAGGGCGTGCCACATTCCACTACTTCGGCACCACACGCACGCAGGAAGCGGGCCAGCGGCAACTCCATCAAATTGTCGCCCGTGAAAAATACCTTTTTGCCGCG
>DAOTUK010000023.1:0-16323 GCA_034437375.1 Chloroflexaceae bacterium | reverse complement strand
CAGCGCAACCGGCCGCCCCCCCCCCCGTCGTCGTGGCCGTGGTTATTAACGGCGGCAATCTGCGCTCGGAGCCGCGCATTGCTCCCGAAACTGTTATCGCCCAGGTATGCCCAGGCGACGAGGTTTTGCTGCTCGGCGAACAGCAAACCGACGAAACAACCTGGAAGCACCTGCGTGTGCTTACCCTCTCCGCCGATTGTGTGCCAGACCGGGTGTCTGCGGAAACGGAAGGCTGGCTTAGTCATATGCTGCTCTCCGAGCCAACCCCCATAGCTACGACCCCGACGACAGCAATAGCGGCGGTGCCAACCGTGCCCCCCACCCTCACGCCGACCGTGGCGCTACCGACGGCTCCGGTGCCCCCCGCTGCGCCGGTTGAGCCTGTGGAAGCAACCCCCGCCATCCCCACCTTTGCCGCGGCCCAGATCACCGCCACCACCGTCATAACGCCAACGCCAACCCCTACCGCCGAACAACCGACCATCCCATCTTCGGCAGATGTATCGGCGGGGCGGATACTCTTTACCTCTGACAGAGACGGCAATCTAGAGATATATACCATGAACGTTGACGGCACAGACCAGACTAATCTGACGCACCACCCTGCCAGCGACGAAAGCCCCGTCCTCTCGCCCGACGGTACGCGCATCGCCTTTGTCTCAGACCGCGACGGCAACCCCGATATTTACACTATGAATGTAGATGGTTCAGACGTGGTGCGCCTTACGACTGACGAAGAATCCGATAGTATGCCGGACTGGTCGCCCGACGGCCAGCGTATAGCCTTCTGTTCCGAACGCGACCGCGAGCAGCAAATTTACGTGATGCAGGCCGACGGTGCAGAGCAGACCCGCCTCACCCGCGAGGGCGGCTATGCCCCCACCTGGGCCCCCGACGGCACCCGCCTGGCCTTTCTCTCGCTACGCGACTTTTACGCCGAAGTCTACGTGATGCAGGCCGATGGTGCAGAACAAACTCGCCTCACCGATAGCCACGATTATGAATGGCATCCGGATTGGTCGCCGGATGGTACAAGCCTGCTCTTTGCGCTTACCGACGACTATGACACTACCGATATTTACGTCATGCACAGTGACGGTTCTGGTCTGGTCAATCTCACTAATAGCGCCGAAACCAAAGATAACGCCCCCTCCTGGTCGCCCGACGGTACCCGTATCGTTTTTGAGCGGCGCAACCGCAACGAGGCGGTGTCCCATATTTACGTGATGAATGCCGACGGGACAACTCCCGTGCAGTTGACGGCTATTTCTTCGCGCAACACCATGCCCGTATGGGGACTCGTTCCGTACGGGAACGGGGGCGACCCATTGCCATGAAGCGTACCATGTGGCGGGGCCGTCTTCGGCGGGCCGCCCCCTGGCTCGGTCTGGCACCGGCGCTGCTGCTCGTGGCGCTCCTGTTTGGTACCAGCGTTTTCTACGGTGTGACCCAGAGCCTGGGCTACCTCCCGCTTATTGGGCAAGAGCAATTGAGCCTGAGCGCCTACCACAACGTCCTGGTAGGGCCGTCGGTGGCCGCCCGCGAATTTTGGGCCGCGCTTGGCTTTTCGCTGTGGGTGAGCGGTGGCGCGGCCCTGCTTGCGGCCGTTGGCGCTTTGCTGGTTGTTATGCTGCTCCCGCGGCGGGGCAACGGCGGCGCTGGCGGTGCTGGCGGTGCTATCCTCCATCTCAACCTGGCCTTTCCCCATCTCGTCTGGGCCGTGGGGTTGCTGCTCCTGCTCTCGCAAAGCGGTCTGCTGGCGCGGGTGGCGGCCTGGGTGGGGTGGATTGACGGGCCCGCCGACTTTCCCGTGCTGGTGCGCGACCGCTACGGTATCGGTATCATCCTCACCTACGTGAGCAAGGGGATACCCTTTCTGGCGCTGATTGTGCTGGCCGTGCTGCGCTCACAGCCGGAGGGGTATGCGCTGGTGGCCGAAAACCTGGGGGCCACCCGCTGGCAACGGCTCCGCTATGTGACCCTGCCGCTGGTCTTGCCGGGCTTGCTGGCCGGGGCGCTGCTGGTGTTCGCGCTCTCGTTTGGGGCCTACGAAGTGCCCAAACTGCTTGGGGTGCGCTACCCACGCATGCTGGCGGTGCTGGCGCTCGAATTTTTTATCAATGCCGACCTGCACCGCCGCGCAGAGGGTATGGCCATCAGTGTGCTGATGGCGCTGGTCGTACTGGCGGTGGCCGTGGTGGCTCGTTCGCTTGGGTTCAAGCCAGCGACAGGCAAGTGAGTGAGTGAGGCAGGGAGAAGGTATGGCTGTCGCACATCGTCTGGGAACACTGGCCGCGTGGGGGGGGCTGGCGCTCGTGTTCCTGGCCCCCATCGGCGTGTTTATCCTGCATGCCTTTTCGGTGCGCTGGTTCTATCCCCAGGTTGTGCCGCACGAGTGGGCCCTGGCTCCCTTTCTCAAGCACATCAATCAGTCGCGTACCCAGGAGGCGCTCCTGGAAAGCCTGAGCATTGCGCTGCTGGTTAGCGGGTTGTCTGTGCTGGTGGCCTACCCGGCCGCCCGCACGCTTGGATTGGGGGCAATACGCGGCAAGGGTGTCGTGAGCTTGCTCCTATTTTTTCCCACGGTGGTACCGCCGGTGGCAACCGGTATGGGGTTGAATATCTTATGCTTGAAAATCGGGTTGGCCGGTACCATGGTCGGGGTTGTGCTGGTTCACCTTATCCCCATCCTTCCCTATACCGTCTTTGCCCTGGCGGGGGTTTTTGCCCGCTACGACCCCAACTACGAATATCAGGCCCGCGTGCTTGGGGCCGGGCGTGTGCGGGTGTTCCTCACCATTACGCTGCCGCTGGTCTTGCCGGGCGTGGTGGTGGCCGCGCTCTTTGCCTTTCTCATATCGTGGAGCGAATATCTGCTTACCTTCTTGATCGGTGGCGGACGGGTCATCACTATGCCCGTGCTGCTCTTCTCCTCGGTGGCGGGGGGCAACCCTACTACCATAGCGGTGCTGGCTCTGCTCTTTGTAGCCCCGCCCGTGGTGGTTATTATCGCCACGGCCCGCTACCTTATGCGCTATGGTGTGCCAGGCCAGACCGACCATGGATAGATGGCTAGTAAGGATGGGATAGACCCTATGACAGCGATACGGCTTGATAATCTTACTATGCGCTATCCGCGCCAGTCGGCGCCGGTTATCCAGGGCCTCACGTTGACCGTTGCACGCGGAGAGATGCTGGCCCTGCTCGGCCCCTCTGGCAGCGGCAAATCAACCATCCTCAAACTGATTGCCGGTATAGAGATGCCTGTGGTAGGCGATATTACCTTCGATGGCGAGAGTGTGTTGCCGGTGGCGGCCAATCGGCGCGGGGCGGTGTTGATGTTCCAGAAGGCTTACCTGTTCCCCTTTCTCAACGTTGCCGATAATATCGGGTTTGGGCTTAAGGTCAAGGGCGAACACAAGCGCAACATCCGCGCCGAAGTGGGGCGCATGCTCGAAATGGTGGGACTGGACGGTATGGAACGGCGCTACCCGGCGCAGCTTTCCGGGGGCGAGCAGCAGCGCGTGGCATTGGCGCGGGCCCTGGTGACGCGGCCGTGTGTGCTGATGTTGGATGAGCCGCTGAGCAGTTTGGACACTGCCGTGCGGCAAAATTTGCAAGAGGCTATCCGCCGTATCCAGCGCGAGATGGCGTTGACAACTCTGCTGGTTACCCACGATTTAAGCGAGGCTGTGGCCCTCTCCGACCGCACGGCGCTACTGCTTGGGGGCACTATTGCGGCCTGCGAACGCCCGCAACAGCTCTTCCAGCGGCCACCAACGCGCAAGGCGGCCCAGTTTGTGGGTATCTCGACTTTTCTTGATGGCGAAGTGGTAGGCGATGTGCTGCATACGCCTATGGGGAGCCTGGAGGTGCCCGCCGTGCCGGAGCCGCCGCGCCCGGCTACCTTTGCTATCCGCCCCGAACACCTGCGCTTGCTGGACACCCCTCAAGCCAATACCCTCCCCGGCACCATCCTGGATACGATGTTCAAGGGCGAATGTACCGAATATCGGGTTGCGGTCAATGGTAGCGTGGTGCGGGTCAAAGTCTACCAAACCGACCAGCGCAATGGGCATGGGCCGGCTGTGCATGTCCACTTTCCCCAGGAACATCTTTTTGAGGTACAGCCGTAGCGCAGTGTGCTGTGGGGAGGGGCACACTACGCCCACATGCTTACTTCTTCTTGCGCGAGCCAAACAACGCCAGCAGCACCACCGACCCGATGAGCGCCACCACAAAGCTACGCATATCAAACCCAAAGTTAAACTCGCCGCCATTGATAAGCTCCATCAAGAACCCGCCAATGAACGCCCCCAGAATGCCAATGATGATATTGCCAATACAGCCCCGGCGGCCCCCGGTGCGCGTTAAAATACCCGCTACCCAGCCGGCCAGGGCCCCAAACACAATCCACGATAAAATACCCATACATTCCCCCCACCAGACACGCTTACATATCTATAAGCACCTTTGGCAAAACTACAACAAAATCGGTTGCATGGAGCCGCGGTGTCCGAATAACTGGCATCGCCACCTGGAAATGCTCGCGTACCTCTATTGTATCACCCGATTGCCGGAATGACCACGAAGTACCATTCAACACAAGCCGCTCAGTCCCCGGCGCATAGATTGCTACCCCCGGTTGCACATCGCCAGATACATACACCGTTCCCTCAGCATACACGGCCTCGAACGTCTCCGTACTGGTCAACCCGGTAACAAGTTTCCGCCCGGTCGCATCATCGCGCAAGAATGTGCCGCCATACATGGCAACCTTTTCCAACGACCCATCCGCGGCATAGCTGACGACCGCCGCCTTTCCATCGTACGTATAGCTTCCCAGTTGCAACGGTGTCGTCACAGCCTGGGTATACGAAATCAACACATCGTCACTGCGTTGGCGTTCGTCCTGTAACCCGACGGTGACGACGATACCCGCCCCGGTATCGCTCTTCAACTGCAACGTTGGCCGTTGCTCCCACCCCGCCTCGTCGGTTGGGTATAGCACATGTACCATCCGCACATTGTCTACCGCCTCGGCGGGCCGTATCTGGATAGCATCGCTGCGGCCGTCGGTATCAACCCGCGCAGTAAAGTCAAGCGGATTGACAACCCCCACCCCCAGGATCTGGCCATCTTCGGCGCCGCCGCGCACCCACCGATCCTCGGTGGTAATAGCGCCGCTAAAATGGCACACCCAATCGTAGGTATGGGGCGCATCGGCCGCAATATGGTCAAGCATCACAAAATAGTCGGGGCGCACAAAAACGACGTGGCGCGTTATATCCTCAATACCCGCAATATGCTTGTAGCGGCGCGTCGCATCGGCTGCAAGATAGCCCATCCCATCAGCGGTGCCCACCGCTTCGAGAAACCCATCGGAGCCGGCAATCTCCTCTGGTTCGGCGGCCTGGTCGTTTGCAATACGAAACTGCCCTTGCCCATCTATCAATAACGTATTATGAAATGCTGTGGCTCGCCGTCCATTGCCCTCATCCTCTGGCGCAAGCCAGGCCCCATTGTTGTACAGATAAAAGCCATTCGTATCGCTATGGTCGTGCCCAACATGCAACCCACAGCCGGTATGTTTGCACGACGCATGCCAGGGGTAGCCCGTCCGTGCAAACGTATCGTAGGCAAAGTGTCCCCCATCTACCCCGGCCTTAAACCCAAACACCATCGCCTCGGCGTCCCAACCCGTGCGCCAGATAACCGCCGCAAGGTCTGGGAAGACACGATCTGGTGACAACGATTCGGGCGAGGTAGACGCAACGGCCGGGTCATAATACAAAAATTCGAAGGTATACCAATGCGATGTCCAGACCGAGGCATCGCGGCCCGTATTCGCCAGAATATCCTCGGCGACCCATTGGGCATACCCATCGCGGTACTGATCAGCCACAAATCGCAGCACCACCGCCGACGACGCCCCATGCACCCAATCCCATTCAAAATCGCCAAAGGTCATAATAAACTGGCCGCTCCCGCGCAAATGGTTATACATCCGCCAACGGGCATATTGCTGAAAGTACGTGTTTGGCAACATATTGTTGCCCTGAATAGTCCGCAAGTTCGTCATAAATGGCAACGCCATCGCCAACCCGTAGCGTTGGTAGGGGATACCCTCGTGCCACGTTCCATCGCTAATACCATTCAACAGATACTGCAATCGTTGTATACTGTTTATGGCCTGGTCTACCCACGCTTGCGCCTCTTCATGCTCCCCAAGCAGGGCCAGACCGCCCATACCAAGCGCACTGTTCAAGGTACCAAAGTGATTCTGGGTATATGAACCGGCCCACCAGTTATTGAGTTCGCGGTCATACGAGCTTTTGCTGGCCTCATACAATTCGCGGGTCTGGGTAGCCAGGCTCTCGCGTATGGTCTGTCGCTCGCTGGCACTCAACCGCGAGTACATCCAATCATACGCCAGCGCATTTCCAAGCACCATATGGGCATTTCCCAGGCCATTGCGTGCTTCAGCGTTGCTCCACTCAGACCAGCCGGCATACGTCAACAAATGCTCCCGTGCGAGATCGCAATGATCCGCTTGTTCGGAAATAACGCAGGAAAAGGCCATCGGAATGAGCTTGTTACCAGCATCTCGAAACGTATTCAAGTCGCCATCTGGTGATGACTGGCTCAGCGACACGGCTCCAATTTCCGATTGCACAAAATCGTAGATGGGTAGCCACATCTCCAGGTGTGTTGACTGGGCCCGCTCTTGCAGACGGGCGATAGCGTCGGCTGTGAAAAAGAGACGCGGGTGCGACAACTCCTGGGCCAACGATGCCCCCGGTGCCGTTGGCGAGGCCAGCGCGGGAGATGTTCCCGATACCGTCGGTGTATCTGCTATGGTTGGCGACGCCAGCGCCGTTGGGGTGTCTAGTACCGTTGGCGACGCAGCCGCCGGGACAGAGGGGGCCCCGCCACAACAGGGAATAAACACCAGGGCAATAAGCAGGAGCAGGTCTATACTAACCCACCGATAGAGCCGGACTTTCCTAGACGACGTATGAAAATTCATAACCACCTGTCCATTTTCAACCTTATTTCAACCTTGCCACTTCTATACCTGGCGCTTTCTCCGGTACAAGCTAATGGCATACGTGGAAGCAGCACCTTGCCCCCCCAACTGGTTGGCGCACCGGGCTACCCCGGACGCCGCAACGTTCTACTGTCACCAGATGGTAATGTCCCATGCAATATACGATTGCCAATGCCCAAAACAGCGTGCTACGAGACAAAATAACCCGCAGTCTTTCCCCATTCTGAACTATCAATACGTATGCCCCCCTTGTGTTCTGAAGCATGAACCTTTATACTATGACTCAAGTACCAGCGTGTTGTGGTACTTGAGTTGTCATACGGTACATACTAAAGAGAGGCTCAGACAACAGCGACTCATCAGCTTTCTATCATAGACATAGTTGTTATACTGTTCGTATGAGAAACCCGTTTTCGCTATAAAGAAAACGGGTTTCTCAACCCATAAAAAACGGTCTCGTGACAATAGTACGACACGGAATGGAAAGCTGAATCAGGTAAGTTTTTTGTACGATAGTACATCGTAAGAGATTGTATCATATTCTTCTGGTGTTGACCAGATGACCAGCCGGTGCTGGTTTGTTGCGCGGGGGTATCTTCCCTGGAAACGGGGCCGTACCCGACCCACACCCAGGCAAAACGCGAGACTTTCCAGGTTTGACCCTAAAGTAAAGTAGGAACGGTAGCGTGAAATATTGGCGCATAACCAGTTATACATTGGAGAAACCAGGATAGATGGGGGGAACCATGGATCTCGCAGTATACCTTAGTATTTTGTGGCGGAGAAAGTGGATCATTCTGGTGGTTTGCTTTATTACCGTTGCTATCGTTTCTGCGGCAACCATCACCATGACCCCTACGTATACGGCAAAGACCATTTTGCGGGTGGCTACCGCGGTCGGTAGAGACGTAGAATATGGCGACTATGTGTATATGCCCAAGTTTGTCAATACGCTCTCGCGTATTGTCCAGAGCCGCCCGTTAAAACAACAGGTACAGCAAGAAATAGGGCTTGAAGGTGAATTTGAGGTGAGCGTGGAGTATCCGGGTGAGTCGGAGTTGATGTTCATTATTGTTGAATCGGAAGATCCTGTTCTGGCCGCACAAATCGCCAATGGCTTGACCGAGAAAGCGATAGAAACGGCCCGCACTATCCGCCGCGCTAATCTCGTGACCGTTATTGAACCGGCCATCGTCCCGGAAGAGCCGACCTCGCCCAATAAAAAGCTCAACCTGGCCCTGTCGTTGATTGCCGGTATGCTTGGCGGGTTGGGGATTGCCTTCTTGCTCGAAAACCTGGATCTGACGCTGTATGAGTCGCGGCAAATAGCCGCCGTCACAGATATGTCGGTGTCGTCGCTGGTCAAGATACCGCCGGTCAAGTCTGGTGAGAAGTATGCCTGGATGAACGGAGAGTCGCTGCATGGAGAATCATTTCGGCGGTTGCGGACGATGTTGTTTGGAAACGATAATGGTACCGTGCGGCGGGTGCTTATGATAACCAGCGCCCAACCCCAGGAAGGCAAATCTACCATTGTATCGAACCTGGCCTTTACGCTGGCCCAGTCGGGGAAGAAAGTCGTGGCGGTAGACTGCGACTTACGCGCTCCCTCATTACATACCATCTTTAACCGGCCCAACGAAGTCGGGTTGAGCGATGTGTTATATCAGCAGGCCGAGCTACAATCGGCGCTCCAACACGATAGCGTGACCGATATTACGCTGCTGACCAGTGGCACATCGCAAGACGTTCCTACCGACATGCTTGGCTCAGAGTATATGAACATTATCATCAAGCAACTGGCGTTTAAATCTGATTTTGTGTTGCTTGATACGCCGTCGTTTCTGGCGGTAACCGATGCGGCGATGCTGGCCCCGCTGGTTGATGGGGTGATTCTCGTTGTGGGGCGTGCGAAGGCGCAATCTGATGCGGTACAATCGGTGCTGACGCAACTGTCGTTGATGCATGTGCCGCTGGTTGGTATTGTGGTCAACCACGCAGAGCTTGACAACAGTGTGCAATATTATGAGTATTATCGCCGTCACCAATCGTCGTTGGGCAAGAAAGGCCGCGACCGTGCAGCCAGGGAGCAGGCCAGCCAGCGTTGACACGAGAAGGTCTGAAAGCGTATGGAGGGGCGACAACACAGCGCCGGGTTGGGGGTAGCGATCGTCTTAATCGCGCTAGGGGTGCTGTTTATGCTTCTCATGTTGCTGTTTGACGACCGTTCCTTTATTGTGCTGCTCGTTGTTCTGGGGGTGACGCTGGCCCTGGTGGTGGCGCTGATGGTTAAAAATGCATTGTTTCGGACGCGATGAGGGGCCAGCGGTAGCCTATTGGTTGGGGGTGGGCGGCGTTGAGCTGTGCGTACACATCCCCTGGCCGAGGCGGGGTGGGCCAAAAACCGGCGCTGATCCCATTGCGATACCTGGTGGTTCTGTCGTACAATATCAGGAGAGCCTGGCAATGTTTTCTGCAAGTTCGAACACCATGCCACAAACTACCGTCGCGCTGCCGGTCTGTCCGGGTGAGGGCGTGGGGGGGAGTGGTCTGGTTGTCTGAAACCAGAAAGGGAGGAAACCCGGTTTGAAGAATGCGGGAGCTATCCGACGAGTACCATTTGTTGACCTTGGCGCACAACGCGACGCTATCATAGATGAAGTGCATGAGGCTATCGCGGGGGTGGTAGAACGGTGTGATTTTGTTCTGGGTGAGTCTGTGGCGCTTCTGGAACAAGAATTTGCTTTGTTTTGTGGCGTAAGCCATGCGGTTGGGGTTGATTCGGGCACAACGGCGCTTGAGATTGCGCTGCGGGCCTATGAGATTGGGGCCGGGGATGAGGTTATTCTGCCGGCCAATACGTTTATTGCTACGGCGCTGGCGGTTTCATACGCTGGTGCCACGCCAGTACTGGTAGACGCCGACCCGACGTCGTACAATATAGACGTTTCGCAGATTGAGGCGGCTATAACCGAGCGCACCAGGGCTATTATCCCCGTGCATTTGTACGGCCAGCCGGCCGATATGGATGCCATCATGGCCATAGCGCGTCGCCACAATCTTGTGGTGATAGAGGACGCGGCCCAGGCCCACGGGGCGTTGTATAAAGAGAAGCGTACTGGCTCGCTTGGCGATGCGGCGGCCTTTAGCTTCTATCCCGCCAAAAATCTGGGCGCCTATGGCGATGGGGGCATGGTTGTGACCAATGACAGCAAGGTTGCCGAGCGATTGCGCCTGTTGCGCAACCTGGGCCAAGCGCAGAAAAACGTCCACGCGCTGAAGGGCCATAACCATCGCCTGGATACGCTACAAGCCGCTATTTTGCGGGTCAAGCTAACGTATCTCGATTCCTGGAATGCGGCGCGGCGCACCCATGCCGACCACTATGCCCAACTGCTGGCGGATAGCGGGGTGGTTGTGCCGCAGGAGATGGCGTATGCCCGTTCGGTATGGCATCTGTACGTTGTGCGGGTCAATGACCGGGCCGGGTTGCAAGCCTATCTGGGCGAGCGCGGTATCGCCACGGGGATACACTATCCCACGCCGATACACTTGCAGCCGGCGTACGCCGACCTTGGCTATAGCCGGGGGCGTTTTCCGGTATCGGAATCTTATGGCGACGCGATTGTATCGCTGCCTATGTATGCCGAACTACCGGAGGATGCGGTAGCCTATGTTGCGGAGCATATCTGCGCTTTTATGACGTAGGGGAGCCAGACAACGACGTTGCGCGTTGTGGTGGGTACCGGTTTGTCAGGCGGCAGATGTTCCTGGGGGCGCCTGGGCTTGCCAGGAATATCTGCCCTGGCATGAGCCGCTGCATGAGGTTTGGGTGTCGTGCTCAAAACAGATTCAATGCTACAGCACCTACAGGGGGCCTGGCAGGGGGTTGTCCAACGGCCCTGGTGTTCCTGGGGGGTTATCCAGGATGACCGGCTGGTCCTGGCCTTGCGACGCATCTTGTTTGCTCCTGGGCGGCGCGGCGATATTGTGCGGTTGCTGCTGGCGGCGATCATTGGCGTGGCGATTGGGGGCAGTATGGCATTTCTGGCCATGCGCTCATCCAAGCTCTTGATGCTCGTCTTTCCGGTCTTACTCCTGCCCTTTGTGGCGATGATGGTGCAACACCTCCGTGTCTTGATTGTGGTCTTGCTGCCGGCGATTGTCTCCTTCCCCGTGGCCAAAGCATTCATGCGACCCTCGCTAGAATGGACAAGTCTGGGGGTGCTGGCCGGGTTCTATATCTCGCTGGCCCTGGTGGCTCTGGTCGTGGTGTATACTCTCTGGGCCGTACAATTGCTGGTCAAACGGGGCGAACTGGCCAATTGTATGCCCATATTGATGGTACCCCATTTGTTGTATGTCGTTGTGTCGTTTGTCTCTATTATCGTGGCCCAAAAGCCTCTGTTTACCCTGTTTGAGTGGTTCTTAAACCTCCAGGCCTTTTTGCTCTATACCTATATTGTGAGCACCATACGCAACCGACGAGAGATACAATGGATGATGATAATATTGCTGTTCAACCTGATTTTCCATGGCTTTATGTCCTTTATTACCCGCGGTCTGGGCCGTCCTATGGAGCTGGGCCCGGCCCAACTGCTGATTGATGACCAGGGGCGCGTCGGGGGGTTGTTTAGCCACCCCAACCACGCCACCACCTTTTTCTACCTGATGATGCCGCCGGCCCTGGCGATATTACTCACCCACCCCAGACGCGCAATCAAGGCGCTGGCCCTCGTTGCGTTTGGCGCTGGCTTTGTCGGGATGGCCTTTACCCAATCGCGGGGCGGGTTTGTGGCTACCTGTATGTCCCTGTTCGTCTTTTTCTTCCTGGCTGTCTGGCGGGGGTGGATGTCGTTCAAGGTGCCCCTGATTGCCGGGTTTATTGGTGCGTTGGGCTTTATCCCCATCGCGCCTATTATTTTACAACGCTTTGTCGAAGATGATGGGGGGTCGGCTGAATCGCGCGGGCCGCTGGCTAAACTGGCCTGGCGTATGATGTTGGATCACCCGGTTATCGGGGTAGGGGCCAACAACTTCCCCGTGAATATGTTTGAGTATATTACTCCCGACCTGGGAGAAGTCCACCTGTATACCGTCCATAATAAATTTCTGGGGGTCTGGTCGGAAACGGGGACGCTTGGGTTTATCGCCTTTATGCTTGTGATGTTTACCGTGCTCTACCACGGGTGGTTATGTGTTACTGCACCAACCAACCAGGACCCCTTTTTCCCAATGGTTGGGTTGAGCTTTGCGTGTAGCTTTATCGGGATGTTCACGCATATGTACGTGAATGTCTTTCGGGCCTTATACCTTATCCACATTATCTGGTTTTCGGCCGGTATGACGGCCGTTATGGCCCACTTGAGCAGGACACCATCAGAGGAGATTCTAGAATATGACCCCCTGGACAAAGAGGCTAAGGTATGCCCAGTTGGCCGGCCCCAGGCGCTGCCTGGGGTTGCGGCGATGCACCAGGGACAGGTTCAGCGTGAGGTGATACAATAGGTTCATGCAAAAGATACGCAGAATAGCCGGCAACGCGCTGTCGCTATTAACCAGTGATGTTTTGAATCGCGCAACAACGTTTGTCTTTTATGCGCTGGTGGCCCGCTACCTGGGGGCCTTTGCGTTTGGGCAGGCCTCACTGGCGCTGCTGCTTTTCTATACCTTCCAGATTTTTGCTGCGCTTGGGCTGCGTATCTTGATAACCCGCGAGGTTGCCCGCGACCATTCCAAGGCCGGGCAATATCTGGTTAATGGCAGTATCACCGTACTGCTCTCGTCGTTGCTGTCGTTGGCGTTGCTGATGGTGTTTGTCTGGGTTATGGGCTATGCCACCAGTACGGCTATGGTGATTATGCTCTTGTCGCTCGGATTGTTGCCCTATAGCCTGGCCAACGTGTGCGAGGCGATTTTTCAGGCCAGCGAGCGCATGATCTTTATTGCCTACGCCAATGTGCCCGCCAATATCGCCAAGATTGGGTTGTCCATATTGCTGCTTGAACAGGGCTATGGTATCTACTCCTTAATGCTCTTGCTGGTACTGTGCCATTTGATGATTTTGATTATTGAATGGTTCTTGATGTTGCGCTATATTACCAGGCCAGGCGCGGCCTTTGACCGCGATTTTGCGATGGGGATGATTCGGCAGACGCTGCCGTTTCTGGGGCTCGACAGTATGGTGGCGATTTGGACGAGCTTAAATGCGGTGCTACTTTCAAAGATGACCAGTGAGGTGGAGGTAGGGCTATACACTGCCGCGATGCAAATTCTTGTGCCGGCCAATCTCGTCTTTATTAGTCTCGTGTTAAGCGTCTTTCCGGTGATGTGCCGTAGATTTGATACGGGTATCGAGGGCCTGCGCAAGATTTATCTGTATATTGTTGAGATGATTCTGGCGGTGGCGTTACCTGCGTCTGTCGGGTTGTTCTTTCTGGCGCAGCCGTTGCTGCTGCTGCTCTACAAGGATCAAGATTTTGCCCAATCTACGGTGGTGCTCCAAATATTGGCCTGGTCGTTGATACCGCTGGCTCTGACGCGCGTTCTTGGGCAGGTGTTGCTGGCCAGTCACCAGGAAAAGACGACGTTGCGGATTTCGCTGGTCAATACGATCATTAGTTTGCTGCTTGGCATCATGCTCATTGCGCAGTTTGGTATTGTCGGGGCGGCCATTGCGGCGCTCCTGACGCGCTTTATCAATTTCTTTCAGCATTACGTGCCGGTGTTCAAGTTGGTGGCGTCGGTGCCGCTCTGGAAGGCGGTCTGGAAGCCGGCCCTGGCCAGTGCGTGTATGGGGGCCTATTTGTGGGTGGTATCGGGTGTGCTGGCCTTGTGGGTAACGATAGTGAGTGCGGGGGTGTTGTACGCGGTTGTATTGTTGACCTTGTTGGTCTGGTCAAGTGGTGGTATTCAGCAATTGAAGGCGCGGTATATTTGAATACCATATGATGGGCAATGGGCCAGGGGTAATCGGCTGATCGGGGTATGAATGTGTCTATGGTGAAAGGAGAGGGGTTTTTGTTATGCCGCTACTCTCAGTGGTGTTAATCAGTAAGAATCAGGAAGGGAATATTGCGCGTTTGATCGAGTCGGTGTTGCGGGGGACAGCGTTTGTTCCCTCGCGGGAGATTATTCTGGTTGATTCGGCTTCAAGCGATAAGACGGTCGAAATTGCGTCGCGCTATCCCATCACGGTCTTGCGGTTGCATTCTGACCAGCACTTGAGTTCGCACGCCGGGCGCTACACGGGCTATCTGCATACGAGTGGCGAGTTTGTGCTTTTCCTCGATGGCGATATGGAGTTGGAGGATTCGTGGATGGCGCACGCCTTGCCGATTATGCAGCGTATGCCAGAGGTGGGGGCGATTACGGGGCCGCGAATTGATTTGCCGGTTGATTCGGGCCCCGAAGCCAAGCCGCCCTTTGTCCCGCCTGCGGAAGATATTTTCGATGATATAGACCACGGCGGGGGGGCCGCGATGTACCGGCATTCGGTGTTAGAACAGGTTGGCCCCTTTAACCCCTACCTCCATTCAGATGGCGAGCCGGAGTTGTGCATTCGCATTCGCCACGCTGGCTATCGGGTTATCCGGCTTGAGCGGTTGATGATTTATCACTATTCCCCGCCCGAATGGGATATTTCTACTATTCGGGGGCGCCATGCGCGCAAGCTGTACATTGGCTATGGCCAGGCCACGCGCTACCACCTGGGCACAGAGATGTTCTGGCCCTATGTGCGCGAGCGGGGGTATGTATGGTTGCCCATTGCCGGCATCTTATCGGGTTTGCTGAGCATTATCTTGTCGCTCAAATCGCGGCGCTGGTTGTGGATTCAGGTCTGGCTCCTGTTGTTTCTGACCTTCTTTGCCGGGCAAACCTATCGTAAGCGCAGCATCAATCGCGCCGCGGCCGGGTTGGTGAGCCGTTCGCTGATGCTGGATGGCTTTATCAAGGGTTTTGTTATGCCGGTGCGGCGTCCAGAGAGCTACCCGGCGCGGGTGGATGTGATCAGACGGCAAGAGGACCCGGCAGAGTACACTATGGACGAAGTGTGATAGAGAAGAGGTAAGCAAGGTATGGCTGAGCATCCAACCGTTGGGCATGTGATGCGTCGTTACCTGTTGCCAACCGAAACGTTTGTTGGCAACCAGATAACGACCCTGAAGCGGTATCGCCCGGTGGTCTTGTGTTATGACCGGCTGGAGAATACGAGCTATCCTGTTGACCGAATGCATTGTATTCTGGATCGGCAATCGTCGGTGGGCCGCGCAGTAGATAGGGGCCTGTACCGGGCGGCGCGTACGGTGCGGCCCGCGTCGGTACGCCTGTTGACCGAGCAGGCGCGGCAGGAGGGCGTCCAACTTCTCCATTTCCACTACCTGGTAGATGCGCGGTGCTTGCTCCATCTGAAGCGCCAGACCGGGCTACCGGCCATGGTTTCTGCCTATGGCTATGATGTTTCCTCCTTTCCGCGCTGGTATGGTGGCTATGGCTACCACTATCTCAAGCCGATATTTGGCGAGCTTGACCTGTTTGTCGCTATGTCAGAGGATATGCGGCGCGATATGCGGGCGCTTGGGTGTCCCGACGAGAAGATTATCGTACACTATTACGGCTCCGATTGTTCGCGCTTTCGCTATCCGGAGCGCTCCTATCCCCAGAAGGATGAGATGACGATTTTCTCGTGTGGCACGTTGCAGGAGAAGAAGGCGCAGCACCTGGTTTTAGAGGCCCTCCGCCTGGTAGAGCAACGCGGTATGGTGCGGCGGCGCTTTCGCGTGGTGCTGGTGGGCGACGGGCCGCTGCGGCCGCGCCTGGAGCAGCAGATAGCGGCGTATGGGTGGCAGGATAAAGTCACGTTGGTGGGGCATGTGCCCCACCACGAGCAAATGCTGGTAGATGCCTACCGCCAGGCCGATATTTTTACGCTGCCCAGTATTACGGTCAAGGGCGACAAGGAGGGTATCCCCGGTACGATTGTGGAGGCGATGGCGGCGGGGTTGCCGGTGGTGGCGACTTACCATGCCGGTATACCGGCCATTATCGAGTCGGGCCGCGATGGGGTGCTGGTGCGCGAGGGCGACATCGAGGCGATGGCGCGGGCGTTTGCGACGTTGATGGAGCATGCCCCGCTCCGCGCTTATCTGGGGCGGGCCGCGGCGGAGCGGGCGCGGCGCGAGCTTGATTTGCAGCAGCGTACCCGCAACCTGGAAGCGATTTACGACAATTTGTTGCCGGGGAAGGGTTGATACCAGTGACGGGTGAAGTGT
>DAOTUK010000022.1:0-24476 GCA_034437375.1 Chloroflexaceae bacterium | reverse complement strand
GCGCAGCGCCGCCAACACGTGCGGCAACAACGGGTGTTCCGCGCCATACTTCAATTCGAGCGCCAACACAATGCCATCCAGCAAGCCCTGCTGCAAGCCCTGCTGCAAGCCCTGCTGCAAGCCCTGCTGCAAGCCCTGCTGCAAGCCCTGCTGCAAGCCCTGCTGCAAGCCCTGCTGCAAGCCCTGCTGCAAGCCCTGTTGCAAGCCCTCCTCGCGGCCCTCCTCGCGGCCCTGCAGCAAGCCCTTTTCAAGGCCCATGCGCTCAATACTTGTTATATACGTCATCTTTTGCGCCTCCTCATAGGTGTGTAGCTCTTGCCGAAACAGAGATTCTTCCTCTTTCGGCAGTGCCAGTAGCCAATCTATCACCCGAAACAGGTTCAGGATGTCCTGGCGGGCATAGCCCAGATCGTAGAGCCGCCGCACCAGCGTAAACTTCCACCGCCCCCGTTGCTTCGGATCGTGGCGCGTCTCCTGCGCCTTCAAATGCGCCATCACAATCGTAGCGAACGGGTTGCGGCTCTGTTCCAACTCCTCCCACCTGTCGCGGTAATCTAGCAACTTGACCGACGGAAAGTGGAAGGACAACCCACACCCCCACCGTCCCCGGTGGTAGCGGTCGGGACGCCATTTCGGGTTATCGTCCCCCAGTATGACCAGACTGACTACCTCGTTCTCATAGTGGTCAAAGATGCGGGTATTGTAAATATACATCCGATATTCAAAGGATGTTTCTTCTTGCGATTGCACTTCAATATGTATGAAGACCCAGGCCGCCTCCCCCGTTTTCGTATACACCTGCACGAGCTTGTCGGCCATGCGCTTCCCTAGTTCGGAGTCGCGGGTAATCTGCTGAAGCTCGGTATCCAGAAAGGTATAGCCCCGCGACCAGTCAATCTCAGCGTGAATGTCGGGAAAGAAGAAGAGCACGAAATCTTCGAAATATTCTTCTATAGATTCTTTCCACGGACTGTCATATGTATCTGTCGTGGTGGACATCAAACGCTCCTCAGCGAGTTATTGGCTCCCTGGCTCTATTATACCAGGGTCGGGAGGATAAAGCCGCGTCCTCGCCTCGCCCCACCTCACGCCGCCACACTGCCCCCAAGCCGCGCCAGCAAATTCTCAGCCTGGGGTGTGCGATCCTTCAGAAAGACAAAACTGGCGGTACGCTCCTTGCGCTTTTCATCCTGGTAGTGCAGTTCCAGCACATTGATCAGACGGCGCTGGTAGAGCATCACCTGCTGGATGTGGTGCTGGTTGACCTGCCACAGCTCGCTACTGCCGGCGTGGGTATTGTAGGTAAAGGCCAGCCGGTCGCCAACCAGCGATACAAAGCCCTTGCGTCCGCTGGCTCGCCGCGCCCCCTTAATATACGCCTGGCAACGGGTAGACACCTCTGGTGTCTGCTGTTCCAGCACTTCCAGATGCCCATCTGGCAACGTATCCTGATCCCCCGTATTGCGCTGGAAACGTCCCTGTACCCACGCCACCGCTGCTCGTACCGTAAACCAGGCCCACCCGATAAAGCGCGGTACAAAAATGATGATCAACAGCATGAGCACCAGCGCTATACCCGTCGCCACGTAGGGATACTTCAACGCCAGAAAGGCCAGCACTCCGACCGCCACATCTTCGGCTAGACTAACAAAGACGTTGGACACATTTTCCGCCGGACTCACGACGTTCATGGCCGCGCGACTGCTGGCCTTGCCCCCATGCGATACCAGCGCCGTTCCGCCCATCACGATACCAGAGACGACCATGACCACCGGGTCGGCGTCACCCAGGGCCGCAAAGCCAATCATCGCCGCACCAAGGGGCCGAACAAAGGTATGGATGACATCCCACAGGTTGTCAACGAATTGTACTTTGTCGGCCAGAAATTCCATAATGTAGAAGAAGCCGGCAATGATCAGCACTGGCGACGACCCCAGGACGGCCAGTTCGTCGGGCACGCCCGACACCCAGTTGAGGCGGATACTCAGCCCGACAATAAGCACGGTCGCGTAAAAGTTGATACCCGACGTGAGCGAAAGTGGCAAGAGCGTTGCCAGCGTACGCAAAACTTCCATAGCTCTCCCTGTCTACCAATCAGTATGCTTTCCCAATAATACCAGAAAGGTGCTGCGGTGCTACGATGGTAAGACGAGTATTGATAGCGAAAAGTTGCATTATAATGGGCAGAAAGGCACAAGGCGATTGCTTGACCACTGCAAAGCTCTTCTGCTACAATAAGCCGCCTGCGCCGCCGGACAGGCCAGACCAGCGCAGCGCGAAACGGGAGGGGGGAATATATGCGAATTGTGATGACACAACGCTTGAGTATGGGGCACGGTATCCGGGGCGGTATGGAGACGCAAGCCCACATCCTTGGGGAAGGGCTTATAGCGCGGGGGCACGATTTGACCGTCCTGACCAACCCCCACCCGGACAATGTCGCTGAAGCCTACGAGGGAAACATTCCCGTGCGCTATATCGGCCCCGGCTCCTACCGGCGCTACTATCCAGAATGGGCCGACGCTTGTTACGCAGAACTGGCGCGGTTACACCGCGAAACGCCGGTAGATGTGTTGCTCAGCCAGTGTGATGGGTCGCTCGGCTACTTCCCGCGCGCCATTGTGGATTTGCGCCTGCCCACGGTGGTCATTATCCACGGCTCTATTACCGGCGAAATCCGCACACGATGGCGCAACTCGCGCTCATTGCGGGGGCTCTACCGCCTGGTGCGCCATCTCAAGCGGCAACCACAATTCGCGCTCCTCTGGCGCAAAGCCGCCCCGATGATTGACCGCTGGATTGTGGTTAGCGCTGAAACGGCGCGAATCTGGCAACGCGAGATGGGGCTACCCGCAGAGCGCTTGCAAGTGATAGTGAATGGGGTAGATACCACGCGCTTTCGGCCCGACCCCCAGGCCCGCCAGGCCGTCCGGACGCGCCTGGATATTCCCGCAACTGCGCCGGTGTTGGTAGCGGTGGGGCGGCTAGAGGAGGAAAAGGGGTTTCATCTCACGATACAGGCGCTTGGCAAGCTGCTACCACAGTTCCCCGATATACGGTTGCTCATTGCGGGCGAAGGGGTGTATGATGCCCGTCTGCGAACAATGGCGCGGAGCATGGGCGATAGGGTACATTTTCTGGGCTACGTTCCTAACCATTCGATAGCGGAACTGCTGGCCGCATCAGATATTTTCGTTATGTCTACGCTCCGCGATGAGGGGCTACCGATCAACATTCTGGAAGCACTCGCAACCAGTGTGCCGGTGGTTGCCAGTCGCATTGGGGGCATTCCGAGCGCGGTAGATGATGGACGCACCGGGGTGCTGTTGCCGCCGAGCGATGTAGCCGCTTTGGTAGCAGCTATTGCGCGACTGCTCACCAATGACGCAGAGCGACTGGCTCTGGGCCAGGCGGGGCGACAGGCGGCGCAGGAACGCTTTAGCCAGGAACACATGGTTACCGCAATCGAGCGCGTGTTAGATGACGTGGTACAGGCCCGCCACGCCAGGCGTATGGTAGAATAAGTCAACCGGGTAGGGTATGCTCTAGTAGGGTGTGCAGAGAGGAGCCGTTGTCTATGCGTCAGCCAACCATTGCGCTCATTGTTCCTTCGCTCACGGGGGAGACGCGGGCCTTGCAAACCAGCGTGGCCCGCCAGACGATGCGTCCGCAAGAAACGGTGGTTGTGGTGAATATCCACCCGGCCGGCCGCGCCCGGAATGCCGGGGTACAACGGACAAGCGGCGAGATTGTGCTGTTTATTGATGATGATGCCGTATTGGGTAATGAACACGCCATTGCCAATATGGTTATTCCCCTGCTGGCCGACCCGTCGGTCGGGGTGACGGGCGCATCAAAACTGCTACCGCCGGACGCCTCCGACTGGCAGCGCTACGTGGCCCGCGAGGTGCCGCGCATCGAGCATCCCATCGTCGAGCGTCTGCTGGAAACCAACCCCGACCCGCCCTCCTACTACTGCGAGATTACGACAACGTGCTGTGCCATGCGCCGCGAGGTGTTCGAGCAGGCCGGCGGCTTTGACGAGCGCCTGTTGCGGGGGGAAGACCCGGAGTTTTTTGTGCGGGTGCGGCGGTTGGGCTACCGCTTTCTGCTGGTGCCGCGCACGTGGGTATACCACCCCGCCCCGGCCACCCTGCCGGCCCTGCTCAAGAAGCATTTCTACTATGGCCTGGGCCACGCCCAGGAGGTGCGCGTAGACCCGACCCGCGCTCGCGGACGCTATCTGCGCACCCCGCTGCACGCCGCCGCCTATCTGCTCTTTCGCACAGCCATTGTGGTACCCAACACCTTCTTGCCCTTCTCCTTCTCGGCTCCCTCGTGGCGGCCCGGTTTCAAACCGCTCAAGGCGTTGACAAGCTATGTCGGGGCCCTGGGCTACGTCTGGGGATGGTATACCACGCCATGCGACTAGGACTGGATGCCCGCTATGTCTATGACCACTTCCCCGGTATCGGGCGCTACGTTGTCCACCTGGCCCACGCGCTGGCCGACCTGCCCCACAACCACACGCTGGTGCTGCTCTCTAACCCGGCCTTGCCCAATACGCGCCACGATCTGACGGCGCTGCGCCAGCGGCCCAACGTCGAGTTTGTCGAGACAACCGCGCGGCCCTTCGCGCCCGGCGAATACCGCCAGATACCCGCGCTGGCCCGCGCCCTGCGCCTGGACATGCTCCACTCGCCCTACTACCTCAAGCCCTATGGGGGGCTTCCGTGTCCCTCGGTTGTGACCATCTATGACCTGATTGGGCGGCGCTTTCCCCACGCGCTCCCGTGGCGCGGCCGCTGGCTTTTCAACGTTGCCACCGGCCTGGCGGTGCATACCGCCCAACGTATCCTCACCATATCCGCCAGTGCGCGCGACGACGTAGCCCACTACTACGGCATACCGAAAGACCGCATTGTCGTAACACACCTTGCCGCCGACGAGCGCTTTTGTCCCCAACCACCTGCGGTTATTGAAGCGGTGCGGGCCAAATACGGCCTGCCAGCGCGGTATGTCCTCTACCTGGGGGCCAACAAACCCCACAAAAATCTGGGGCGTCTGGTAGCGGCGTGGGCCGGTCTGGAAGCGGGCATCGCGGGGCACCTGGTCATCGCCGGCCACTATGACCCGCGCTACCCCGCCGTGCAGCGCCTGGTGACCGCGCAGGGGCTTTCCACGCGGGTACACTTCCTGCCCAACGTTGCCGAGCACGACTTGCCGGCCCTCTACAGTGGCGCAGTCGTTTTTGCCTTCCCATCCTATTACGAGGGGTTTGGTCTGCCGCCGCTCGAAGCCATGGCCTGTGGTACGCCGGTGGTCTGCGCCAACACCAGTAGCCTGCCAGAGGTGGTCGGCGACGCGGCTATGACGGTTGATCCCTACCGCGTAGACAAGATGCGGGCGGCGCTCCATATGGTGCTTGACAACCCCTCTTTGCACGACTACCTGCGGCAGCGCGGAATACGCCAGGCGGCGCGGTTTTCGTGGACACAAACGGCCCGGGTAACGCTGGCCGTCTATGAAAGCGTGGTTCAGCGCAGCAGGTCATAGCGTAAGATAGGCTGATACTCACCGGTGGACACAAAGCCAAACCAGCGATAAATGCGCTGTGCGGCCTCATTATAGGCCTGGGTATTGAGCGTGATCACATGGGCCCGCTGGTTCCGCGCATATTCGATCATTTCCGCCAGCAATCGTACGCCAATAGCCTGGCCGCGATAGTAGGGGTCAACGGACAGGCGCACCAGATGTACCAGACGCCCCCCAAAATGGCTTGTGGCATAGGCATACCCCACAACCTGCCCGCGCAGTTCGGCCACAATAAAAAACGTCTCGTGGGTGATAGCCTCGGTGAGGGTCGCATCATCCTTGGCCCACTGCTCCTCAAAGCATACCTTGTCAAGCGAGTGAATAATGTCACAGTCGCCCGCTTGTACCATCCGAATAGTGACCGTTTGACTACCGTACGATGGAATGGTGAGGGTGCGCTTCTCATACACAATAACTTCGGTGTCCAGCACGTAGCCGTGGTGGTGCAACACCGGCACCAACCACGCATCGGAGGTTTCATCGCCAGCGTAGTAGATGCGCCGCACACGCCGACGATAGAGCGACTGGTGGAGCGGCGGCAACAGTCTGCCGACACCAGCAAGCAAATCTACCCCTCTGATGAGCGCAACCCCCCGCAACCATGTGGTATAGTGAACGCTGTTGCAGACCAGCGCAACCGCCCACAACTCTTGACCATATTCAAGCACGACCGCGTTTGCCTGGTGCAACATGTCGGGCAATTCGTTACCAGCAAGTCCATAGTAGTGCTTTGCTCCATCACGGAACAATCGTGAAACACGGTACAGGTCATGTGGATTGGCAAGGCGGGTGGTTGCCTGTTCCAGATCAAAACTACGCCGTAGCCATCGCGTGAGCATGGTATGATAGTCCAATAATTGATTTCAATGAGTTCAAGTACTCTATTGTACACCGGAAACGCCGTACTGAGAATAGTATGCTTGCCGATAGCGCGTTATATCGCAACCCTGATTGCGTGGTATATCCTGGAAACGCGGGTATCTTGCCCGTATGTGTGCGAGACGCCCGCGCTCCCAGGTACGGATACACAAATCACATAGGATTGCTATAGCAAAAAAATAAACAGGAGGATCTATGTCTGAACAGCGTGCGCATAAGGATGAGCCATGGGATTGGCTCTGGCGCTATGCGCAGACGGAGTGGCGGCGCTTCTTTGGATTAAACGTTTCGCCGGTCAATCCACGGCTGTTTGTTGGGGGCCAGTTTCGGCCCGAACAGTGGCCCGCCCTCTATGCGCTTGGTATTCGTGCGGTGCTGAGCCTGCAAGCCGAATATGTAGATCGCTTTAGCGGCCCGCCCCCAGAGCGTACCCTGCGTCTACACGTGGTTGATCATACCGCGCCCACGCTGGAACAACTCGCCGAGGGGGTCGCCTTTGTGGCCGCGGCCCACGCCGACGAACTGCCCGTGCTGGTACACTGTCACGCCGGTATCGGGCGGGCCCCGATACCGGCCGCGGCCTACCTGATGGCCCACCACGGCATGGGGCTTGAGTCTGCTCTGCAAACCATCCGCTACGCCCGCCCGGTGATAGCGCCCAACCCGCGCCAACGACAGCGCCTGCGCGAGTGGGAGCAGCAGCTAGGTATGGTATACTAAGGCCCGTCTTGAACAGGGGGAAACGGTGGCGCTTTTCAAACACGTAGCCGATATGTCCAACACGCACTCATTGTTGTCGCGGATGCGGCGGCAACGGTTTGCCTTCTTCCGCACCTTGCTAGAACAGGTGCCGCGTCCGCTCACCATACTGGATGTCGGGGGCACCCAGTTTTTCTGGTATACCATGCACTATGCCCAGGACGACCAGATACGCATAACGATCCTGAACGTTACCCCCGAAGCGGTATGGATGCCTGGTATGCAAGTTGTGGTTGGGGATGGATGCCATATGGGCCAGTTTGCCGATAACTCCTTTGACGTGGTATTTTCCAATTCGGCGATAGAGCATGTCGGCGGGTTTGCCAACCAGCAGGCGATGGCCAGCGAAATACAGCGTATTGGCAAGCGCTACTTTGTCCAGACCCCCAACCGCGCCTTTCCGATAGAGCCCCATTTTCTGGTACCCTGCTTTCAATTCTTGCCGCTGGCCGTACGGGTATGGCTGTTGCAACATTTCCGTCTGGGGTGGTATCACAAAATACCGGACTACGAAGCGGCGCGGCGCGAAGTGGCGGCCATTCGCCTGTTGAGCAAGCGCGAGGTGCAACGCCTCTTTCCAGGGGCCCACCTGCGGCGAGAAACCATACTCTGGCTCACCAGTTCGTTCATAGCCTATGCCGGGTGGGAATAGCTTCTGCCAGAAAACCAACGCATTGGAAGAAACGACTGTGATTTCAGGTACCACGGCCCGCTGGCCCACATGGGCATGTGTGCTGGCCGGCAGCGTGCTCTTGCTTCTGGCGCTGGCGCTGGCCGGCGGCCCGGCCCTGCTATCGTGGGGGGGCGCTATGCTGCTGCGATGGCCGCTGCCCATAGCCGCGGTCGCCGCGCTCTACCTCGCGCCCGGATTGGCCCTGCTGCGTCTGCTGTGGCCACGCGATAACCCGCTACCCCTGGCCGCCTACCTTGCGCTGGCCGCAGGGGTGAGCGTGGCCTTGCCGCCGCTGTTGCTGTTGCTCTTCCATACCCTCTCGCTGCCCTGGAATGGCGCTGTGACCCGCGGCTACGTCGTGGTGAGCCTGTTGGTAGCGCTGGTCGGTGTCGAACGCAACGAGCGCGGAGGGGTGGCGTTGCGGTGGCCCTACCCCTGGCGCGATTGGCGGGGGAGCGGCGGGGGCGGGAGTGGTTTGCTGCTGGCGGGTATCACGCTGGCCGCGCTGCTGGTGCGGCTCTTTATCGTGCGCGACGTGCCCACCGGCCTGTTTGGCGACTCCTACCACCATACGATGATGGCCCAATTGTTGGTAGACAACCGCGGGTTGTTCGCGTCGTGGCAGCCCTACGCCCCACTCAGCACCTTTACCTACCACTTCGGCTTTCATAGCAACGCGGCCTTTGTCCACTGGATGAGCGGCGACGATGTCATCCCTGGCGTGCTGCTGGTGGGCCAGGTGCTCAACGCGCTGGCCGTACCGATGGCCTTTCTGCTGGTGGTCGCGCTTGGTGGTTCGGTGGGGGCGGGGGTATGGGCCGCGCTCCTGACTGGCTTTGTCTCCACCATACCGGCCTTCTATGTCGTCTGGGGCCGCTATACCCAACTCACCGGCCAGATTGTACTGGTGCCTGTCGTGGTCGCCTGGATCGCGGCGCTCGATCCCCCGCCACCAGGGCCCACACTGCGCGGCGCGGCGCGAGCGTTGGTAACCGGGTGGCGCGGTCTGCTGCTGGCCGCCTTGATGACCGCGGCCATTATACTGACCCACTACCTCGTGACCGTGTTTGCCGCGCTCTTCGTCGCAAGCTACGGCCTGGCGCTGGCGCTGGCGCGGCGCTCGTGGCGGGTGGTGGGCACTCTGGCCCTGCTGGTCGTCGTGGTAAACATCGTCACGCTGCTGCTGGCCCTGCCCTGGCTCCTCAACCTGTTCAACGGCTATCTGATACGCAATGCCAGCAGCTTTGTCAACGAACACGTAGACGCAAAGCGCATCGCCAGCTATGCCACATTGCCAGAGGTCGTACCGCGCTACGCGAAAGCCTGGGTGCTGGCCGCCGCGCTGGTAGGCCTGGGTATCGCGGCGTGGCGACGCGACTGGCGCATGGCGCTGCCGGGCCTGTGGAGCGTGCTGCTGGTTATCTGTATGGCTCCCCACATAGTCGGACTGCCCGGCACCGGCCTGATAGACTATCTCACCGCGCTGAGCGCCTGGTATCTCACGCTGCTACCCCTGGCCGGCTACGCCCTGGCCGCCGCCTACCAGAGCCTCCGCGCTCTGCTCCACCGCCTGCGTGCGCCGCCTATCATAGCAACAGTGCTGGCTGGCGGTGTGCTACTGCTGCTGCTGGCCAACGGTACCCGCGAACAAACGCAGATGATAGACGGAACGACGCAGATGGTTACCCACGCCGATATGCAAGCGATGGACTGGATACGCAGGAATACGTCCCCCGACGCCCGCTTTCTGGTAAACAGCTTTCCGGCCTATGGGGGTACGCTCGTGGCCGGCACCGACGCGGGCTGGTGGCTCCCGCTGCTGACCGGACGCCAGACCAATCTCCCGCCCCTTACCTATGGTAGCGAATGGGGCGAACGCGAGGATTTTGCCCACCGCGTCAATACGCTGGCGCGAACGTTGCGGGGGCGCAAGCTCACCAACGCGGCCCCCGTCACAGTAAACCTGACCACGCCAGAGGCCCTGGCCACCCTGCGCGGGGCCGCCATAGACTATGTGTACAGCGGGGCCCACCCCTCGCCCGAAAAAGCGGATCGTATAAACACGACGTTGCTGCGCAAAAGCCCCGCCTTTCGCCTGGTCTACCAGGCGGGGGGGGTCGAGATTTTTCAAATAGTCACAGCAACTAGAGAGAAGGAGAAAAGGAATCCCAACCCATGAAAATAGTCGTTATTGGCCCGACCTATCCCTTTCGCGGTGGCATAGCCCACTATACCACGCTGCTGGTGCAACACCTGCGCCAGCGCCATCAGGTGCGCTTTATTTCCTATATCAAGCAATATCCCAAATGGCTCTACCCTGGCAATACGTCTATGGACCCAAGCCCCGACTCGAGTGCGCTCCATATTGAAAACGAGCGTATCTTAACCCCCATGAATCCGCTGACGTGGTGGTGTACCTACCAGAAAATAAAAAACGACCGCCCCGACCTGCTGCTGTTGCAGTGGTGGACGCCCTTCTGGTCGCCCATGCTCTTCTTCCTCACCCGCCTGATACACCGCCGCACCAATATTCGCATTGTCTTTCTCTGCCACCACATCATCCCCCCGGATGGTGGAATGTTCGACTGGTTTCTGGCGCGGCGTATCCTGTGGCGCGGGCATGCCTTTATCGTGATGAGCGAAGAGGATTTCGCCTTTCTGCGGCGGGCCCTGCCCTGGGGGCCCATCAAGGGCACAACCCACCCGCCCTACGATGTCTTTAGCCATCTGCCGATGCCGCGTGACGAAGCCCGCGCCCGGCTCAACCTGGATCAGCATGAGCCGGTGTTGCTCTTCTTTGGCTTTGTGCGGCGCTACAAAGGGCTGCGCTACCTCATCAACGCGCTGGCCACCGTGCGCGAACATTTGCCAGCGCGGTTGCTGGTGGTGGGCGAGTTTTGGGAAGATGAGCGCCCCTACCACCAACTCGTTGCGCGGTTGGGGTTGCAAGAGGCCGTGCAATTTTACAATACCTACGTACCCAACGAAGCGCTTTCGACCTACTTTTCGGCTGCCGATGTGGTGGTGATGCCCTACCTGGAGGCTACCCAGAGCGGCGTCGCGCAGGTTGCTATCGGCTTTGAGCGCCCGATGATTGCTACCTCGGTGGGCGGTATGCCCGAAGCCATCCAGCACGGCGAAACCGGCCTGATTGTACCGCCGGGCGATACCCAGGCCCTGAGCGACGCGATACTACGCTACTTCCGCGAAGGATTGGCCGAGCCATTTACGCACAATATCCGGCAGACGAAGGAAACTGCTTCGTGGGTGCCGCTCGTTGAGTTGATAGAGGAACTGGCGCAGCCAGCAGCAAGCCCCCAGAGCGAACAGCCGGCCGAAGGTACGGTTTCGCCACGGGTCTTGTAAGCGCCACGAGCGGGGCACGGTGGGGCACCTACTGCTCTATCAACTGGCGCTCCACTTGCTCACAGATGGCGTGGAGCATAGCGGTATGCAACTCCTGCACGCGCTGAGTGTTGGGGGAGGGAACATGCAAGCAGACGCTGCTTTGTTCAAACACATCAAGCCCACCCGGCCCAAGCAAGGCGATGGTGTGCAAGCCTTGCTGGCGGGCCCGCTCAAAAGCGTGCAGCACATTGGGCGAGCGGCCACTGGTGGAGATAGCGACCAGCACATCGCCCCGCTGTCCCCAGGCCTCCACCTGGCGGGCAAAGACATATTCATAGCCATAATCGTTGCTGAGCGAGGTCACTACCGAGGGGTCGCTGGTAAGCGCGATAGCGGGGAGCGCTACGCGGTCATAGCGCATATGCCCGACCAGTTCGGCAACAAAGTGTTGCGCATCGGCGGCGCTCCCACCGTTGCCACACGCCAGCACCTTGCCACCGGCCAGCAGGCGTGTGGTGACCAACTGGGCGGCCCGGTCAATATCGCTACTCATCGTTTGGGCCACCGTGGTTGCCAGATAGCTTAATTCATGCAGGGCCGCAGAAACCGTTTCCCGGCTCATGTCGTCGTATCGTCCTTGTCTGGGGCGCGGCCAGGGTTGCCAACGCCCCAGACCGACGAGAACCTGTGCCTACCCACGCCATTCCTTATCTTTGTACGTGGTATAGCGTCCAATCGCCCACGCAACAAACCCACCACCAAAGCCGATAATGAGCAGCAAAGCGAATACTCCGATGTACTCCGGTGCAAAACCCATTGGCATAACAACCACTCCTTCTCAATACTAAGCAGCATGCGAATTGAAGATGACGTTATAATAGGTTCGTTTGCGGCCGCTGTCAAGTGCGGGGACGCCTCCGCGCCTCCGCCTCCCGCTTCTCGCCGCCCGCGCCTCCGCGCCTCCCGCTTCTTGCCGCCCGCTTCTCGCCTCCCGCCCCCCGCCTCCCGCTTCTTGCCGCCCGCCTCACCCATCACTGGCCCATGCTATGATACAGGGGGAAGAAAATTTGAATACCAGCAAGAGTATCAGGAGAAATGAGCATGAAAAAAAATCGTGGTCTACTTATCGCGCTCTCTATCACTATCGGTATCGTCCTCTCGTGCGCCATATTGCCCCTTGGCGGTCTGGCCATTATTCTGGCCACGACCGGCGGATCACAGGATGCCAGCACGCTGGCTCCTGCTCCCACGTGGCAGGAGCAGCGTATATCTGGCAGCAGTACCTATCGGGTTGTGGTCATCAAGATAGACGGTATTATCGGATTGGATGACAGCGGGTTTCTGGGTGGCTCTACCCACGAAGATTTGCTGTCGCAGATACGCCAGGCCGCCAAAGATCCGCTGGTTAAAGCGGTTGTGTTGCGGGTGGAGAGCCCCGGCGGCGGGGTGGTCGCCAGCAGCGAGATACACAGCGCCTTGCAAGAATTGCACACCGCAGAGAAATTTCTGGTGGTGTCTATGGGCAACGTCGCGGCCAGTGGTGGCTACTACGTTGCGGCCCCCGCCGACCTTATCTACGCCAATCCGGATACTATCACCGGCAGTCTGGGGGTGATCATCTCATCGGTGAACTACGAAGAAACCTTCGATAAACTGGGCTTGCGTCAGGTAGTCTACAAGAGCGGCAAGTACAAGGATATTCTTTCGCCCGCCCGCGACGCAACGCAAGAGGAAGAGGAAATATTGCAGACGTTTGTGGACGAGGCCTACCAGGGGTTTGTAGATATTATCGTTGCGGGGCGCGACCTGTCACGCGAGGAGGTTTTGAACCTGGCCGACGGACGCATCTATTCCGGGCGGCAGGCGCAAGAGCTTGGGTTGATAGACGAGCTTGGCAACCAGAAAGAGGCTATTGAGGCGGCCAAGACGCTGGCCGGCCTGCCCGAAGATGCGCTGGTCGTGCGCTACCGCTACTCCAATTCGCTACAAAGTCTGTTGCTGAGCAAGTTGGAAGAGCGTCAGCAACCGGCCGACCCTCTGGGCATCCGTGAGATTACCCAACAGCAGGTGCCGAGCCTGGAATATCGCATGCTCCCGTAGCGGCGGGAGATGGGAGGCGGTGCGGCGGGGCAGAAAGCAAAACCGGTGATGGGGGACAATCCCGCCATCACCGGCCCGCACGTTTCCGCAAGAACGCTTTAGTACATTCCGTCCATGCCGCCGCCCGCAGGCATAGCCGGCTTCTCTTCCGGAATATCCGTCACCAGCGCCTCGGTGGTCAAAATCATACCGCCGATGCTCACTGCATTCTGCACAGCGCTGCGCGTCACCTTGGCCGGGTCAATGATACCCTGCTGCACCATGCTGATAAATTCGCCACTCAGCACGTTGTAGCCAATGGTGTTGTCGTTCTGTTCCTTCTGCATACGACGTACGGTATCTACAATCACCGCGCCATCCTCGCCCGCGTTCTGGGCCAGCATACGCAGAGGCTCTTCGAGCGCACGGCGCAAAATCTGTACGCCAATCTTTTCGTCTTCGTTGGTTGTTTCGACGCTATCCAGCGAGCTAATCGCATTGATGAGCGAGACGCCGCCACCGGCCACGATGCCCTCTTCCACCGCGGCGCGGGTCGCGCTCAGCGCGTCCTCAACGCGGTGCTTCTTCTCCTTCAGTTCCGGCTCGGTTGCGGCTCCTACCTTGATAACCGCCACACCACCGGCCAGTTTGGCCAGACGCTCCTGCAACTTCTCGCGGTCAAAGTCGCTGGTGGTCGTCTCAATCTGGGCCCGAATCTGCTCAATGCGGCCACGAATAGCCGCCTCATCGCCGCGCCCCTCAATGAAGGTGGTATCATCCTTGGTCGCCACCACGCGGCGAGCGCGGCCCAAGTCTTCCACTGTCACGCTATCGAGCTTGCGGCCAACCTCTTCGCTAATAACCGTACCGCCCGTCAAGATGGCAATATCCTGCAACATCGCCTTGCGGCGGTCGCCAAAGCCGGGGGCCTTAATGCCAAGCGGGTTAATGGTGCCGCGCAGCTTGTTTACGACCAGGGTAGCCAGCGCCTCACCATCAATATCTTCGGCAATCAGCACCAGGTTCTTGGTCATTTGCAGCACTTTTTCCAGGGTCGGCACAATCTCTTGTATGCTGCTAATTTTCTTGTCGGTAATGAGGATGTAGGGGTCGTCCAGTTCTGCTTCCTGGCGTTCGGTGTTGGTAATGAAGTAGCCGGAGATATAGCCGCGGTCAATCTGCATACCCTCGGTATATTCCTTCTCAAACGCCACACCCTTGCTCTCTTCAACGGTAATGACGCCATCCTTGCCCACCTTCTCCATCACCTCGGCAATCAAATCGCCAATTTCGGCGTCGGCGGCGCTGATGCTGGCCACGTGGGCAATATCGGCGCGGTCACGCACTGGCGTTGCGGCCCCCTTGATGGCCTCGACAAGCGCGTCGCAGCCTTTGTCCAGGCCACGCTTGATCAGCATGGGGTTGGCCCCGGCCGCGACAACCTTCAAGCCCTCGTTCACAATAGACTGGGCCAACACGGTGGCGGTGGTTGTTCCATCACCCGCCACATCGTTGGTCTTGGTGGCCGCTTCTTTCAAAAGCTGCGCCCCCATATTCTCAAAGGGATCTTTCAACTCAATTTCTTTTGCCACCGTCACACCGTCGTGCGTGACCGACGGCGAACCAAATTTTTTGTCAATGGCCACGTTGCGGCCACGCGGGCCAAGCGTGGTCTTGACCGCTTCTGCAATAATATCTATACCACGTTTCAGGGCGCGACGCGCCTCTTCATCGAAATACAACTGCTTTGCCATAGAGTCTTTTTCCCCTCCTCTTCGTTATTCCTGGACAATGCCCAGAACATCTTTTTCAGCCAGAATCAAATATTCAACATCATCGAGCTTAAATTCGGTGCCGCCATACTTGGCAAAGAGCACTTTATCTCCCACCTGTACACTCATCGGGATAATATTGCCGCTGTCATCGCGGCGCCCTTCGCCCACCGCAACTACCAAACCCTCTTGCGGACGCTCCTTCGAAGCTGTGTCGGGCAGAAAAATACCGCCTTTTGTGACCTCTTCCCGATCAACCGGCTTGACCACAACCCGATCAGCCAGCGGACGTACGCGAAAATCTGATGCCATAGAGAGACTTCCCTCCTCCTGATACAAAATAGACGAGCAACAATACGTCGCTTTCTTCTCAGTTATATTGAAACCTGTTAGCACTCCCATGGAGAGAGTGCTAACAGGCTCTATGGTAGCGAATTTAGGCGTTTTTGTCAAGCGTTTTTTTGCCGGAAATGGGTTCACATTTGGGGGAAATTTCCTGGGAGCGCGGGCATCGTGCCCGCTCCGGGGCGAGCGAGACGCGCGCGCTCCCAGGACTGGTGAGCGGTTACGGTTGCCGGTAATCGGGGCGTTGCCGGGGGGCGGCTATCACCGGCGCTGCTTAAGCTGGCGCATCGCAGAGGAGATACCAATTTGCAGCGTGCTATAGGTTACGATACCGCTCAAGTCTACGCCAAGCCCCACCAGCGTCTGGGCAATGTCGGGGCCAATACCCGTTAGCAAGACCCGCGCCCCAAGCAAGCGCACCGCCTGCGCCGACTGTATCAGCGTATTGGCGACTTGCGTATCTACAATCGGTACGCCCGTAATATCCAGAATAACAATGCGGGAGCGGTGGCGCTCTATCCCTTCCAGCAACGTGCCCATAACGTTCTGGGCCCGCAAGCTATCTACCGAACCAACCAGCGGCATAATTACAATATCGTCGCTAATGGGAATAAGGGGGGTTGAGAGTTCCTGTACCAGCGCGTGCTGCATCTGGATAATGCGTTCTTGAAGCTCGTTGCGCTCTTGCTCAGCCTGTACCCGCTCGCTAATATCGCGGACGATAGCGGTATAGAGCTTGTGCCCGCCGGCATCTACCTGGGAAATAGATACCTCTATCGGAAATTCCTCCCCGCTGGCCCGCAGCCCATCAATGCGGCGCTGGCTGGCCATTGTGCGGTTGTGGGTATCGGTCTGGCCAAACGAGCGTATGTAGTCGTGGTGTTTGGAACGCACACCGACCGGCAACAGGACATCTAACGACTGGCCAACAATGTCGTCGCTGGCATAGCCAAACATCGTTTCAGCGGCCTGGTTAAAGAGCACAATGGCGTGGTTTTCGTCTACGGTAATAATCGCATCCATCGCCGAATCCAGAATACCAGCGATACGGTCTTCGTTTTCGTGCAAGGCAATTTCGGCCTGGACCCGGGCGGTAACATCCTGTTGAATACCAACAAAGTTGGTCAATGTTCCGTTGTCATCATAAATAGGAGCGATGCTAAACTCGTTCCAGAAGGGGGTACCATCCTTGCGATAGTTCAGCAGGGTGACAAGACAACTGCGTCCCTCGCGGATGGCGGCGCGGATGGCTTCGATGGCGGCGGGGTCGGTATCGGGGCCTTGCAGAAAGCGACAATTCTTACCAAGCGTATCTTCGGCGGTATAGCCGGTCATGTGTTCAAACGCGGGGTTGACATAGATAAGGGGGTTATCGGGCTTTGTGGCATCAGATATGGATATGCCATTGACGGCGGATTGCAGGGCCTGGTCGTGGAGCCAGAGTTCATTTTCCAGATGGGCAATACGCTCGCGGAGTTGTTCTCCCTCTTCACTTGTTATTTCTCTCATAAAAATATGTATCCTGTCACTGGTCTGGTAAATACTTGTACCGCACTGCACAACGCATAATCTCTTCTAACTGTACCACAAGGTTTACCTGACGCGCAATCCTCTGGCAAGGCAAATCCAGGCTCTGCTACCCCCCGGAGCCGTAGTCATGGTACAATACTTCCCGTTGTGCATATCAAACAAGTGAGATCCAATGAAAGAACTGTATACAGAAATAGACATATACGCCCCCGCCGAACGGGTCTGGAACATCCTTACCAACTTCGACCGCTTCCCAGAGTGGAATCCCTTTATTCGCCAGGCGATTAGCGACCTGGCCGTAGGCGAACAGCTTGAGATACAGCTTCAGCCGGAAGGCGCAAAGCCTATGCGCTTTCGCCCTACGGTGCTCAAGGTACAACCCAACCGCGAGCTACGCTGGCTTGGCCACCTGGGTATTGCCGGGTTCTTCGATGGCGAACATATCTTTACCATAGATCCGCTTGACCAGGGCCACGTCCGCTTTATTCAACGCGAAACCTTCAAGGGATTGCTGGTGCCGATTCTGGCGAACAAGCTCGATAGCGAAACGCGCCGCGGTTTTGAAGATATGAACCGGGCGCTGAAAGCACGCGCCGAACAGGACGAGGCGTGAAGCGCGAGGCGCGAGGCGTGTAGCGAGGAGTACATGGATACCCCCCCCCAACGAAAACGGGCCCCGGCCAATAGAACGATAACCCTCTCGGAGGAGGAGACAGCACACTATCAGCGTATGCTGCTCACCCTCTCCGACACGGCCACCCTGCCCCACCTGGAAAACCGCATCATTCACCAGAACCTCTTTGCTATCCTCGACTGGCTCCCGCAGCAATGGGTAGACCTGCTCTTCCTCGACCCACCCTACAACCTGAACCGCTCTTTCCATACCACCAGCTTTAAAGAGCGCTCAACCCAGGACTACCTGCACTGGCTTGAAACCTGGTTCCCGCCCCTGCTCAAAACGCTCAAACCCACCGCGACCGTCTATATCTGTGGCGACTGGCGTTCCTCAACGGCTATTCATCAGCTTGCCGAGCAATACCTGGTGGTGCGTAACCGCATTACCTGGGAGCGCGAGAAGGGGCGCGGGGCCAGAACCAACTGGAAAAACTGTTCCGAAGATATTTGGTACTGTACCGTCTCGGACGATTGTACCTTTAACATAGACGCGGTAAAGCTCAAGCGGCGCGTGCTGGCCCCCTACACCGACGCCAACGCCAACCCCAAAGATTGGGAGCGCACCCGCAAGGGAAATTACCGCCTTACCTACCCCTCCAATCTCTGGACAGACCTTACGGTTCCCTTCTGGTCTATGCCCGAAAACACCGACCACCCCACCCAGAAACCCGAAAAGCTCCTGGCCAAGCTCATTCTGGCCAGCACCAACCCCGGCGATATGGTGTTTGACCCCTTCCTGGGCTCTGGGACGGCGGCGGTGGTGGCTCACAAATTGGGGCGGCGCTATGTCGGCGTCGAATGCGATAGCACCTACTGCTGCCTGGCCCAGAAGCGCCTGGCCCTGGCCACCGACAGCCCCACCATCCAGGGCTATACCGACCACGTTTTCTGGGAGCGCAACACGCCCCCCCCGCGCACGCTGGACGATGAGTAAGACGCAATGAAGTACCGTCTGGCTCTGCTATTGCTGCTGCTTGTGTTCAGTGTGGGGGTATTTTACGCGCTGCTCTCCTCCCCGCCGGCCTGGCAACTCAACGCCGGCACGCCGGGCGACACCCGCTTTCTGGATGGCTTTTCGGTGCGTGAGGAGAGCAACGGTATCCCCTTTCGGTGGAGCATGCAACAATCGCGGCTCCGTCTGCACGGCACCAGTGCGTTACCGGCGTTTACGCTGGCGCTCCACCTCTACGGCAACGAGCGGGCCCACCAGGGCGACTGGTACGTTGGTCTGGAGCGCGACGGGCAACCGGTGGCCCGCTTCCCTATGCGCTACGGTTGGCGCACCTATCGCGTACTGGTGCCCCACCACACGGCGGCCCGCGGTCTGGAGGCGGCCCCGCTCACGCTCACCAGCAGCAACTACCGCTACACCCCGGAGGATCACCGCGACCTGGGGGTGCCGCTGGCCTGGGTGCGCGTTGAGCCGCTGGAAGCGCCGCCGCTGGCCACACCGCCGCTCTGGCGCGCGCTTGTGCTTACCTGGATACTGGCGCTGCTGGCCGCGCTGCTCTGGGGGCTCGATAGGGCGCTGCTGCCGCGCCACCCCCAGACCACGCCCCTGCGCGTGGGGGTATTGACAGCGGGGGCCACGGCGGCGCTGGCCTGGGGTATCCACGACACCCCCTACACGCTGGCGTGGCTGTTGCCCGCCCCGCTCTGGACACTGGCCCTGCTCACGCTGGTACTGGTGGCCCACCGCTGGCCGGCAGCGTCCGACGATGGCTCCCCCACCCTTCCCACGCTGCGCCCTGCTTTGCTCCCCCTCGCGCTCATCTTCCTGTTGGCGCTGGTGCTGCGCTTCTACCGCCTGGACACGCTGCCCTATGGCCTGTGGCGCGACGAAGCCAACCACGCCCTGATAGCGCTGCGTATCTTAGACGACCCCACCTACCGCCCGGTGTACGCCATTACCACCAGCGTCAACATGCCGGCCCTGGGACTGTATCCCTTTGCGCTGGCGCTCAAGCTGTGGGGTATCCACGCCTGGAGCCTGCGCCCCATCACCGCGCTGGCCGGAGCGCTCACCGTCTTTCCGCTCTATGGCGTGGTATCGCGCCTCACCGCCCAACGCACGACGGCCCTGCTGGCCGCGGCCTTCCTGGCTATCTCAAGCTGGCATATCAGCATTAGCCGCTTCTCCTTCCCCGCCATTTTCGACCCGTTGCTAACACTTAGCGGGCTCTGGTTGCTCCTGTATGGGCTGGACGTGGGGCAAGCGCGGGAGCGCGACGGGCCGCGCCTGGGGATGTGGCAGGGGCTTGCGCTGGTACTGGCCGGCGTCTGCATTGGCCTGGCTGTGCAGACCTACCACACCGGGCGAATAGCGCCCGTGGTGGCGGGCACGTTGGCGCTGCTGCTGCTGCTGCGCTCGCCGCGCCACTGGAAACGCTGGCTTGGCGGGGTTGTGCTGACCGCCGCCGCTTTTGCGCTTACTACCGCGCCGCTGTTGCACTATGCTATAACGAACCCGGCCGCTTTTAACAACCGCGTTGGCGGCGTCTTTCTGTTGAGCGAGGAGGCGCTACACGGACGCGCCCCCCTGGCCGCGCTGGACGATTCGCTGGGCCGCCACCTGCGCATGTTCAACGTGCGCGGCGATAGCAACGGACGCCACCACGCCCCCCACCGCCCGCTGCTTGACCTGGTAACCGGCGTTGGCTTTGTGGTGGGCGGGCTTCTGCTGCTGCGCCGGCTGCGCCACTGGCAACCGCGCTTTCTAGTGGCCGCGCTGGCGCTTGGCCTGCTGCCAAGCCTGCTGGCCGTCGAAGGGCCCCACGCCATGCGCAGCATAGACGCGGCGGCCTTTGCGTGCGCCGTCGCCGCGATAGGGTGGGGCACACTGGTGCAATGGATACCCCCCCTGGGAGCGCACCGCACGCGCGCGGCCTTGCTGCTGGTACTGGCCCTGGTACTTAACACCTGGGTGTACTTTGTGGCGATGCCCACCAACCGCGAGGTCTGGCAATCCTTCTACCCCGTGCATACCCAGATAGGTACCTACCTGCGCAATCGGGCGAACGAGGAGGGCCGCGATTCCCTGAACAATATCTACATCCGGAAGAAGTTTGCCAGCAACGCCGTGCTGCACTACCTGACGTATAACCTCCCGGTGCAAACCTTCGACGGCACCCGCCTGTCGCGTCGCCCCGCCCCCGATGCCCGCTTGATACTCTCTGGCTACGCCGGCCCCCACGACCGCGCGAGCCTGGCCCCGCTCATTGGAGAAAATCCTACCCCAACCGAGCGTGGGCCCCTCCTGCCCGACGGTACGACCCCCTCCTTTACCGTCTATCGCGTTGTTCGCTGAAAGCGGAAAGCTCCCCCATTTCATTTTTCTTCTACTTATGGTAACATACCTATAATACCAGTGACGAGTGAGGCGTGCGGCGATGCTTCGTGGTGCGTATGCGTTCGATGCTGAGAAATATGTAGTAGTCATCACCCGAACTTGGTATAATATCCGTTATACTGTCCCCGGTCAGGCATGGAGACAGGAGACAGAACCCATGAATATCACCCTCAAAGATGAGGCATGCGATACCCAGGAAACTGAAGTACATGCCCTTCGCCAGCGTGTTGCCGCGCTAGAGCAACAACTTGTGGCCCGCGCAGAACACCAATCCCACACCGAGGACATCTATAACATTCTGGTTCACCAATCGCCCCAGGCGCTGGTTATTCTTCAAGATAGGCGCATCGTATTTGCCAATGCGATGACCGCGACCATCACCGGCTATACCCTGGAAGAGCTGTACGCAATGTCGGGTGACGACGTTGAAGCGCTGGTACACCCCGAAGACCAGGCCCGCATGAGTCAATTTCTCCACAATCGGCTGCATGGCAAACCGGCCCCCACCCAACACGTCTTCCGCATGCTCCGCAAAGACAAAGAGGTACGCTGGCTCGAAGAGCTTGTCACGCTGACCCGGTACCAGGGTCACACCGCCTTTCTCAAAGCCTATGTGGATGTGACCACCCAGAAACGGGCCCAGGAGAAACTCCGCTGGAGCGTGGCGCAACAAGAGGAGTATTACCAGGCGATGCTCCAGGTTGACGCCGTACGCCAGGAACTCGAAACCAAAAACAACGCCCTCCAGGCCAGCCAGGCCTTTCTGCGCGGCATCATTGAACACTCGCCCGCCAGCATCTATGTGAAGGATCGGCAAGGGCGAGCCATTCTGGTCAACCAGCACTGCGCCAACCTGATGGGTATGGCGCGTGAGCACATTCTGGGCAAAACCGACGACGAACTATTCCCACCCGCATTTGTCGCAAGCTGGCGCAGCAAAGATACCCAGATTCTTGACACCGGCCAACCTATCATCTTTGACGAAACCTTCCAGGGAGACGATGGGATACACTCCTTCCTCTCCATCAAATTCCCCCTGTACGACGAGCAGGGCCATATCAATGCCGTCGGCACTATCTCCACCGATATGACCGTGCGCAAGCGCATGGAAGAAGCCCTGCGCGAGAGCGAAGCTCGCTACCGCAGTATCTTTGAAAATGCCACCATTGGCATCTTCCAATCTACCCCAGAAGGGCAGATACTCACCATTAACAAAGCCTATGCCCATATGCTTGGGTACGATTCGATTCAAGATGCTATGGACTCCATAACCGACGTAGCCCAACAAATCTATGTCAACCCATCGCAGCGTGAGCATGTTATACGTTCGGTATTCGAAAGCGAGAGCACGGCCCGCTTTGAAAATCGCTACCGCCGCAAGGATGGGCAGGAACTGGTGGGCAACCTGAATATATGGATTGTCCGCAACGATGACGGCAGTGTGCGCTATCTAGAAGGCTTTATTGAGGATATTACCGAACGCAAACAGGCCGAAGAGGCGCTGCGCCAAAGCGAGGCCCGCTACCGCAGCATCTTTGAAAATGCTACTATTGGCATCTTCCAGAGCACCGCCGACGGCAGGGTACTGGCCGCCAACCCGGCCCTGGCGCATATGCTTGGCTATGCCACGCCCCACGAGCTGATAGCCGACATCACCGACGCCGCCGAACAACTATACGTCATCCCCTCACAGCGCCGCGCCATTGTCCAGCAAATCATGGCCGGGAAGGAGCAGGCTATACGCGCCGAAATTCGCTACCGGTGCAAGGGCGGCCACGAAATTACCGGTACGTTAAACATGTGGGCCATCCGTGATGAGCAGGGCCACTACCGCTACCTGGAAGGCTTTGTCGAAGATATTACCGAACGCAAACAGGCCGAGGCCGCCCGCGAAACCGCCTATGCCCGCATGGAAGAGATCAACCGCCACCTGCACCAGAGCCGCGACACCCTGCACACCATTATGAACGGCATTGACGATGGGTTGGTGCTGTTGGATAATAACGGCCATATTCTCATCGCCAACGAACCACTGGCCCGGCGCTTCGACACTACCCCCGACGCCTTGCACGGCCAGTCCTGGGAACAGCTCTGCAACCAGACCTGGCCCACCTTTCGCGGCGACCTGGCCCTGCAAACGCTCAACGATGGCCGCCCGCGACGGCGACGCGAACGCTTTGTCGCGGCCGGGGGGCAAGTCCACATCCTCGATATACAAACGCTGCCGCTCTTCAGCCCGGAGCACACCCTTGAGCAAGTCATTCTACACATGGTAGACATCACCGAAACGCTGCAACTGGAAACGCTTATGATAGAGAACGAACGCTTTGAGGCCAGCGGTAAACTGGCCGCCACCGTCGCCCACGAAATCAACTCCCCCCTGCAAACTATCCGCAACTTTCTCTACCTGGCCAACGACGAAAACGACCCCCAACGCGGAACCTATCTGCAACTGGTGCGCGACGAGATAGACCGGGTCGGCACCATTGTACGGCAGTTGCTCCACCTCTTCCAACCCGAAACCAGCAAACCAAGCCCGGTAGATGTCAACGCGCTCATTGAACGAGTCTTGCTCCTGATGAGCGGCACCCTCACCAAGAACGCTATCAACACCCAGACCCACCTGCAACCAGGACTGCCCCTGATGCACGGACGCGCCGACCAACTGACCCAGGTCCTGCTCAATCTGATCAATAACGCCATTGACGCAATGGACAGCGGCGGAAGCCTCACCCTGCAAACCCGAGCCGTCTGCGACCACCCGCCCGCCACCAACATTACCATAACCATCACCGACACGGGCGAAGGAATGTGCGCCGACATACAATCACAAATTTTCGAATCATTCTTCACCACCCGGCCCCATGGCACGGGCCTGGGTCTGGCCATTAGCCAGAAGATCGTCACGCAGCACCGGGGACACATCCTGGTCGAAAGCACACCCGGCGCCGGCAGCAGTTTCACTGTCGTATTACCGGTTATCCCAGACTAAAGGAGCACGCAACGCTATGGCCCAGGTACTTGTTGTGGAAGATATGGAATCAACCCGCCGCTCTATTGCTGTGGTGCTCCGCAAAGCGGGCCACCAGGTAGACGAAGCGGCCAACGGCGAACAAGCGCAAGATATGCTTCAGGAAGCGGCCAGCGCCAACCAGACCTACGATGTGGTTATCACCGACATTCAAATGGGGGCCGTCAATGGGATAGACATCCTCCACGCCGCCAAAACCAGCGACCCGCTCACCGAAGTCATCATCCTGACCGGCTTTGGCACCATAGAAACGGCCATTGAATCCCTCCGCGCCGGTGCCTACGACTACCTGCACAAGCCCTGCGAACCAACCGATTTGCTCGGCTGTGTTACCAGAGCCATCCAGCGCCGCACCACCGACCAGCGCAAAGAAGCGACCATTCACACCATCCAACAACTGGTTGAACGCATAGACGACCCTCCGCCTCTCCCCCCCCAACC
>DAOTUK010000021.1:0-4987 GCA_034437375.1 Chloroflexaceae bacterium | reverse complement strand
TCCCACCTATCCTACGCATCCTACGCCCTGACCCGATGGCAAGTTGTAGTAAAGCTCCACGGGGTCTTTTTGTCCTGCTATGGGTTGACGGCATCTTCACCGTCACTGCAATTTCACCGAGCCCCTGGTTGAGACAGTGCCCAGATCGTGATGCCTTTCGTGCGGGTCGGAACTTACCCGACAAGGAATTTCGCTACCTTAGGACTGTTATAGTTACAGCCGCCGTTCACTGGGGCTTCGGTTCAGAGCTTGCACCCCTCCCCTTAACCTTCCAGCACTGGGCAGGCATCACCCCCTATACGTCGCCTTGCGGCTTCAGCAGGGAGCTGTGGTTCTGGTATCCAGTCGCCTGGGCCTGGTCCTGCGGCTGCTCCTCGCTCCCCCAGCATGTGGGTTCACCAGGGTGCAGCACCCCTTCTTCCGAAGGTACGGGGTCAATTTGCCGAGTTCCTTAACCAGGGATCACTCGTCCACCTGCGTTTCCTCAACGCGCCTACCTGTGTCGGTTTGCGGTACGGGCACGAAACAACCTCCATAGCAGGCCTTTCTCGGCTGCTCAGGTGCCATGTCATCGGGCGTTCCTTGCGGAATGCCCTTTCCCTCGCCTCTCGGTCATCATCGGGGGGGACTTCCCTCCCCCGACTCCCTACCAGCTTGGACGGCGCTCGTCTCGCCGCGACACTTCCCCCTCAGCATCCTGCATCTGTCAAACGGTTGTCCGTGGTACAGGAATATCAAACCTGTTGTCCATCAGCTTCGGCTTTCGCCTGCGCCTTAGGCCCGACTAACCCGCCGCGGATCATCCTTGCGGCGGAACCCTCAGGCTTTCGGTGGGGGGGGTTCTCATCCCCCTTCTCTGTTACTCATTCCGTCATTCGCACTCGTCGCCCCTCCAGCCGGGCTTCCGCTCGACCTTCGATGGAACGACGACGCTCCCCTACCATGGTCTGACGACCATCCTGTGCTTCGGTGGAATGCTTGGCCCCGTTACAGCGTCGGCGCATGACTACTCGACCAGTGAGCTATTACGCACTCTTTCAAGGGTGGCTGCTTCTAAGCCAACCTCCTGGTTGTCTGGGCGGTCACACAACCTTTCCCACTCAGCATTCACTTGGGGACCTTAGCAGCAGGTCTGGGTTGTTTCCCTCTCGACGACGAATGTTCGCACCCGCCGTCTCACTCGTGGTTGCTACGATCGGCATTCGGAGTTTGCCGTCATTTGGTAAGCGGTGAAGCCCCCGCATAACAACAGTGCTCTACCTCCGACCGTACGGTTTTCCACGGCTGTACCTCAATACATTTCGGGGAGAACCAGCTATCTCCGTGTTCGATTGGCATTTCACCCCTACCCACAGGTCATCCGAGCCTTTTGCAACAGACACCGGTTCGGCCCTCCACGTCCTGTTAGGGACGCTTCAGCCTGCCCATGGGTGGCTCACACGGTTTCGGGTCTACCCCCTGCGACCTGCGCCCGCTTCAGGCTCGCTTTCACTGCGGCTCCGGCTGTTACTGCCTTAACCTGCCACAGAGGGTAACTCGACGGATCATACTCCAAAAGGCACGCCGTCAGGCGACCATCTTGCGATGATCTCACCCTTCGACTGCATGGAAGCACACGGTTTCAGGTACTCTTTCACTCCCCTCGCCGGGGTACTTTTCACCGTTCCCTCACGGTACTGTCCGCTATCGGTCTTTGCGTGTAGTTTGCCTTGGAGGGTGGTCCCCCCAGGTTCAGGCCGGATGTCACGTGTCCGACCCTACTCAGGTGCCGACGCGACGCTACTCCTGGGTCACATACGCGGCTTTCACGCGCTCTGGCGGCGTTTTCCAAGCGCCTTCTGCTGACAGGAATATCCATCGGGACGCGAAGCCAGCGCGTCCATGTCGGTCCTACAACCCCGCTATCGCAACGCCTGGCTGCTTGGCACGATAACGGTTTGGGCCTAAACCCGGTTCGTTCGCCACTACTACGGGTCTGGTTCACTCTTCCTCAGGCTACTGAGATGTTTCAGTTCGCCTGGTTCCCTCCACCCGAAGGTGGTGCCACTCATGTGGCGGGTTGCCCCATTCGGACATCGTGGGATCAAAGCGTGCTCGCCGCTCCCCCACGCATTTCGCTGCGATGCCACGTCCTTCTTCGGCACGCAAAGCCTGGGCATCCTCCGTGTGCTCTTCATGTCTTCTTTGCACGCACGTTCATGGTAGTCGGGGTGTTCTGCTGCGATGATCTATCCATTTCCTCTGCGGACGCGGGGGAACGTGCCTCCCCGGCCCGACTCGGTGATCTCGTCTTGGTGAGCTATGCGGTTGGTAAGGTACAAACAATATCGCCCACACTTCCTACCCATAGGCAAGAACTGTGACTCTCAACAGACCTGGAACCCAAATAAATGAGGCATAGAGCATAGCCCTATACCATCCTTTACGATTGCTGCAACAAAGCTACGAAACCAGGAACATATACTGTTGAGAAGTATTCCTTAACCAAAAATTAAGGAATAACGTTTCAATGACTTTGATAGTATAGCACCCCTCTACAGGGTTGTCAAGACCCAATTTTGGGGAATTTTTGAAATACCACAAAAGCAATCACACCGCAAGCGTGCAAGCAGCAAACTGCGCCTGAATATGGTACCATAATACCTTGATATATCTACAACCTCGTCCATCCCCGCCTTCTCGCCACACCCGGCCTCACTACACCCCTGGCACACTTCTTGCAAAACAAACAGCGACAGAAGACCAGAAACCCCAGTGTGCTACCAACAAGCGCATACGTATCATACAACACCGCCTCACCCATTCATCACTGGAGTGCGGAGTACCAAACAAGAGGATACGGCTATGATTGATATGATGATGGCTCCACAGATGGAGATGCAAGCCAACCCGGCAATGCTCAACCTGGCCCACCTGCTTATCCTACCAAGCCAGGACTTGCACCAGGCCATCCAGCAGGAATTGACCGAAAATCCCTCCCTGGAAGAGTGCGAAACCGACGAAACGCCTTGCGACATTTGCGGCGGGCCGCTGGTCGGCGGCATTTGTCTCCGCTGCGTTTCACAATCGGCAGACCCGGCCTCTCCCCTTACCGAACGCGACGACGACACCGACCAGTTGCAATTTGTGGCCGCCCCGCGTGACTTGAGCGAGGGGCTCTTGATGGATCTCTACGCAAGCCTGCCAGCGCATGATCATGCCATAGCCGAAGCGCTGGTGGGGAGCCTGGACGAACAGGGCTTTCTTGCCGACGCGCCGGCCGACATCGCCGCCATGCTGGCCGTAGACATAGCGTGCGTCGAGCGCGTGCTGCATCGCCTGCGCGAAATCGGGCCGCCCGGTATCGCCACCCGCGACACCCGCGAATGCCTGCTGGTACAGATAGCCGCACTGGACGCGCAGGGCATAACGCAACCGCATGCCGCGGCCATTGTGCAAAACTACCTGGATGCATTGGGGCACCACGCCTACAAGCAGATTGCCCAGGCCCTTGGCATTAGCATAGAGGAGGTGGAAGCGGCCCAGGCCTTTATCCAACGCCACCTGTGGCCCTACCCATCGCTGGCCGCCCACCAGCCGGCCCCAGAACCCGACCGCACACGCTACCATATGCCCGACATAATTATTACTGAAAAAGAAGGCGCCTTTGTAGTCGAGGTGCCCACTTCAACACGGCGACTGTTACGGCTCAACCCGCTCTACCAGGAGTTAGCCCGCAATACGGCCACGCTGGATGAGGAGGAACGCACCCACGTGCAAGCCTATGTCTCGCGCACGCGCGTCTTCCTCGCCAACCTGCGCCAGCGTGAAACAACCCTTCAGCAGATTGGCCAGACCATTGTGGTGCGGCAACACGATTTTCTGCGCCGTGGTATGCGCTACCTGGCCCCCATGACCCGCGCCGAGATAGCCACCGAACTTGGATTGCACGAGTCCACCGTAAGCCGGGCGGTGGCTGAGAAATCGGCGCTTTTGCCCGACCGCACCCTGCTACCGCTGAGCGCCCTATTTGAGTCGGCACGGAGCGCGCAGGATATGCTCAAGGAACTGGTAGAAAATGAAACAACGCCACTCAGCGATCAGCAATTGGCGCATCTGCTCACCGAGCGCGGCTACCGGGTGGCCCGCCGCACCGTAGCCAAATACCGCACCCGCCTGAAGATATTGCCCTCGCATATGCGCTAGAATGCTCTCCATCATACCAGGTTCGGGTGAGGCGCGAGAGCTCCTCGGTAGCGTGACGTGCGTTCATATCGCGTCGCTTCGCCGCACGCCTCACCCGTCACAGGTATCACGCTGGCACCTGTTGCGTCAGGCAGTGGAACGCCCCCAACCCCCACACCAGATCAGTGCAGTTGATGCCCACAATCTCACGGGTAGGGAAGCATTGCTGAAGAATCTGCTGCGCCTGCTGGTCGCGGGGGTGGTCGAAGCAGGGCAGCAGCAGCACGTGGTTGGCAATGTAAAAGTTGGCATAGCTGGCCGGCAAGCGTTCGCCCTCGTAGACCACGGCCGGCGGCATAGGTAATTCGACAATGTGGCGCGGGATGCCGTATTGCTCGCGCATAGTATGCAGGCGGCGCAGGTTTTCGCGCAATGGGGCATAGTTCATATCGGCGGGGTCATCCTCTACCGCCGTTACGACCGTATCGGGGGACACAAAGCGCGTCAGGTCATCTACGTGGCCGTCGGTATCATCGCCAACAATGCCATCGCCAAGCCAGAGGATGGTATGGACACCAAGCCAATCCTGCAAGTGCTGCTCTATGGCAGCGCGGCTCAGGTGGGGGTTGCGGTTGGGGTTGAGCAAACACGCCTCCGTCGTGAGCAGTACCCCCTGGCCATTCACGTCTACCGAGCCGCCTTCCAACACCATCCCACCATCGCATACGTCAACACCAAGCACCTGCGCCATCCGCGCCGCGACCTGGTTATCCAGATCATAGGGCGGATATTTCCCGCCCCAGGCGTTGTATTCCCAGTTGAC
>DAOTUK010000020.1:0-4149 GCA_034437375.1 Chloroflexaceae bacterium | reverse complement strand
GGTGGAGTTGAATACCAATGATGGATTAACAGAAGTGCTGCAAACCTCGGCCCTGGCGCGGTACCAGATCAATGAACAGCTTTCAGTTCAAGCCCGGTATGCTTACCAGGATCAATTCATCAATCAGCGGGCTTTTTACAGCCCCCAATCCCAATTTCGCGGCAACGCCTACAGCCCCTATGAAGAGCGGCGTGGGCGGGCAGATCTCACCGATCAAAGCGCTTCCCTATCGCTTTATGAAGCCTTTGTGCACTACCACAAGCGCGCCGATAACGTGATACTACAAGCCACCGGCCATACCGACTACGACTACCACCTGCTCACCCCCGACCCCACCCGCAACCGCCGCATCTTCCTGGTGGAAGACGATACAAGCCAGGCCCAGGATCTCGCCCTGCAAATTGGCCACTTTGGCTACGACGTTTCCATCTTCCACACCCCCCACGCAATGAAGCAACAGCTCCAGACCACCCGCCCGGCCGCCATCATTATGGATATTGTCTTTCCCCAGGATCGGTTGGCCGGCATAGAGGCTATTCAAGATGTGCAACATATGTGTGCCGAAATCCCGGTTATGTTTATGTCCATTCGGGACGACATCCTGGCCCGCCTGCAAGCTGTGCGGGTTGGCGGCAAAGCCTACTTTACCAAACCCGTCAACATCGCCACCCTGATAGATACGCTTGACGAATTGACCAACCCCACCATCCCGGAACCCTACCGTATCCTTATTGTAGATGACGACCCCGACATCGGGGCTCTGTATGAGCAGGTATTGCAGCACAGCGCTATGGAAACCCTCTTTGTCAAAAACCCCTTGCTGGTGATGCAACCATTGATCGAGTTTCACCCCGACCTGATATTGATGGATGTGCATATGCCCGAATGCAACGGGCTTGAACTGGCCTCGGTCATACGCCAGCAAGAAACCTTTGTTGGTATTCCCATCGTCTTTCTTTCCACCGTCACCGACGTAGACGAGCAATTGCAGGCTATGGGCCAGGGAGGTGACGACTTTTTAACCAAGGATATTCAGCCAGAGCACCTCATCTCGGCGGTACAATTGCGGGCCCAACGCTCGCGGATGCTGCGCACCACCATGGTACGCGATAGCTTGACCGGCCTGCTCAACCACACCACCACCAAGCAGCAACTAGCCCGCGAGGTTATCCAGGCCCGCCGTCGCCATACGAGCCTCTCCTTTGCCATGCTCGATATTGATAAATTCAAGATGATTAACGATTCCTATGGCCACCCCACCGGCGACCGCGTTATCAAGAGCCTGTCCCGGATGTTGCAACAACGCCTGCGCCGCACCGATATTATCGGACGCTACGGCGGCGAAGAATTTGCCGTCATGCTGCCCGACACAAAGGGGCCCACCGCGGTTAAGGTGCTGGACGAAATCCGCGCCGACTTTGCCCAGATTCGCCAGTATACCGAAACCGACGAGTTCCGCGTGACCTTTAGTTGCGGCATAGCAGACTTCCCAACCTTTCAAGATCCGGTGGTTATCAACAAGGTAGCCGATGATGCGCTATATCGGGCCAAGCGACAAGGGCGAAACTGTGTGGTGCTGGCTGAATAAGGTTCCCAGGGGGCCACGCCGATGAATACTTGTCCTGCGGTGGCCCACCTGGCCCACCGGCTGGCCCACCTGGCCCACCAGATACGCGCTGTCGTAGAACACACCACCCCCCACACCCGCCAGTTGCTTGCACACGACCTGGCCCATACCGCCCCCTTGCCGCCGCTCTCGCCCGCCGCGCTTGCCGATACCTACGCCCAGACGGTGGTGTACGGTCTGTTTGCCCGCGCCGCGCTGCCGTCCGCTCCGCTGCCAGACATACCCACCCCGTCGGACGCCCGGCTGCGCTCCCTGCTGGCAGAGGGGCACGCTATGCTAGAGCACGCCAATATACCCGCGCTCGTTCAGCCGCACGATACCGCCGGCCCGACAAGCGACCCGGTGCTACACGTTTACGAGGCTTTTCTGGCGGCGTATAACCCGGCCCAACGCCAGCGCCACGGCGTCTACTATACCCCCGCGCCGGTCGTCTGCTGGATGGTACGCGCCGTAGATACCTTGCTCAAGCGCCACTGCGCCACACCGGCCGGCCTGTCCGCCGAGCGCGTGCTGCTGCTTGACCCCGCGATGGGCACCGGTACGTTTTTGCACGCGCTTATCCGCCACATCCACACCGCCCACATCGCCCACGCCGCCCCGGAGACGTGGTCGGCTTATGTAGCGCGGTCGCTCCTGCCGCGGCTCTACGGTATTGAAATGCTGGTTGCGCCCTACATCATCGCTGGTTTGAACTTACGCTTGCTGCTGCACCAGACTGGCTACCGCGGCGACGCGCCCCTGCGCCTGGCGCTGGCCAACGCGCTACGGAGTCCGTGGGAGGCGGCCCTGGCGGGGGGCGATACGCTGCCGGTGATCCTGGGCAACCCGCCCTATGCGGCTATCTCTGCCAACCGCGGCGCGTGGGACGAGCCGATACGCGCCCACTACTACCCCCACGATGGGACAACCGAACAGAATCCCAAGCCATTGCTTGATGACTATGTGAAATTTCTACGCTATGGCCAGTGGCACATTGAGCAGGCCGGCGCGGGCATCCTGGCCTTTGTCACCAACCATAGCTACCTGGACACGGTGACGTTTCGCACGATGCGCCAATCGCTGCTTGCAACCTTCCCCCACGCCTACGTGCTCAATCTACACGGCAATGCGCGGCGCAGCGGCCACGGCCCGGACGGCCAGCGCGATGAGAATGTCTTTGCTATCCAGCAGGGTATTGCGATTGCGCTCTTTGTGCGGCCCCGCACCGCGGCCCCCGCCCGCGTCTGCTACGCCGATATGTGGGGCCCACGCAGCGCGAAGGAGGCGCAGTTGCAACGTGGCAGCATAGACACGCTGGACTGGCAACCCCTCGCGCCGGCGGCGCCCTTCTGGCTCCTCGTGCCGCACGATAGCGCTACCCAGGCCGCGTACGCCCACGGGTGGAAACTCACCGACATCTTTCCCCTGGCGCTCACGGGCATCAAAACGCACCGCGACCATGTTGCGTTTGCGTTTGAGCGGGCCGCGCTTGAGGAGCGCATCGCCGCGTTACGTGATCGTTCGATTGACGATGCGGAGATACGCCAGCGCTACCGCCTGCGCGATACCGCCGACTGGCGACTAGCCGACGCCCGCCGCGCTCTCAGCGCCGCCCCCGACTGGCAAGCCCATATCGTGCGCTGTCTCTATCGCCCCTTCGACTATCGCTACCTCTATTACCACCCCGCCATTGTCGGGCGGCCCCGCCTGCACCTGATGCAGCATATGCGGGGGGGCGATAATCTGGCCCTGCTGGTAACGCGCCAGCAATCGCAGGAGACGCGCCCCTGGGCCCTCATCAGCATCACCGACACGCTCACCGAATGCTGCGCCCTCTCGAATAAGACGCGCGAGAATGCCTACCTGCTGCCGCTCTACCGTGCCCCCGCCGAGCCCAACCTGGCCCCCGCTTTCGTCGCCGCGCTGACGCGCCACCTGGGTATTCCCTTCGACCCCCGCGCCCACGACGACCTGCCGCGCACGGTGGGCCCCGCCGATATTCTGCATTACGTCTACGCGGTGCTGCACCACCCCGCCTACCGCGAGCGGTATGCCGCGGTGTTGCGCCTCGACTTTCCGCGGGTACCCCTACCCCGCGACGTGGCCCACCTCGCGGCGCTGGCGGAGTGGGGGGCGGCGCTTGTCGCGCTCCATCGCCCGCCCCACGCGGCCCCGTCCCACCCGACCGCGGCGTTTGTGGGGGGGGGCGATACCGTGGTACGCGCTGTGCGCTATACCCCGCCCGCCGACTCAACCCCCGGTGCGGTCGCTATCAACGCGGGCCAGGCATTTGTCGGCATAGCGCCCGACCTGTGGGAAACGCCGGTGGGGAGCTATCAACCGCTGCGCCAATGGTTGCAGCAGCGCAAGGGGCGGGCCCTCGCGCCAGAGGAGATCGCCCACTATCTGCGGATGGTGGCCGTGCTGCACGAGACGCGCCGCCTGGTCAACGCGATGGCCGCTGGTAGCGGGTAGCCGTTAGCCGTTAGCCAATGCTTCCCCTATCCCCTATCCCCTATCCCCTGCCCCCTATCCCCTGCCCC
>DAOTUK010000019.1:0-31237 GCA_034437375.1 Chloroflexaceae bacterium | reverse complement strand
ATATCTCGCACAGCAGGGCGGTTGCGTCGGTGGGGTCAAGCGTGCCAAGCGTACGGGTCATCATCCGGGGTAGCTCTATCAAGAAGCGGCTTGTCACCAGCAGGGCACAGCCGGGCGGCGGCAGCAGGGGGCGTACCTGGGACTCGTCCCGTGCGTCGTCCGCGAGAATGAGCACCGGCGTGCCGGCCTCTTCCAGGTAGGCGCGGTAGAGCGCCTGCAACGCGGGCAGGTCGTCGGGCAGTTTGGCGGCCGGCGCAAAGGGGCGGATGGCCGCTTGCAGGGCGCTTTCGGGCGAGAGGGGACTATCGCTGGCGCCGGCCAGGTGCAGCATAATCTGCGTGGGGAACGTCTCCCGCAAGTGGAAGGCTACCACCAGCGACAGCTCGGTCTTGCCCAGGCCGCCCATCCCACGGATGCCGCTAATCGCGGCGGTGCCGTTGCCGCTGGTGAGCGTATTCAGCAGGGCGGATATTTCTTCGGTGCGGCCCACAAAGTCGGGCGTGGGGGCGCGGGGAACATAGCCGATAGCCGATAGCCGATAGCCGATAGGTGCGGGGTCGGCGGGCGGAGCGGGCGGAGCGGGCGGAGCGGGCAGAGCGGGAGCGTGGTCGTCGGGGTGGTCATCGGGGATATGGCCCATCTGGCGCAGGGCGGCTTTGACGCGGGCAATGGCGGCGCGGTATTCGTCTATCTCGGTATTAACGTGAGCGGGGGCATACAGGCCAAGCGCCCCCCGCTGTTTCAGGAGTTCGTACAGATGGTTGCGGTGCGTGGCAAGCAAGTTTTTTTGTTCGGCAATTGCGTTCTCGTCAGGCATGGCACCCTCATTGCAGTACACGTTGCACCCATTATACCATCCCTGACGCTATTGTGAGCCCCAATTTGGGGGGGCGGCCGGGCGGCGTGGCCAGGCGGGCTACCCGGCCCTCCCCCCGTAGCCTTCGCAGCGGGCCCACCAGAGCCGGCGCTTACCGGTTGAGCGCATACGCAATGCCGCTTTGCAAGGTACTGCGCGTAATAATGCCCTCCATATCAATCCCCAGTTGCACCAGCACCTGGGCAATCGGGGGGCGAATGCCGGTAATAATCACCTGGGACCCAAGCATCTTGACAGCGTGGGCCGTGTGGAGCAAGGCCTGGGCCACCTGCGTATCCACGGTCTTGACCCCGGTAATATCCAGAATGGCAATCTCGGCCCGATAGCGCGACACCCCATCCAGAATTGTCTCCATAATCTGCTTGGCGCGTATCTCGTCAATCGTGCCAATCAGCGGCATGGCAATCACATGGTCAGCTAACGGCATCAGCGGGGTGGAAAGCTCGCGTAGGGTTTCCTGCTGTGCATCCTTAATTTGCAATTGCATCACCGCCCGCGCAGTATTGGTTTGCTTGCGGTCGGTAATATCAGCCGAAACGCCCGCAAAAGCGTAAATATGGCCGCGATCATCGTAGAGGGGGAAGCGCGTCACCAGATAGGTATGCAACCCATCTTCCTGGTGCAACACCACCTCTATCTTCACCGTTTTGCCCTCTTCGGTCACCGGCTCATCATACATGCGCCACTTCTCCACCGAACGTTTGGGGAAAAGCTCATCATCGGTTTTGCCAATAATCTGCTCCGGGGTGAGTTGAAAGGATGCCGCGGTGCGTTGATTGACAAAGAGGTAGCGCCCGTGGGTATCTTTCACAAACACCCCGGCCGGCGAATGGTTCAGCAACCCCTGCATCCACACATCCATACGCTGGCGCTCTTCCAGTTGGCGTTGCGTAGCTTTCAGGGCCCGCTCCAACTCCTCGGTATATCGGCGCAGTTGTTCGCGTTCCTGCAAGAGGTTGGTAATGTACTCTGACCCTTCTTCGACTTCGACAATATGGGCCCGCTCAAAAACTCCGACACTGTTCATATGTGCCTCCATAATTCGTGTGTTGGTTTTTCGCAATTCACTCGTTTGATCAACTCGACACCCCGGTATTGAGTCGGGTCGTGTAAGGTGTCAGAATACCCGTTTCTTCTCTTTCATGCAAGGGGTATATACTAAATTTTGGTTACAATCTCCAGGAGCCCCGTCTTTCATCCACACGCAACCACTCCGGAGCCCCGCCCCCCGGAGAAAGATACAACAGCCCCCATCCTAATTACTACTTTCTATAGTACCATAGAATAACAAACTGTGTACCCTCGTAAAGTGGAGAAAGAAGGCAAATTTGGGAGAGGAGGCGCGAGCCCGACACGGGCCGGCCCGATGGGAGGCCGCGCCATCCGCATTCCAAATTTGTCCTACCAGTTACGTTCATAGAGTCGAAGAACAAGGCGGATAATCTGCACCGGGCGTAAGGGGAAAGACCGCCGAAGAGGAGTGGTTATGCATATTCATATGTTCCAACATGTGCCGTTTGAAGGGCTTGCCGGTATTGCCGACTGGGTAGCACTGAATCACCATCCGGTGACAGTCACCCGGTTTTACCAGCGCGAACCCATACCCAATATCAACGCCATTGACTGGCTGATTGTGATGGGCGGGCCCATGAGCACGTACGACGAGGCGCAGTACCCATGGTTGGTCGAGGAAAAGCGGTTTATTGAACAGGCTATCAAACACAAGAAGGTCGTGCTTGGTATCTGTCTTGGCGCACAGCTGGTTGCGGAGGTGCTAGGCGCACGGGTCTACGCAAACCAGCACAAGGAGATTGGCTGGTTTCCGATTACGCTCACCGAGGCGGGGCAAGAGTCGCCGCTCTTCCGCTTTTTGCCGCCCCGCTTCAACGTGTTTCATTGGCACGGCGATACGTTTGACCTGCCAGACAGCGCGGTACATATCGCCTCTAGCGAGGGGTGTACCCACCAGGCCTTTGTGTATGGGGCGCGCGTGGTGGGGCTACAATTTCATTTAGAGATGACCCCCCGCAATATCCGCGACATCGTTCACCACTGCGCCAATGAGTTGGGGACGGGCCCGTACATACAATCTCCCGATGAGATGCTCTCGCACCCGGACGATGTGGCGTTTACGAACAACGCGATGCATGAACTCTTGACCCGATTGCAGCGGGGGTAAGCAACGATAGGGCCCGGGGTTGCCGACCCGCCAGACTATGAGCCGGTTTGTGATACCCAGAAGAGCCAGCAGGATAGTACCGTCGTGTGGGGTGTGCTATCCCCTTCTGAACGTGGCCAGGAGCGGCGCACGGCTATGCCCCCCTGCGGAGAAAAGGCCCTCCCCGGTACGTGTGCGCAGGTATGCGATACGGAAGCGCGTACCTGTTCACCAGTAATGGAATGGTTCCTGGGAGCGCGGGTGTCTCCCCAGATGCGAACCGTAACGGAAGCACCATAACCCTACATAATCAGACGAATCTGGTATAATGGCGTGTTCGGGTCGCCCGGCGCATCAGTTCAATGAGGAGGGTAGCATCGTGAACGACGAAGACAAAAGCCGCGAAGCATTATTGGAAGAGTTGACCGCGTTGCGGCAAGAGAACAGCCGCTTGCTGGTCGCCACGCGCCAGGAGATAGCCGAACGGCTCCGCACCGAGCAAGCCCTGCGTGAAAGTGAAACCTGGTTTCGCACGATTGTTGAAGCCAGCCCGGTACCCATGATCATCACCCGCCTGTCGGATGGGCTTATTCTCTACGCCAACACCTGTATGAGCGAAGCGCTCGGCATCCCCATAGATCAGCTTATCGGGCAGGTATCGCCCGACTTCTACGCCGACAAAGCAGACCGCGACGAGGTGTTGCACAAGGTTGAAACCGAAGGGCAGATCTACAATCACGAAATTTTGTTTAAACGGAGTGATGGCACCCCCTTCTGGGCCACGCTGTCGCTCAATACGCTCTGCTTTCGGGGCGAACGGGCCCTGTTTAGCTCGGTCTACGACATTACCGACCGCAAACTGGCCGAAAATTTGCTGCGCGACTATAGCTACCAGTTGGAGCAGCAAGTAACTGAACGTACCCGCGAACTGGACGAGCAGAATGCCCGGCTACAACGCCGCGCCGAAACGGACGAATTGTTAAACCGTATCTTGCACCAGTTTATAGACCGCGACATAGATTCGGCAATTGCCCATACCCTGCAAGAACTGGCCACAATCACCAGCGCCGACCACGCCTACCTCTTCAAGGTATACCACAACCAGGCCGACTGTAGCACCAACCACGAATGGCACACCAGCAACACGACCCCGCTCCTCTATACAATACAGGCTATGCCCCCCGCAGAGCATACCGCCTTCTTCGGCCCGCTGCTCCAGGGGCAGTCGTTGCTGGTGTCGCGGCCCGACGACTTGCCCCCCGACAGCGCCTTGCGCTCCCTCCTCCACCAGTACGCCATCCAATCGCTGCTGCATGTCCCCCTCATCCATCGCGGCACAGTAGTAGGTACGCTTGGGCTCGATACCGTGCAAGCACCGCATACCTGGGATGAGGAAGACGTAAGCCTGATCACCATCATCAGCGAGCTTATAGCCATTGGGATTGACCGCCACCACGCCGAATATGCCCGCCACCAGAACGAGCGGCTGTTGCGTACCATCATAGATAGCGCCCCCGCCTATATCGCCTACTTCGATACCGACATGCGGATACGACTGGTCAACAAAGCCTATGAAGAGGGCTTTCGCATCCCCGGTGCCGAGATGGTGGGCAAGACAATAGAAGAGGCCTTCCCAAACGAATTGAGCACCCAGATCAAAAACCTCTTTACCCAATCCAATGGCACCGAGCAAACCTCCTTTACCAACCAGCTCCACCTCCCCTGGCTCGACAAGCCGATGACCTACTATGGTATCTATAACCCGCACTTTTCCAACGAGGGTACACTGGAAGGGTTTGTAACTGTCGCGCTCAATATTTCCGACCGGGTGGAGGCCGAGGAGGCGCAGCGCCAGATTGAACGCCGGCTGGCGCTCTCGCTTGAGGCCACCCGCGACGGCCTGTGGGACTGGGATCTGACCCTGGGACAGGCGTTTGTCAGCGACAACTACTACCGTATGTTGGGCTATGAACCGCACGAGTTTGCCGTGAATGTAGATACCTTTGTCACCCTTATTCACCCCGAAGACAAGAGCATGGTCTTTGACGCTTTCAAAACATGCTTGCTGCACCAGGCCGAAATTTACTCCGTTGAATACCGCATGCTCTGTAAAGATGGCAGCTACCGCTGGATCTATGACCGCGGCAAGGTGGTCGAAACCGACGCGCAAGGCAAGCCAACCCGCATGGTCGGGACGACTCTGGATATTCACGAACGCAAGCAAGAGGACGAAGCGTGGCGGCTCCTGATGCAGGGAACCTCCGCCTCTATCGGGGAAAACTTCTTTCACAACCTGGTGCGCTACCTGGGTACCGTGCTAGAGGTACAATTTGCCGGTATTGCCGAGCTGGCCAACGCAACCCATACCCGCCTGCGGACGATTGCGCTATGGGACGGTAGCAAACACCAGCCACCCTTTGAATATGATATTGCGGGCACGCCCTGCGAGACGGTATTGGAACACGGGATGCAACTGTACGCCGACGATGTGCCCCAGAAATTTCCATCCGATAGCATGCTGATTGATATGGGGATCGTGAGCTACTGGGGGGTGCCGCTCTTCAGCCTATCCAATCGGCCCATCGGGCACCTGTTTATTATGGACACGCGGCCCATCACCTGGACAGCGTGGGGCGAGGCGATGCTCTATGTCTACGCCAACCGCGCCGGCGCCGAGCTCGAACGTATCCGCACCGAACAGGCGCTCCAACACGCCAAAGAAGAAGCCGAAGCAGCCAACCGCGCCAAGAGCGAGTTTCTGGCCAATATGAGCCACGAACTGCGCACCCCACTGAATGGCATCCTGGGCTATACCCAGATATTGTTAAAGGAGCGCGATCTTTCCCCCGAATTGTACGAGGGGTTGGACATCATCCAACGCAGCGGCGAACACCTGCTAACGCTCATTAGCGACATACTCGACCTGGCCAAGATAGAGGCCCGCAAGATGGAACTCAACCCGATCAAATTCCACTTTCCCGATATGCTCAAAAATATTGCCGATGTGACGCGCGTTCGGGCCGAAGAGAAGCACCTCTCCTTCCTCTACGAACCGTTGACCGACTTACCCCTGGGCGCCTATGGTGATGAAAAGCGGCTACGGCAAGTGCTCTTGAACCTGCTCAGCAACGCCATCAAATTCACCGACACCGGCGGCGTTGTCTTTAAAGTAGGGTATCATGGGGAAAAGCTACGGTTCCAGGTGGAAGACACTGGCTATGGCATAGAACCCGATAAGCTCGAAGAGATTTTTCAACCCTTCCAGCAAGTCGGGCGAGCATCGCAGGCTACGGATGGCACGGGTCTGGGGTTGGCGATTACGCGCAAACTCTCGGAAATGATGGGGGGCGAGTTGCAAGTGTCTAGCACAGTGGGGCAAGGGAGCACCTTCTGGTTTGAGATACACCTGCCCGAAATACGCGACTTTGCCCCGATAGTACGGGATGACCCGCGGGTCATTCGGGGGTATACGGGCCCGCGGCGCAAGATCGTGGTAGTAGACGAAAAATGGGAAAATCGCGCGGTTCTGGTTCATATGCTGGCGCCGCTTGGCTTTGAAGTATTGGAAGCGGTAGACGGGTTGGATGGGCTCAACAAAACGATAGAATTTCAGCCAGATGCCGTGCTGGTAGATTTGCGTATGCCGGTTATGGATGGCTTCGAGACGACGCGGCGCATTCGCAACTTGCCCAGAATTGGGCAGGAGATTGTGGTTATTGCTATCTCGGCCAGCGCCTTTGAACACAACTACCAGGATAGTTTGCAGGCGGGCTGTAATGATTTTATTGCCAAGCCCTTCCGCCTGGAACGCCTGGAAGAGCTATTGCGCATTCATCTGGGGCTAGAGTGGGTCTATGAAGAGGAGCCACCACCCCCGCAACCACCTACCGCACCGGAGACACCCGGCGCCATGGTCGCCCCTCCGGCCAGCGAACTGGCGGTATTACTGGACTTATCGAAGCGGGGGAATATTCGGGGAATAACCGAGCTTGGCGAACGCCTGGCCCAGTCCAACGCCGCCTATGCACCCTTTGCCGCCGAACTACGCCACCTGGCCAGAGGATTCAAACTACGCGAGATACGGGAGCTTGTGTCACGTTATATGGAGCAGGAACCATGATAGAGCCGCAAGGCAAGGGGACTATTCTCATTGTTGACGATATTCCCGTCAATCTTGAGGTATTGCTCAATGTGCTCAATGCCCACGGGTTTGAAGTGCTGGTGGCCGTAGATGGCGAAAGCGCCATTGAGCAAATAGCCTATGCCCAACCAGATATTATTTTGCTGGATGTTATGATGCCGGGCATAGATGGCTTTGAAACCTGCCGCCGGCTCAAAGCCGACGAGACAACGAGCCATATACCGGTTATCTTTATGACCGCCCTGACCGACACCGTAGACAAGGTAACCGGCTTTGAAATTGGCGCGGTAGACTATATTACCAAGCCGCTTCAGCACAAAGAGGTTGTAGCTCGCGTCAATACGCATATGACCATTTGTCAATTGCAACGCCAACTACGCCAGACCAACCAGGCGTTGGAACAGCGCGTCGAGCAGCGCACGCTGGAATTGGCCGCCGAAGTACAGGAGCGCAAGCGGGCCGAAGAGACGCTCCGCAACATTGTGGAGGGAACCGCTTCAGTCACGGGCACCAACTTTTTCCGCTCGCTGGTGCGCTACCTGTCCAGTACGCTGCGGGTAGATGCCGTCTTTGTCACCGAAATGCTAGAGGTGGAACAGAAGCGCGTCCGGACGCTGGTCTTCTGGAAGGGCGCAGACTTTGCCGACCCCATGGAGTATAGCGCTATCGGGACTCCCTGTGAAATGGTCTTGAATGGCGAGGTGGTGGTATTGGCACAGGGAATACAGGAACGCTTCCCCAACGAGCCATCGAACGACGCCTACATCGGGGTGCCCCTTCACGATTCGGATGGGGCTATTCTGGGTCATCTGGTGGTGATGCACCCCCACCCCATTGGCAACTGTGCCCGCGACCTGCCGATACTCAAGATATTTGCGGCCCGCGCGGGGGCCGAGCTTGAGCGCAAACGGGCCGAGCGGGACCGCGAACAGGCCTATGCGCATATGGTCGAGCTCAACCTGGCCTATAGTCGCTTTGTCCCGACCGAATTTCTCCTGCTGCTACAACACGAGAGCATTATGGATGTGCGCCTGGGCGACCACGTACAGATGGAGATGACCCTGTTGTTTGCCGATATTCGTTCGTTTACCACGCTTTCGGAAACGATGACCCCAGAGCAAAATTTTAACTTCATTAACTCCTATCTGAGCCGCGTCAGCCCCATTATCCGCCAGTACCACGGGTTTATTGACAAGTATATGGGCGATGGTATTATGGCTATCTTCCCGCGCGTGGCCGACGATGCGCTGCAAGCCGCTATTGCTATTCAACGCGAGGTAAAGGCCTACAACGACCACCGCGCCCAACAGGGCTTTGTCCCCATCCAGGTTGGTATTGGCATCCACACCGGCAACTTGATGCTTGGCACCATTGGCGAAGAGGAGCGCATGGAAGGGACAGTCATTTCCGATGCGGTCAACCTGGCGGCGCGGCTCGAAGGGCTCAGCAAGCGCTACCAGACCAGCATTATTGTGAGTATTGAGACGCTCAATCGCCTGGAACACTTCGATGAATATGACTTCCGCTTTCTGGGTATTGTCCAGGTCAAGGGCAAGGGCCATCCCGTTTCCGTGTTTGAGTTGCTCAATGGCAACCCCGAATCGGTGTCTGAACTGCTCCTCAAGACCCAGGCTACCTTTGAAGAGGGGTTGAGCCTGTATTACAACAAGCGGTTTGCCGAGTCTACCGTCAAGTTTAGCCTGGTGTTAGAGGAAAATGCCGAAGATCGAGCGGCGCGACTCTATCTAGAACGGGCCGCCCAATTGATGGTACAGGGGGCTCCATCCGACTGGCACGGCATTGAAACACTTGACGAGAAGTAAACGTCTTGTACACTGTGGGCTCCGGTGTGGGCCAATGCATAACCAACAGATAGCACAAGAGGAGAGGAGCCGTGCAACAGGGACAGCGGGCATATCAATGGGTATGGGTGCGGGTGGTGGCGCTGGTTATCGTGGTGCTGGTGGGGGTGTTCGGGCCGCGGGATGTTTCGGCGAGGGTCGCCCACGCCCAGGACGCATACACGCCACGGTTTGAGCCGACGGCGTGTACCTTTGACACCCTATTACCGCTACCGTTGGATGATGCAACGATTACGTGTGGCTATGTGGTGGTACCAGAGCAGCACGCCAACCCACAGGGCCCGACCATACGCCTGGCCGTCGTTATTCTGAAAAGCCTGCATCCCGACCCCGTCCCCGACCCGCTGATACTGGCGCAGGGCGGGCCGGGCGGATCAACCATTGAAACCTACACAACCTTGCTGCGGATCAATCCCCGTGTGCGTACTTCAATAAACCGCGATATTGTGCTCTTTGACCAGCGCGGAACGTTATATTCGGAGCCTTCGCTGGCCTGCCCAGAGGTGCTTGATGTCACGATTGCAACCATTGATCAAACCCTGCCGGAGGAAGAGGAAGAGGGCCTGTACCAACAGGCGTTAGAAGCGTGTCGCACCCGGCTGGTAGACGCGGGGGTCAACCTCTCAGCCTTTAACAGCCTGGAAAACGCGGCCGACATTGACGATGTACGGCGTGCGCTTGGCTACGAGCAAATCAACCTGTATGGCGTTTCCTATGGCACGCTCCTGGCGCTACATACCATGCGCGACCATCCCCAGGCACTAAGGAGCGTTATTCTTGACGCGGTTGTTCCGCCACAAATAAATTTTCTGACCCAGGCGCCACGCTCTATGGATCGGAGCTTTGATGCCCTCTTCAAGGCCTGCCAGGCCGACGCCGAATGTCACGCGGCCTACCCCGATCTTGAGCAGGTCATCGTGACGCTGATAGCGCGTCTGAACGAAAACCCGGCGCGGGTGCCAATGACCGATATGGAGACGGGAAAGACGTATGAGGCGGTGGTGGATGGCGATATGTTCCAGAGCGGCCTATTTCAGATGCTCTATTCAAGCGATGTATTGCCGGCCTTGCCCATGCTGATCTCCGATGTGCAGGCGGGCGAGTATGCAGTATTTGGGCGCATTATGAGCATGGTCGTGTTCGAGCGCTCGGTGAGCTATGGTATGTACTATTCGGTGTTGTGCGCCGAAGATGCCGATTTTACCGTCAACGATCTGGCATTGTCCGATGTGCGGCCCTGGTTAGCAGAGGGGGAAGCGGACGAGGCCGCTATGCTGCTAGAGGTGTGCAACTGGTGGAATGTGGACACGTTGGGGGCGCGGGTAGATGCACCGGTGGTAAGCGATATTCCGACGCTGATACTGTCGGGGCGCTTCGATCCTATCACGCCGCCGGCGTTTGGCGAAGAGGCGGCCCAGACGCTGAACCACAGCTATACCTATACCTTTTTGCATACCGGGCATGGGGTCGCGTTTCAGGATGAATGCGCCGATCAAATAATCTTCGATTTTCTCAATAACCCGGCCCTGCCCCCGGATGGTTCCTGTATTGCCGAACATCCAGCGCCAACCTTCTTTACCCCCGCGAATGTATTTGTCACTCCCGATTTATTGCGGTTTGCCAACCTTGAGGGGACGACGCTGCTTTCGTTGGGGTTGTTTGCTATCGGGTTGCTCGTCGTGCTGTCGGTAGTACTGGTATGGCCGCTGGTGTGGCTTATTCGGTTGTTCATGAAGCAGGAGCGGACAGCGCCGCCTTTGCTGGCGCGGGTTGTCGTGTGGTTGTCGGGGTTGAACGGGGTCGTACTGGCCGGCTTTCTGGTGGGGTTACTCTGGATGGTGTTTGAACTGGCGCTGTCGAATGACGCAATGATCTTGTTCGGGGTGCCGGCCTCGTGGGGGTGGCTATTTCTGTTGCCGCTGCTCAGCGTCGCGTTATCGCTGGTGATGCTGGTGGGAAGTGTACAATCGTGGCGGGAGGGGTTCTGGTCGCTGGCCGAGCGGATCTACTATGCGCTGATAACGCTGGCTGCACTGGTGTGCGTGGGGGTGGTGGCCAGTTGGGGCCTGCTTGGGGTGGTGGTGTTATAGGCGAGCTACTGCAACGCACAAAAAAAGCACCGTAACAAGAACGTTGGCTCCCGTCTGGCTCTTTCCCGCCGTGGGAACAACAAAAGCCATATGCACGATATGGCTTTGGAAAGCTGGTGAGCCCCGTGGGACTCGAACCCACAACCCGCTGATTAAGAGTCAGCTGCTCTGCCAATTGAGCTAGAGGCCCACACGCAATTATAGGGGAACAGGATAACTTTGTCAACCCTAACAAATGCGCGGCAACTGCTCCCCGCTCAACATATCCACAATGCGCGTGCCCCCTATGCGGCTCCGCATCACCACCCGCCGCGGATGCTCCGCCACCACCCGCCCGATAGCGGCCGCCTTCGCGCCCAACGGGTGCGCCTGCATCGCGGCCAGCACACGGTCGGCTACCGACTCCGCCGCAATAACCAGACACTTCCCCTCATTCGCCACGTACAGCGGGTCAAGCCCCAACAGTTCGCACGCGCCGCGCACCTCCTCCCCGATAGGAATGTGCGCCTCTTCCAGCACCATGCCGACCCCCGCCTGCGCCGCTATCTCGTTCAGCGCACTGGAAACGCCCCCGCGTGTCGGGTCGCGCAGCACATGCACCCCATCGCCCCCCGCGGCCAGCACATCGTTGACCAGACCGCACAGGCACGCCGAGTCGCTTTGCAGCGTCGTTTCAAAGGTCAACCCCTCGCGCACCGAGAGAATGGCTATGCCATGCGCGGCAATGGCCCCGCTGATCAGTACCACATCGCCCGGCGCGGCGCGGTTGGGGGCCACGTGGACACCATCCCCCACGCGGCCTATGCCCGTGGTCGTAATAAACACCCCATCGCCCTTGTTGCGGTCTACGACCTTGGTATCGCCCGTCACTACCGGCACCCCCGCCGCCTGTGCCGCCGCCTGCATCGAACAGACAATGCGCCACAGGTCATCCATAGGCAGACCCTCTTCCAGGATAAAGCCGGCCGAGAGCGCCAGCGGTTGCGCCCCACACATAGCCAGGTCGTTGAGCGTGCCATGCACCGCCAGCGAACCGATGTCGCCGCCGGGGAAGAAGAGCGGGCTAATCGTAAAGCTATCGGTGGCGAAGGCGAGCCGCCCCGCCCCCACCTCAAGCAGCGCCCCATCGTGCAGCGCATCGAGCGCGGGGTTGGCGAAGGCCGGCAAAAACATGCGCTCAATCAACATCTGCGTGAGCCGCCCGCCCCCGCCGTGCGCCATCATCACGGTGGGATATTCCTGGATGGGGATAGGACATTGCATCCGGTTATCCTCCTGTCGTCACAGCTTCGCCATACTGATAGTAGGCCGCGCACGCCCCCTCAGACGAAACCATTGGCGCACCGAGCGGGTGTTCGGGGGTGCAGCGCGTACCAAAGGCTACACACTGGGGCGGCTTTTTCAGCCCCTGCAAGATAGCGCCGGCAATACAATCGGGCGACTCTTGCGTCTCGACATCGGCGACGGCAAAGCGCTGCTCTGCGTCGAAGGCGGCAAACGCGGGTTGCAGCGCATACCCGCTGCGGGGGATAACGCCAATACCGCGCCACTTGCGGTCACAGACGGTAAACACCCGTTGGAGCATCGCCTGCGCGGCCTGGTTGCCCTCGCGCTGCACCACGCGGCTATATTGGTTTTCGACGCCCCACCGCCCCTCCTCCAACGCCTGCACCGTCATATAGATGCCCTGCAACAGATCGAGCGGTTCAAAGCCGGTGACGACGATGGGCAGGCGGTAGCGTTCGGCAATCGGCGCATACTCCCAATAGCCCATCACCGCGCAGACATGCCCCGCCGCCAGAAAGCCCTGTACCCGCGTATCCGGCGCACTGAGCAGCGCCTCCATAGCCGGCGGCACCAGCACGTGTGAACAGAGGATAGAGAAGTTGCTCACGCCGGCTTGCTGCGCCTGCCACACGGCCATGGCAATGGCCGGAGCCGTCGTTTCAAAGCCCACCGCGAAAAAGACGACCTCTTGTTGTGGGTACTGTTGGGCCAGGCGTAGCGCATCCAGGGGGGAGTAGACGATTCGTACGTCCCCGCCCTGCGCCTTTACGCTGAGCAGGTCGGTAGTGGAGCCGGGCACGCGCAGCATATCGCCAAACGAGGTCAAGATAACGCCCGGCTTCTGGGCAATCAGGATGGCCTTGTCTATCAATTCCAGCGGGGTGACACAGACCGGGCACCCCGGCCCGTGAATAAGCGTAATCTCCGGCGGCAGCAGGTGGTCAATGCCGGCCTTGATCAGGTTATGCGTCTGCCCGCCGCATATCTCCATCAGGGCCCAGGGGCGCGTGACCAGGCGGTGGATAGCCTGGACAAAGGTCTGCGCCTCGTCTGCGTTGCGGTATTCGTCAAGAAAGCGCATGGGGCACGGGGGCGGGGGGGCTTGCAAACTCCTCAAGCTCGTCAAGCTCACCCATTTGCTTCAACATGGCGAACACTTCCATAGCCTCTTGCTCGTCTACTTTGTTAATGGCAAAGCCCACATGCACAATCACATATTCGCCTACCTGCACATCGGGCACGTAGGCCAGGCAGACATCTTTGACGATGCCGCCAAACGATACCTTGCCCATGTGCAAGCCCATCGGGTTTTCTTCAATGTGGGTTACTTTGCCTGGTATGCCTAGACACATTCGGTTATTCCTCTCCAAAAATACCTATTACGTTCCCTGTCAACCAGCGCCATCCGCGCCGTTGTCGGGGCTAATACCATGCTGGCGCAACAACTCCGCAAGCCGGGCGGCGCGTTCTTCGGCGGTGGCGGCGCGTTCTTCGGCAGTAGTAGCCCGTTCTTCGGCGGTGGCCGCCCGTTGCAGGGCTTCGTCGGCTTCCTCGCACGCCTCATCCGCTCGCTGGCGTTCATACTCATCATCCAGCAGCACAAGCTCACCGTCGGGGGTATAGTAGCGTAGCCACGTATGCTCCTCGGTCATGAAGGGGCCGTGCCAGGGGCCAAGCCAGTAGCCTAACTCCTTGCTCCACAGCCACCCGCGCTCATCCGGCTCTATCGGCGCGTAGCCATTGACGCCCGTGTGTCGCCACCCCTTGAGCGTTTCTACCTCCGGGTCAACGCAGAAGTACTCGGCTGTGCGAAAGGTACGCTCATACAATGTTTTCTTCTTGCCCAGGTCGTTCTTGCGCGTGCTTTTCGACATCAGTTCAATGATAACGTCGGGATAGCGCCCATCCTCGTCCCAGACCATCCACGATAACCGTTTACGCAACCCATCTACATCCTTTACCAGAAAGACATCGGGGCCTTTGAAATCCTGGTTGCGGGCCTGGCTCATACTATAGTAGATAAACATATTTGCGCCCATGTAGAAGGTGTGGCGTTTGTCGCGGTTGGCCGCCACATAGCTGGCCACCAGTATGGTGGCGTTGCCATAGTGCCACGGTGATTCCATCTTGTCTCCATCATCATAGGGCAGGTCGGTGGGGGGCAATTCAACATCTTGCCAGGGCATCTCGTCAATGGTCAACCCGGCCGTGGTTGGTGCTTCTATGGTTGCGGTTTCGGTCATAGCTCCCTCCTGTCCATAGCGGCTATCACAGCATCACCATCACTTCACTGGTATCAGTTCTCATCGGCAAACTGGCTCATCTGCTCGTCGGTCATATCCAGGTTACTGTGTACTTGCTGCACATCATCCAGATCTTCGAGCTTGGAAATCAGGCGCATCACCTGTAGCGCGTCCTTGTCCTCAAGTTGCATTTTGGTCTGGGGGCGCATCACCTTTTCGGCGTCGCTAATGGGGATGTTATGTTCAAGCAGGGCCAGGCGCACATCGTTGAGCATCGTCCACTCGGTATAGATTTCCAGCGAATCCTCCGAGCGTTCCACATCTTCCGCGCCGGCATCAATGGCCTGGAGCATCACCTCTTCGGGGTCAAGGCTTGTGCCTTCCAGGGCTACGGTAATCAATCCCTTTTGCTCAAACATCCACGCTACCGACCCCGGCTCGCCGGGCGTGCCGCCATTTTTATTCATGGTCGAACGCACGTCGGCGCTGGTGCGGTTGCGGTTGTCGGTGGCGGCCTCTATCAACATTGCCACTCCACCGGGGGCATACCCTTCATACATAATGACCTCAACGTCGGCTCCATCGCTTGACTTGCCCAGGCCGCGTTCAATGGCCCGCTGGATGCTGTCCATGGGCATATTATTCTGGCGGGCCTTGTCTATGGCCAGGCGCAGGCGAAAGTTCATATCGGGGTCGCCGCCACCCCCTTCACGCACGGCCAGCGTTACATCGCGGGCTAACTTGGTAAAGAGTTGGCCGCGGCGCTGGTCGGCCGCTCCCTTGGAGCGCCGTATGGTGTGCCATTTCGAGTGACCAGACATAGCTCTTTCTACTCCTCAATATATGATTTCAGGTATGGTAACCTGAGAGAAATGTACAAAACCAGTATTCAGTCCCCCATTATAGCATACCAATCGGGGACGCCTGGCCGGGTATTCTACCAGCGACGGGGGCTGCGTGCCACGAGGAGCGGTAATTACGAACGTACACGATGCCATGGGTATCTGTTCACAAATACAGGCAAAAAATCTATTGCTTTGTGGCAAAGAACGTGGTATAATATGCGGAGTTGTGAAAAACAACGGTTTGGCCTGCCAAGGTAGCTCAGTTGGTAGAGCACAGCTCTGAAAAAGCTGGGGTCACCGGTTCGATCCCGGTCCTTGGCACCACACGAATACCGTACCCCGGTGGATAATCCACCGGGGTACGGTGCATGATGGGGTTAGTTTCCCACATACCAGAGCTTCAGCAAGCCATTGCCCAGGGCCGTTGCCAGCGTCGAACCATCCGGGCTAAAGCACACCCACGCGACCGAAGACCCCGCCGGTAGCACCAGCATGGGTTCGCCCGCTGGAAGCGTCCAGAGCCGCAGCGTCTCATCTTCGGCCCCGCTGGCCAGCAAGGTTCCATCCGGGCTAAAGGCCACCGAGCGCACCTCGTCGCTGTGCCCCTCGAGCACGGCCACTGTTTCGCCGCTGGCAACCGACCAGAGCCGAATGGTGGTATCGTTGGCCCCGCTGGCCAGCAGACGATTGTCCGGGCTAAAGGCCACCGGCAAGACCCAGTGGGTGTGTCCCTCGAGCACGGCCACCGCTTCACCCGTCGCGGCATCCCATACCCGCACCGTCTCATCTAACGAGCCACTGGCCAGCACATCCCCATCCCCGCTCCAGTCCACGCCCTCTATCCAGTTAGTATGGCCTTCCAGCGTTTGCAACAACGATGCCGTTTCCACATCCCACACGCGCAGGGTGCCATCCTTCGAGCCGCTGGCCAGGCGCTTCCCATCCGGGCTAAAGACCACGGCGGCCACCTCGTCGGTATGCCCTTCGAGCGTGGACAGGGCTTCGCCGGCGGGTAGTTGCCAGAGCATAATGCTGGTGTCGGCAGAGCCGCTGGCCAGCAACGTTCCGTCGGGACTGAAGGCGACCGAGCGTACCCCGGCGCTATGCCCCGCTAGTGTGGCGCGTTCCTGGTATGGTGCTGTGGCCTCCCAGAGCTTGACGGTGCCGTCGGCAGAGGCCGAGGCCAGCAAGGTTCCATCCGGGCTATAGGTAGCGGCCCACAAGCCACCGTTATGCCCGCTCAAGGTAGCAAGCTCGTGCCCGATGGTGTAGACCTGGGTGGGGGTGGGCGTCCTTGTGGGCGAGAGGGTGGGCGAGAGGGTGGGCGACGGCGTTGGTGTGGGGGTAACGGTGGGCGACGACGTAGGCGATGGGGGAGGCGGTGGTACGGTGGGGGAGGCGATGGGAGGGGCAGTGGGAGCCACCACGCCGGGGGTTGGCGTCGGGGTCGGCGGGGAGGTGGCCGGAGGGGCGCTACAGCCGGACAGGATGCCCCAGACCAGCAGGCCAATGGACAGACCAACAACCCCATACCGTCGGCTCATACCCTCGTACTCCTTTCCTTTTCCTTTGCAAACACAAGAAACCCGTTTTCGGTTATGAAAACGGGTTCCGCTTACCACAGAACGGGCCAGGCTAGAGCCCCAGTTTCTTCTTCAACTCTTCCATTTCGGAATCAACCGCAGACTGGGTTTCCATATCGCCAACCTGGCCTTCGAGCGAGTTCTTGTCAAGCTCGGCCATAGCTTCGGCCTGCGCCAGGCGATCATCCACCTGCCCTTCGAGCTGTTCCATCTTATCCAGAGCCGTGGCGCGGCCAATGCTCCGCGCGGTGGACTGGAGCATTTCGAGCGAGCGGGCGCGGTGCTTTTTGGCCACAATCAAATCGCGTTGGGCCTGCGTTTCAGCAATGCGGGCCTCCAACGTCGCCAGACCTTCTTGCAGCGCGTCTACCTGCTCCTCCTGCGCCTGATACTGCTGCTCGTACTGCTCGGCTAATTTTTGCCCATGTACCTTTTTCTGCAACGCCTGGCGGGCTATATCTTCCTTGCCCGACCGTAGCGCCGTTTCGGCCATTGCCGCATAGCGGGCTACATCAGATTTTGCCTCAACCCACTGTTGTTCCAGGCGGGTTTCGTCGGCCATGGCGCTGGCCACTTCGGTTTTCACCTGGTAAAACTCATCATTCAACTGGCGCAGGTACTCGTCGGCCATTTTCTCCGGGTCTTCGGCTTTATTCAGCATATCATGGACACTGGCACTCACCAGGTCTTGTATCCGTTCAATTATAGATGGCATATGTGCTCCTTATCTTTCGTTCTTTGTGGTTACGAAAACGCGAAACGATACCGTACTGCTGGCGCTCCTCAGGCCATGCCCATCTTGCGCTTGAGCTCTTCCATCTCCGAATCAACGCCGGATTCCGCTTCGAGATCGCGGAACTGGTTTTCCAGGGAACTGGACTCAAGTTCGGCTGCGGCCTCGGCTTTGGCCAGCCGGTCGTCTATCTTGTCTTCCAGGCTATCAAACTTATCGGTGGCCGACATACCGCTACCCAACGAGCCAACCGCCGATTGGATGGCCTCCTGGGTCTGGGCCCGGTTTTTCTTGGCCACAATCAAATCGCGCCGCGCCTTGGTTTCCCCAATCTTGGTTTCCAGATCGGCCAGCGATTTTTGCAGATTATCTACCTGCTCCGATTGGGCCTGAAATTGCTGCTCATACTGGGTGGCCATACGTTGCGCCTGGGTCTTGCGTTGTAGCGCCTGGCGGGCCAGGTCTTCCTTGCTCGACCGCAAGGCCGTTTCGGCCATCCCTTGAAACTTCTCAACCTCGTTCTGCGCCTCCAACATTTTCTGTTCTAGCCGGGTTTCGTCGGCCATCGCCTGTGCAACCTGCGTTTTGGCCTGGTAGTATTGATCATTAAGCTGGCGCAAGTATTCATTGGCCATCTTCTCCGGATCTTCTACTTTGTCCATCGTATCATGCGCCGTTGCACTGAACCAATCCTTGATACGCCCAAAGAAAGACATTGCAGTTACCTCCTTGTATTGAATTGAGTTGACCGGGAACCGTACTGCTGACACCTTGCCCGGTTGGGGGTACGGTAGCGTTTTGCGGCGTACCCCAGGTATGGGAATAGACGAATGCTCCGGGCTTGTTGTTTCATTGTAGCATGAAATAGCGTCTGGTGTGCTGTGGTGGAGCCGCGGGTAGGGCAGACGTTTTTCCGCACCTGGGAGCGCGAGTGTCTCGCTCGTCCCGGTGCGGACAAGATGCCCGCGGCTCCCAGGGTTGACAGCTCGATCAGTCCTGCTATGGCTCTGGTGTTTCCTGAAGCATGGCGCTTGTAACATTGGTTATCTGGTCAAAGCGAAACATCTCAACTAACTGGTGCAACTCGGCCGCCAGATGCGTATGGTTGCTGCCAATCTGCTCTATGAGCCGCCGGAGCATGTCAATATCGCCAAGCGTGGCCGCATAGTGCAAGGTTCGTAGCTGTTCGTCGGAGAGGTGGGCCAGCGCGTCCGAGTTCAAGGCAGACCACCCCCCAGAGGCCGTTGAGCCAGCGTAGCAATCCTGGGTGTGCAGTTCGGTTGTGTTTGTCTGGTCGGTATTTTCGTACACATACTGTACGCCCACGTATTTTTGTATCACATCAAAGATGGCGTTTTCGCGGAAGGGTTTGCGGATGAAGTCGTCGCACCCGGCCGAGAGGACGATGGCCCGCTCCTCTTCAAAGGCACCGGCTGTCAGGGCAACGATAGGGGTTTGCTGGCCCTGGGGCGTGGCTTTGATACGGCGGGTCGTTTCGTAGCCATCCAGCACGGGCATACGTATGTCCATAAAGATGAGGTGGGGCTGCCACGTTTGCCAGATGGCAATGCCCTCTTCCCCGTTGCTGGCCTCGCGGACATCGAACCCAAGCGAGCCAAGCAGATTGAGCATCAGTTTGCGGTTTGACCACATATCCTCTACCACCAGCAGGCGGTAGGTTGGCTGGTCGGGGTCCAGACCAACGACGCGACGGACGACGCGCTGGAGGGGCACATCTGCTGCATTGGCCAGCGTGGTGGGGATGATGAAGCAAAAGTTGGCCCCGTTTCCAGGTTCGCTTTCAACTTCAATAGTGCCCCCCAGGAGCCGGACAAAGTGCTGGCTAATGGGGAGCCCAAGCCCGGTACCTTCTTGCATCTGGTGTCCGCTGTCGGTCTGGGTAAAGGCTTCAAACAGGCGGGGCACGTCGTCGGGGGCGATGCCGGGGCCGGTGTCTTCCACTTCAAAGTGCAGATAGACCGTATTGTCGGGCGATGCGGGGTGGCGGGTTAGATCCTCGGTCTGGTGCTCCATATCGGTACAGCGCGAGGCCCGCAAGGTAATACCGCCCTCTTCGGTAAATTTGATGGCGTTGGAGAGCAGGTTGATTAAGACCTGGCGCAGCTTGTTTTCGTCGGTACAGACATAGCGCGGTACTTCGCTTTTCTGGTCAACACAGAGCAGCAGGCCTTTGTTGTTGGCCCGCAGATGGAACATATCTACCAGGTCGGTGAGCAGGCGGTGCAGGTCGAAACTTTGCTGATGCACGACGGTCAAGCCGGCTTCTATCTTTGACATTTCAAGAATATCGTTGATGAGCGCCAGCAGGTGTTCGCCGCTCCGTTCGACCACCTGGAGGTGTTCCTGGTGTTGGGGCAGCAAGCGCGAGTCGCGGGCCAGGAGTTGCGTAAAGCCGAGAATGGCATTCAGCGGGGTGCGCAGTTCGTGGCTCATATTGGCCAGAAAGGCGCTTTTGGCGCGGTTGGCCGCTTCGGCCGCATCTTTGGCCCGTTGGAGCGCCTCTTCGGTGCGCTTGCGTTCGGCAATTTCCATATGGAGCGAGGCGTTAGCCTGGGCCAGTTCGGCTGTGCGAGCGTTGACGCGCCATTCCAGTTCGTCACGCGCTTTCAGCAACATATCCTCGGCCAGTTTGCGCTCCATCACTTCGTTGTGCAAGGCGGTATTTGTGCGGGCCAGTTCGGCCGTACGAGCGTCTACCAATTCTTCCAGGTGGCCATACAGCCGCGCATGCTCAATGGAGATGGCCGCCTGGCTACAGAGCAGGTTTAATACTTCGATACGGTCGGTGGTAAAGGCGCCGGTCGTGATACTGTTTTCGAGATAGAGCAGACCCGTGAGCCGGGCGCGGTGGATGAGCGGCATACAGAGGACGGAGCGCGGCTTGCGGAGCTTGATATAGGGGTCCTGGCTAAACTGGCTGGCTTCGGCCGCGTCGTGGACAACCACGCTTTCCTGGGTATGGGCCACATAGTTGACAATGGCCAGCGGTATATCGGCGTGTTCCACCGGGTAAGCCTCGGCAACGGTAATGCGGACATTATCCAGGTGGCCTTCGGCGGCAACCACCCACGCGCCCTGTTCTAGCAACGCGAGAATGCCGTGCTCACCGCCGGCATTTTCCAGCACAATATGCATAAGTTTGGATAGCACACTGTCCAGCACCAGTTCATCGGAGATAGCCTGGGAGGCTTTGATAAAGCTGCCCACATCAAGCGCACTGGTCGTTTGCAAGGATGATGAGGTACCCCCCGTGCGTGGGTACGTCGCAACCATGGTTCCATACTCCTCGCCTGGTCGGGAAGCGATACTATGGCCAGGCCTCCCAATGCACCAGGGATAGTGTGTTTCCAATTGGTGTACCAGCGCCGTGGCCCCCCAACGGCGGTAGGCGTAGTGGGCACTCTGAAGGTAAAATGCGCCGTGTTGGGTCTGGCCGCGGGCCAGATAGAACCGCCCGGCCAGGTGACAGGCCAGCGCTTCGTCGTTGACAAAGGCCTGTTCCTGGGACAGCGCTATGGCGGTATCGTAGTGTTCGCGGGCATCGCCCGGCGTGCCCAGGATGCGGGCCCGCTCGGCCTCAACCAGGTGGTAGCGGTGTAATACGTTTTCGGGCGCGTGCTGGCTCCACTCCCATAACTGCTGCTGGTTGGCGGCTACCCGTTCGAGATAGTCCGCCCGTTGCTGCGTGTCCGTTTCCGGTTCGTTGTCCGTTTCGGGTACTAGCCGGGCCAGCAGCGTCAACGAACAGTACATCGTCCAGATGGGAATATAGGGCAGGCTAACAGCCCCAAAGCGGTATTCCTCGGTTATCTGCATACAGGCCAGGGCTTCGGGGATGTCGCCGACCAGGTAGGAGAGGATGAGACGATGGAAAGCAAACGCAAAGAGGTTGGTCATATCACCCAGGGCAACCAGCCGGTCAAATTCGGTTTGTTCATCAAACAGGGGCCCTTCCATATGGTGTACCGACGTGGTTTTGCCCAACAGGTTGATGATGTTCTGTTGCAGGATGCGATTCCATAATACACACACTTCTTGCTTGAGTTGGGCCATAGTCTCGGTGTGTCCGGCCACCTCGTCGTGCAGCACTTCGAGATTGGCGCCCACCATATATTGCATGTAGCAGTGGTGGTAGAGGCTGTAGCAGGCGTGGGTGGGGTCGCCGGTTTCCAGGCCTATCTGGTAAGCGGAGAGGAAGGCGGGCAGGAAAGCGCGGAATGGCTCTTTCCAGTGGCGTATGGTAAAGTTGAAGGCCATCAGGGTGCGGGCGGCCATGGCCCGCGCATCAAAGCGTTCAAGCACATGTAACGCCAGTTGTCCCATGGCGTAGCCGCGTTCAATATCACCCAACTGCCCACACAGCAGAATGCTATAGGCAGCGTAAGCAAAGGCGGATTCGGCGGCGTTGCCGTGGCGCAACGACAGGACGATTTGCTTGAGCACCAGCAGCGCAAACAAGGACGACGTTCCATAGGCGGCAGTGGTGACCTGCGATAGGATACGCATAGCCGCCAGATAGTCCGGGTCGGTCATGGCCGGCAGTTCGGCCAGCGTAGCAATGGGGCGGTTGTTCAGCGCCTTTTCTACCGCTTCCAACGCCCGGGCTACATCGGCCCCGTCCGGCGCTGGTGGAAAGGGGATACCCAGGAGATCGAGCACCATAAGCGCTTGCTGGATGGCCTCGCTCAACAGGTTTTGCGCCAGACACGCCTGGATCTGTACTTCGTAGAAGGATACTTTGTCCAGAAGCGTCTGGGCTTGCGCCAACCCCACGGCAGACAAACGCGCAACATCGGCAAAATTGCTATTGACATAGGCTGTTTCGGTAGCCTCTGCATATAACTGAATCATCGTGGGGTAGTAGTCTTGCCAGGCCTGGGGCGCGTTTGTGCCATCTTCGCCTTCCAGCAAAGCGATACCAATAGCGAAGTAGGAGGTGTCCGGCTGGAAGGCCGCCGCGGCTTTGGCCCGCATACCGGCCCGCATATTGAGCGCGGCTAATTCCTCCCGTTCGCTCTGGGTTTCGGCCACAGCGCGCCCCTCGTTCAAGTGGTTCACAATGTCAAACAAGCTGTTCTCTAGCGCCGAGCCCGGCGCATCGAGCAGCAGCAAATGGCCAATGCGCCAGTGGACTAACTGGCGCTCCTGGGTGGGTATCATCGCATAGATAGTTTGCTGAATGCGGTCGTGGGCAAAGGCGTATTCCGCATTCAGCGCGTCTACCAATTCGGGAATATCTATGCCCACCACTTTGTAGGCGTTGCCTATCGGCTCGACGAGCCCGGCGATGATGGACGGCTCCAGGGTAGCCCGCACCATCTGAACCGTTTTTTGTGATACGACGGCCAGTTTGGCCAGGTCAAAGCGGCTACCAATGCAGGCGGCCAGTTTCAACGTTTCTTGCGTTTCGGGCGGCAAGCGTTGCACTTTGCGGGTTAGCAACTCTACTACGTTGCCGGTCATTTCCTGGGCCTGAATATGATCAAGATCCCATACCCATTGGCCGGCCCCATAGTCAAAGGTGAACAGGCGATCAACGTAGAGCGTGGTGAGAAAGGCGTTCAGGAAATAGGGGTTGCCGCCAGTCTTGGTTATCAGCAGTTCGGCCAGGGTTGCGGCGTTGGCATACTGGCAATGCAGGGTTTCGGTAACAAGCTGTGCGACGGCGGCTATGTCCAGGGGAGGTAGATGGATGCGGCGCGGGAGAATGTCGCTGGCCCGCAGCCTATCGAGCGTGAGTTGTAGGGGGTGGCTTGCATCTACCTCGTTTTCCCGAAAGGTACCGATAACAAAAAGATACTGGCTATCGGGGGCGGTCATCAACAGCTCCATCAGGCGTAGCGACGCGCCATCGGCCCATTGCAAGTCATCCAGAAAGATAACCAGCGGGTGTTGTGGCTGGCTAAAAACGCGGATGAATTTTTGGAACACCAGCGCAAAGCGATTCTGGGCCTCGGTGGGGAGCAGGGAGGCGATGACCGGCTGTGCGCCAACGACTCGTTCCAGTTCCGGGATAACGTCCAGCAGCACCTGTCCATTGATACCAAGCGCCTGGTGCAGTTGGCGGCACCAATCGGCAATTTCAATATCGCTTTCCGTCAAGACGTGGCGCACGAGCGAGCGAAAGGCTTGGATGAACGCAGAGTAGGGCCGGTCGCGTTGGAACTGGTCGAATTTGCCAGCGATAAAATAGCCTTGCTGCCGCGTAATGGGCTTGTGAACTTCTTGCACCAGCGCGGTTTTGCCAATACCGGCCTGCCCGGTGACCAGCAGCAGTTGGCGTCCACCGGCGCTTACATCCTCAAAGGCTGTGAGCAGCACGGACACCTCATCCTCTCGCCCATACAATTTCTGAGGAATCTGGAAACGGTCGGGCACATCAAATTGACCCGGTACAAAGCTGTCGTTCAGAATGTTGTAGGGTAGGGATTCGTCTGGTTCATTGCCCACCCACCATTCGTGGATTAGTTGCAGGTCGGCGCGGATGCCATACGCCGATTGGTAGCGGTCTTCGGCGTTCTTGGCCATGAGCTTTACGATAACCGCCGAGAGCGAGGCGGGCAAGTGGGGGGTGTGCAGGTGGGGAGGCTGTGGGTGGCGGGCAATGTGGCTATGCACAAGCTCAAGCGCGTCGCTACTCACAAAGGGCACCGCTCCCGTCAAGAGTTCGTACAACGTAACCCCAAGCGAATAAAAGTCGGTACGATAGTCTATGGCGCGATTCATGCGCCCGGTTTGTTCTGGCGACATATAGGCCAGCGTTCCCTCAAGTACCCCCGGATTGCGGAAGGCCTGGTGTTCGCGGCTCAGCACGGTGGCGATGCCAAAATCAATAATCTTGACCTCGCCCGTGGCCGGGGCGCAGATAATGTTGGAAGGGTTCATATCCTTGTGCATAATGTGCTGCTGGTGGATGTGGCCCAGCACCTCAACAATGCTTATGGAGAGGAGCAGGAAGTGGTCTAGACTGAGCGTACCACACCACCCCAGACGGTGCAGCGAGTCGCCGCCGGTGTCTTCCATAACCATCATCCAGAGAACCGGTGACAGGGAATGTCCCCCGCTGGTTCGCGTGCTTCCCCCCCCGACAGTCGCGGTGGTCACGGCCTGGGGGGCGGTGTGCATCGCCTCGATCAACCGGTCGCTCGAAAGGGTTTCCAGCGCGTAGACCCGTGGGACGCCGGACAGATTCAAGGAGCGTATCAGCTCATACTCGCGCTTGAACATAGCGATACGTTCGGGCGAAGGGTACGATTCTCGAATGATTTTCAGAATAACCGGTTGTTCGTCGGATTGTCGAATGGCCCGATAGGCCAGCGTGCTTGAACTTTGGTAGAGCTGTTCGACAATACGGTAGCCTGAAGTCGTTTGCAAGGTTCGTCTCCTGGGTTGCTGATGGAAATATTAACGATATACAATCTGGTTGATAATCTGGTTTTGGTATTGAATATGCGGCCCACATGCGCTATAGCGCCGTCCTGCCGCTGCTCTGTTCTATAGATACTCCTTTACAAACCGGGGCGTTTCTTTTCCAGGATAGTGCGTACGCGCTGGTATTCGACCTCAGCGCGGATAAGCAGGTCGGTCATCTCGTGTAGCATACTGGCCCGGATGCGTTTTTCCATCTCGGTACATAATGCCGATAGGCCGAGCGCCCCAACCTGGGCACTGCTGGACTTGAGCGTGTGCGACAGCAGATACATGGTGTCGGTGTCGCCCTGTTTGAGGGCTGTCTGTAACCCGGCCAATTTGGTGGCCGTATCGCGCAGGTAGATGTCTATCAATTCGCGGGCCAGGTCGGCGCCCTCGTCGCCGGCCATAGCAATAAACTGTTCTATGGCCGTTTCATCTACCGATACCGCCCTATCGTCGGCCGGGTTCGGGTGGGGCGCGGCCGGGGGCGTGGCCGCGGCCAGGGAGGCCATCTTTTGCGCTTGCGTGATGACGTGTTGCAGCGCGGCAACCAGTTGTTCCACCTGTACCGGTTTGCCCAGGTAGTTGTCCATGCCCGACGACAGGCACCATTCCCGGTCGCCTTCCATCGCATGCGCAGTCATGGCAATAATCCAGGGTTGGCGCTCTGGCGGCCACCGCTCGCGGATGGCCTGGGTGGCCGCGATGCCATCCATTTCGGGCATCTGCACATCCATCAAAATAACGTCGTAGGGTTGGCGTTCTAGCGCTTCCAATACCTCCAGACCGTTGGCGGCCAGGTCGGCGCGGTAGCCCATCCGTTCCAGTATGTGCAGGGCCACTTTCTGGTTGACTACGTTGTCTTCGGCCAGCAAAATATGGAGGGGGTGGCGGTGGGCTATCTCCGGGTCTATGCGCGGCTTCAAGACCGGAACGCCCGTACGTATGGGGGTATTGGAAAAGATGTTGATAAGCGCGTCATACAGTTGGGATGTTTTGACCGGAATACTCAGCACGGCCGCGACATCTACGCCGGCCGTTTGCACGGCCTCATCCCAGAGCCCGATGGAGGTAACCATAATAATGGGCATGGTGGCCGTCTGGGAGAAGGTGCGCAAGCGGGCCGCCAGCGTCAACCCATCTATATCAGACAGGTGCATATCTACAATGGCCACATCAAAGCGCTCATTGGCGGCGAAGCGCTCTAGCGCCGCTTCCCCAGACACGACAATGTGGGGGAACATGCCCCACGATTCGATCTGGCGGGCAAAGATGAGCCGGTTAATAGCGCTGTCATCCACAATCAGAACGTGGCGGTTGCGCAGGGAGGGTTGGGTGCCGCGCAGATAGTCGCGTCCCGATATGACTTCGTTGGGGGTAGCGGCATGGGCCAGGATGGTGAAGTGAAAGGTAGACCCTACCCCGACCTGGCTTTCTACCCACATCGTCCCGCCCATCATCTCCGCCAGTTGTTTGCCGATAGCCAGGCCAAGCCCCGTACCACCAACACGCCGTTTATTCAAGGAGTCTATCTGGCTAAAGGGTTGGAAGAGTTGTACCATATCCTCCTGGCGAATGCCGATACCGCTATCGCGTACGGCAATATGGACTTCATACGGTGGGGCGACACTGGTAACCCGCGGGTACGCTTCCCAGGTAAGTGGTGGCCCGGTGTCCGGGTGCAGCGTGACAGGGGCCACGTCCTGGGCCGCCGGCTCGCCGTCCTCTGGTGCTGGTTGCTCCTCCTCTAGATAATCATTGGGCTCGTTGCCGACGCTGCGGGCATGCAGCAGGCGGCTTTCCACCGATACCACAATTTCGCCACCGTCGGTAAACTTGACCGCGTTACTCAGCAAATTGACAAGGATCTGGCGCAAGCGGCTGGCATCACCAATCAAGACATCCGGGGTATGGTCATCAACTATATAGGCCAGACCAAGCTGCTTTTCGGCGGCTTTGGATGCGACCAGATCGAGCGATTCTTCAATACACGCCTGCAAGTCGAGCGGTTCTTGCTCCAATACCAGTTTGCCGGCCTCTATCTTTGAGAAGTCGAGAATATCGTTAATGAGCATCAGCAGCACGTTGCCCCCGGTGCGGGCCGTCTCCACAAACTCGCGTTGTTCGGCGTTGAGCGGCGTATCAAAGAGCAGGGTGGTCATACCGATGACGGCGTTCAGGGGGGTGCGTATTTCGTGGCTCATATTGGCCAGAAACTCTGACTTGGCGCGGGTGGCCGCTTCGGCGGCGTCGCGGGCCTCTCGCAATTGCTCTTCGGTGCGCTTTTGCTCGGTAATGTCCTGGACGGCCCCCACCATACGCATCATGCACCGCTCTGAGGCATTGTGCAGGGGGCGGATGTAGTCGCGTAGCCAGCGTACCCCCCGGTAGCGCGTCTGGATACGATATTCGACCACACAGGAGCGACTTTGTAAAACCGACCCGGAGACTTCATAGGCCCGGTTGAGATCGTCGGGGTGGAGCAGCGTTACCCACCCGCCAAGCGCGTTGATCTCTTCGAGGGTATAGCCGGTGATGCGCTCAAATGCGCCGCTCACCCACTCGGTTACCAGGCGCTGGTCATGGGTGCGACAGCCCAGGTAGGCATAATCGGAGATGGTTTCGGATATGATGCGGTGGCGCTCTTCACTCTCGCGCAGGGCGTCTTCCATGCGCTTGCGTTCGGTTATATCGCGCATAATCGCGCACATCACCTCGCGCCCATTCCAGAGAAAGCCGCCGGTGGAAAGCTCCACGATAAAGACATCACCGGCCTTGTTCTTATGCCGCCGGTAGGGGATACGGGCCAGTCCCTCGGTCTGGGCCGTTTCAATGGTAACCATACTCTTCTCTGGTTCCGCGCTTATTTCTGTCACCAGCATGTTGAGCGCTTCATAGCGTTCGAAGCCATACAACTGCTCCCAGGCGGGGTTGACATCGAGAATATGCAACGAGGCAACATCAAAGATCATGATGGCGTCTGTCTCGCTGGTAAAGAGCAAGCGGTATTTTTCTTCGCTCCCGCGCAGGGCGTCTTCCATGCGCTTGCGCTCGGTTATTTCGTCTTGCAGCGCTTGCAAGAGAGTCTGGCTATTCTGGCGTTCCTCCTCGCTCTGGCGCAGGTTCGCTTCCGCTTGCATGCGCTCGGTAACGTCTGTCGTCATCTCGCCGATACAACACAGACAGCCGCGCTCATCGTACAAAGGAAAGTAGGTTGTCTCGGCCCATACCAGCCGGTCATCCTGGCGGCCGGGGATAGCCGCCCGGGCCGTGTTGTAGGTGGTGGGTGGCATGCGTACCACCTCGCCTTGCAGGGCTCGCTCAAAGGCGTACAGGTAGACTTTCTCGCGGGCCTCCATATCGTCAAACATATTGAATTGCCCGACTACCGCGTCGCGCGAGGCGTTGATAAATTGCTCGTTGGCGTGGTTCATCGCCAGCACCCACCCATCGGTATCAAAAACAACCATGGGCGTGGGCATATGGTCAAACAATGCCTGATATGGGAAAGGGATATGTGACAGGCCAGACGGTTTGTCGGAGGGCGTGGATTGCCGAGCCTGGGCCAGGTCATTGGTCAGGGATGTGACAGTTTTTTCCAATTCAGCAATGCGCTTTCGGAGCCTGGTTATTTCGCTCTCCAATGGCTCGGTTTCTTCACTCATTGGGGTTGTCTCCCGTACTGAACATGGGTACCTGATCACCCTGACTACTGTTCCAGAAATACGCCCAGATGTGCCAGGCAAGGCGGTTGTGTTGCAGACATGGTGTGCCTATCATGAAGATTGTACCACAGTGCATCTATCCCATGGATAGTCGGCAACGACAAACTGGTGAAAAACCCTGGTTACTCCTGCGTCAGGCGGGTAAGTTCAAGGACATGCGGGCCATCTACCTCCGCCGGTAGCGGCTGCCCCTGGGTAAGCGGAAGCCGTACCCAATCGGCCGGATTGTAAACTCCCACCACGATGCGATACGCGCCCGGCGGCCGGTCGGGGGGCATAGCTATCGGGAGTGGCCCGCCAAACTGCTGCCCCCGCTGCCATGTCGCAAACAGCCCTTCATCAATGGGAGCGTCTATCTGGGCTATCTTGTGCCCCGCCTCGTCCAACACATGGACAAAGCAGAACCACCCGCCCGCCATATCCGCTTCGACGCTCCACGACAGAGCTATCTCTAGCCGCTGCCCCTGGATGCTCTGGCGAAAGCCGCGCAGGCGCAGACCGTCGCCAAACACGGACTCTACGGCGGTATCAAAGGGGCGCACCGGCTGGTAGACGCGGGCATAGGTAATACCATGCTGCCGCAGCGTGTAGAGCGGCGCAGTTTGCTGTAGCTGCTGGTAAACGGCGGTATCCCCCTGGCGTTGTATCCCCCGCGCATAGAGCACGGCATAACTGGCCCGCTCGTCCAGGTTCCGGGCGCTTAATTCTACCACCCGCACCGGTACAAAAGGCTCTAGCGTGCGCGGGTCCCACGACATCACCGGGCTGCGCGTCAGGTCGGGGCGGGTGCGGAGCCAGGCCCCCACCTGCTCCATCCCTTCGCCCCACCCCACCAGCATCACCTGCTGTGCCGTGCCCCCCCCGCCCACCAGCGGGTTGAAGTAGGCCAGGTAGTAGGGATGGTACCACGCATTGAGCAGCACCAGGAGCGTGGCTACCACGAGCAGCAGCGTCTGGTAGCCGCCCCCCACCGTGCGCAGCAGGCGCGGCAAGCGAGCGCTGCGCCAGAAGGAGCGGTCGAGCAGGGCCAGCAACCCGGCCGCGGCCAGAATTTCGAGCGTGGGCCAGATGGGCAGTAGGTAGCGGTCGAACTTCTTTGGGAGCATACTCATCGCCAGCGCAAAGAGGAGCGCGAAGGCGGCCAGGGCCAGCAGGGGGCGGCGCTGGTCGGGGTGGCGGCGCAGCGCCAGGGGCAACAGCAGCAGTCCCACGAGCATGGCCGGTGTGCTCCGCCACAGCACGACGGCCGGGTAGAAGAGCCAGCCGGGGTCGGCGACGGGCCGCCCCAGAAAATAGTTGCCCGATGCATGCGGCTGTGCGCCGTTGCCGATAATCTCTTCGGCGACGTGGCCAAGCGCCGCGTCTGGCACAACCCACAGCGCGGGCCAGCCGGCCCAGAAGACCAGCGCGGCCACGGCCGCCCAGACCGCCCCGCGCAACGCACCCCACCAGAGCCGCCGCCCCACCCCCACCGGCGGGCTGTACCACAGCAGCAGGCCGCCCACGGTCGGGAGGAGTAGGAGCGATGGAGCCTTGGTCAGCAACGCCAGGCCGCCACACGCGCCGGCCCCCACCAGCGCCACCCAGGACCAGATAGCGCCTGCGTGCGTCTCCTCTCCGCTGTCCAGGGCCAGCAGCAGCAACAGCACACACAGCGTCATAAACGAGGTAAGCAGCGCGTCCATGTGCAGCAGGCGGCTATGCGCGATAAGGAAGGGGGAGAGGGCCCACATACCACCGGCCAGCAGAGCCGTACCGCTCTGCAATAGCCGCCGCAACGCCAGATAGCCCACGGCTACCGCGGCGCTGTTGACCACGGCCAGCGGCAACCGTAGCAGCGCCAGATAGTCTACGCTGCCCTTGTACCACTCCGGCCCGTAGAGCCCCACCGAAAAGGCCAGGGTACGCCCAAGCGAGCCGAGCCAGAGCGTGGTAAGGCCGGGGTGCCCGGTCAGATTGGTCAAATCCCACCGTTCGCGGTGCAACGCATCCATAAAGTGCATAATCCGCCAGACCCAGTGGAAACTTTCGTCAACGGTGAAGAAGTCGTTCAGGTGGAGGATACGTGGTATCAGTGCGACAAGCCACAACGCTAACGCCAGGAACCAGGCCGGACGTTGTAACAGGGCCGCGGAGGATGCCGGGGAACCGGCCGGCGCACGCGAGGAAAACCGAGATTGCATATGCTTTCTACCTACCATTTGTATGATAGGCTATAATACATCAGGAGAGGGGCAAGGGCAAACAGAACAAGGAATA
>DAOTUK010000018.1:0-5791 GCA_034437375.1 Chloroflexaceae bacterium | reverse complement strand
GACACGCTAGAGCCCAGCCGCCGCGGGGTATACGCCGGTGCCGTCGGCTACATCGACTTCTCCGGTACGCTCGACACCTGCATCGCCATCCGCACCATGGTTGTCCAGGGAGATACCGTCTACGTCCAGGCCGGAGCGGGCATCGTCGCCGACAGCGACCCGACCGCGGAGTATGAGGAAACGCGCAACAAAGCGGCCGCTCTACGCGAGGCCATGCACGTCGCTTCCGAAGGCCTGTTGTAGCAGATTTACAGACCCGTCGAAAGGCAAACCTCCGCCTCACCAAGCCGTACACATGGCGCTACAACCGTACCGCTTCACCTGATCTGCCTCCGGGCGCACCAAACAGGCGCCTACTCACCCATCATCCTGATTTCCCATGCCGAACAAACTGAAAGAGCTGCTTCTCGGACGAGGCTGGGCCGGACGCACGATCACGCGTGCTGAGACGGTCGAGCGACTGAATCCGATCATCAAGCAGCACATCGAGCTCAACCATCACTACGAAGCCGCCATGCGGGCAATGAACCTTCAGCCTGCTGTGGAGGCCCTTCGCGCTATGCAGCGAACAGCTCGAATGGATGTAGGCAAGCTATCCGAGACTGTGTTCAGCGCAGGAGGCGCTGCGTACAACGGCACCGACCTCGATCCCGGCGACTTTGACCTCGGCGATTCTGCGTCCGATATCGTCTCCAGCCTGATTTCGATGGAGCACGACCTCCGAAAGACCGTCCAGGCCGAGCGCGACGACGTTGAGCACCAGATCCGCACTCGCGCCATCCTGGAACTCGTGGAGAGCAACAGCCACGACCGGCTCAAGACGCTAGAGAAGATAAAAACCCGCGTTGCACGCGGATAAGCTGTGGCCATCGTGTCGACCGGCACTGCACGTTCTCCATTTGTCCTTCACCGTATCTGCTTGAATCCTCCGTACATGCCTGACTCCTCCTCTACAAACGCGCCGACCGCTAGCGAAACGGCCCCTAGCGAATCGGACGCACGGGACGCGCAGAATGAAAACGAAGCGCCCGACGCTCCGATGGGGCGTGGGTAGGGGGCGGCGCTCCGGTGGTGCCGTTTCCTGACGATGGCGACGGCGGGACGACCGGGGGGCCGGGTGGTTGGCGCTGAGGTTGTGGATGTTCGCCGGGCGGCGGGGGGTGGGGCGCCTCTGGTTTGGGATAGCGCAATGCTTCCCGGGCGGGCTTGTCGAGGGCTACCAGGGGGTGCTCGGTGTATTGTTGCAACGTGGTGATGAGGTGTTCGTAGCCGTCGGGCTCAAACCAGTTGACCGTGGGAAAGCGGGCCAACTGGTGGGGCACGTCGCATGCTTCCAGTTTGACCAGCAGAACAGCCGGTTGGTGGGCTGTTTTTTTTTGTCGCTGGTTCAAGGCATAGATAATATCTTCATGGATTTTACCACCCTTTGTCACAATATGGGGTGATACGCAGATCAGAATAAGGTCGGACTCTTGTACGGCCCTGGCAATTTCGTGTTCCCATTCGACACCCGGTAGTAAGATGGTATCGTCAAACCATGGCTTGAGACCATCGGTATGGGCTAGTAAGGTGTGGAGATGTCGTACTTTGAGCCTATCCTTGGCAGAATAGGATAAAAAAAGGTCGAGTAATTGTTGTTTTTCCATAACTCTCTTTAGAACATCAGCGGTTTCTGTTTTTGATTCAATAATGCGTGAATGTATACTACTATGAGAATGATAAATATTCAAGTGGCGCTCAGGGCCGGTTGTGGGTACGTTGCGCTCTTACCCGCCACCGCGGTTTCGAGCGAGACAGCGTTGCTTCATCACGTCTATCTGGGTACGGAACATACCGGTAGTGATGGGTTCGCCGCGCCGGGCGCGGCGGGCCACGTGTTGAAAGATGGCGTGTATCTCGTCGCCGCTACAGCCTTCGGTGTTAGAGGCTATCATATCAAACAGGAATTTATCGGGGGGCGTAATGGCAAAGTGGTTGGCGTGGATACAGGCTATCTGGCGGCGCTCTTTTGCGTCTGGCAAGCCGATTTCAACCGGTTGAAAGCGGGAGGGACGCAGGAGGGCCTGATCTATCATATCCATACGGTTGGTTGTGCCAATGACCAGGATGTCCTGGTCGTCGCGGAACCCGTCTATTTCGGTGAGCAATTGGGCAACGACGGCGTTGGAGGCGCGACTGGCCCCATCGGCAATAGCTCCGCGTTGTCCGGCAATGCTATCAAACTCATCAAAAAAGATGACAGAGGGGGCGTTTTTACGGGCAAGGGCAAAGAGTCGCCGCAAGTTACTTTCGCTGCGGCCAACCCACATATCCATAATCTCGGGCCCGCTGACGGTTTGAATGGTGGCATTCATCTCGTTGGCGACGGCTTTGGCAAACAGCGTTTTGCCCGTTCCTGGCGGGCCATAGAAGATGAAGCCACGGGGGGCCAGTTTGCGGCGTATGGCTCGGGCCTGGGCGCTTTCCTCTGGGTAGAGGAGTTCGGCCGGGTCGCGGGCGGTACCATCGGGGTGGTAGCGCACAGGACGCCCGGTAATCAATTCGATAGCTTCAAACAATTGGGCTTTCACATAGGCATATCCGCCAATCTGGTCAAAGGTCACATCTGGTATAGACACCCCTTCGCTGCCCCCCCGTTTGAATTCGCGGATGCGTTGCATCATAGCCGGGGTCGGGTTGCGGGCCGGGTTGGTTGTCCATAGGTAGCGCATCGTGTTGCGTAGTTGTAAGACATTAAAGCCGGAGACGTTCTTAAACAGCAATTCCTGGTCGAAGGGGTCAAAACATGCGCGTTCGGCCCTGGTGACCAGGTAGGGTATGGTTTCGCGGCGCAGGCCCGCGAGCTCTACCCGTACCGCAAAGCGGTCGGACAGGACTCGGGGCAGGCCCAACGAAGGGTCTATAAACCCCAGGATGGTGGGAGTCCATGTGCCACTACGATACAAGACTTCGGTGAGCAGACGCGCTTCTGGCGTGAGTCGCCCTTCGACCCCACAGCCGGCCAGAACATCGAGATGGCGTAGTACGAGCATCTGACCCGGCTTCAGGGTGGTGAGCAAGCGCCCGATGGTGGCAATACGGTTGGTTATCGAAAATCCCTCCCGCGGGAGCAGGCCGCCAAGGCTGCGGCGTTCCTGGCGCTCGCTGTCTCCATCCTGGACAAACGTAGTGGGGAGGTCTTCTGTGACAGCTTCTTTCTCTGAGCGCCGCACAATCTCGCGGTAGAGATGTTCGACCAGGGCTTTGTCGCATACGACCAGCACAGAAAGGTCGCTTAACAGATATTGCGCGATGCGTTTGATGTCGGTGGAATACGCCAGTCGTACGGCGTCATAGTCGCTCAGACGCTCTGGAAATGGCGAATCCGGTTCGGTCAATTGTGGTTTGTTCATTGTTTCTTCCTGATATAACCTGACGATACTGTTACGAATATTGGTTGGGATCAAGCGTTTGTCGCCCGTTGACCCGGTGGTATCGGCCCCATCCAGGGGCAATTCGTTGGCGGTGTTGGGCTCGGTTTCGGTGCTGGTGGCCGGGGGCAGAGCATTGACAGCCGATTGGGGGAGTTTGACGGTGGTGAGCACAAACGCGCTGACCGGTAGATCGAGCCAATCGGGGGGGGGCGCTTCGCTAGAGCGGGCCGGAAAGAGGGTCAGAAAGACTCGTAATGGTGTCTGCGGATCTCTAGATAGTTCCAGCAGGGCGGCCTGTTTTCGGTTTCCAAAATCTAGTCGCAATTCGCGCATTGGCGCTCCCTCTCAGCCATGAACAATGCATACCCCCATCTCAACCACCTGATACCTTGTGTCTGATGACCGGTCCAACGTGGCCGCCCGGCCCCCCCCTATTATAGCATTGCCTTTGCAGTCTGGCGTTGCCAGCGGTCTGCGCGAAAGTGCGCTTTTGTGCCCTTCTTTGTTTACAAGTTAAACAAAACAAGTAAAAAAACAGTGAAATATCCGGTAAAACGTGTACAAGGCTCAGCCTTTCTCCGGGAAACAGTACGATACTCTGTGGTACTATCGTATATGTATACTACAATTGGTAGTACTACGTATATTACTAAAATAAGACAGGCGGTAGTACATACTATCCGAAATCGTTCCCTTCGACAAGATAATTTGTCCCTAATCTTAACCGGTTTTAATCTTTACAAATTGCTGTTCTGTAGTATATAATACGGACACACTTCAAACTCAACCTGAGATATTTGACGGTTTTTATAGAGAGCGTCACACCCTGGTTCGTATTACGTTGTGTCATTACATAATTCTACTGATTCTAGAACTTTATTATTCTTCTTCTTTTTGGGAAAAAAAAGGAGTGAAGAATGACCCCTCGTGCCCTGTTCTTTGTTGGTACTCCCGATAGTTGGGAGAAGACGATTCTTGCGGTGCTCGAAAAAAGCTGGCATGTGCATATGTTCGATAACGCCGCCGATGTCTATAAGCACATTGTCCACCTGATACCGGACGTGATTATGTTTTCCTTCAATATGAATGATACCAGTGCCTTGAAGCTCTTTCGCCAGTTGCGCCGTCTAGACCGTGTGTGTGTCCTGATTTGTCGGGGGCACGAGATTCAGGCCTTTGTAGATAAGGAATACCAACACCAGCGCCGTCTTGCCAAAACGCCGGAGGGGTTCCGGCGCTTGTTTCAGTGGGCTCATCACATTCGTTCTGATTCATTTGATGACGCGCACGAGGTAGATAGTCGCCCGGCGGTAGACTTGAAGCAATGGCAGCAACGATTGAAAGTCCACCAGAGTATGGGGCAGCAACAGCATACGACCTTTACCGTTGGCGATATTTTTACCGATATATCGCTGGTCTTATCGCGCTATTCACGGGTTTTCAGTAAAGCGTCTTGATACCAGACCGCGACAGCGGGGAGAGCCCCTCTGCTACGGTTGTGCCCCGTGGTTGGTGCTACAATGGGTCTTCGAAACTTTCAAGCAATTCGCCGGCCTCCTCGGCCTGGCGGATAGCTTGAAAGGCACCAGCGTAGACCCTGGCACATGTGGCCAGACCGTAGCGCCCAAGTTGATAGAGCAGGGCGGCATATTCCCATTGTTTCATCGTACCTTGTGATTCAACCAGCGCCTGGCGGAGATGCTCTTGCCAGGTTTGTATAACAGTATCCAGGACGGTGAGGGTGTGTTCAGAGAGATGGAGTGTTTCGAGTTGATTGATGCGGCTTTCGATAGAAACCGTGTCGGTTGCAGGATCGGGCATACGTTCCATCTCGATACCCACCACAACGTAGTGGTTGGCGACCCACAGGTCGGGGTTATCCATGTCCAGGCTTTCGTCCATGGTCGCCCAGAGTTCGGGCCACTGTTTTTTGGCGTTGTCTGCCAGATGGGGCAGCATAGCGTCTCGTTGTATCCCTTCCCGTTGGAGCCGCAAATATTCGCGCTCAAATTCTGCTACCTGGGTCATCAGCGTGGTCAAGGCTTGTTCAAGCTGTTCATTGGCCCGCTCGCGGGCCAGGGCCAGTCCGCCAACCCACTGCTGCCGCTTGTGTTGAATAGCCATCAACCATTCTATACCATCCATTACCTTGGGTTCCTTTCTTACGCTGCTTCCTGGGGCATCATAACGTACCAGTGTAGCAGGGTTTTGTTGGGCCTGTCAATCGGGTGAGCGATGGCAGCGATGGCGGGTGTGCCAGAAAGTTTTCCGCGCCTGGGAGCGCGAGCGTCTCGCTCGCCCCGGAGCAGGCGGGACGCCTGCGCTCCCAGGGGGTATGATCGTCTACCTGGGTGCATGTTCACCTATTGGTGCGGTGC
>DAOTUK010000017.1:0-10302 GCA_034437375.1 Chloroflexaceae bacterium | reverse complement strand
GGGGTCAGGGGACAGGGGACAGGGGACAGGGGTCAGGGGGCGGCTCTCGGCTCTCGGCTCTCGGCTCTCGGCTCTCAGGCGGGGTAGACTGGCCCCTGCTGGCCATCCTGATCAGCTTTATGCTGCTCTTCATGCTGGCGATGAGCATGTTTCCCCTGAAGTTCAATCGCTACCTGGTGCCCATCTTCCCGGCCGTCAATATCCTGGCGGCGGTTGGTCTGGCGTGGGGCGCACACCGTCTCGCGTCCCTCGTCGCCTTCCCGTTCTCCCGCCCCGCATCGCCTCCCTGCCTCCCCGCCTCCCCGCCTCCCCGCCTCCCCGTCTCCCCGCTTCCCCACCTCATCATGCTGGCGGTTGCATTGCTCTCGCTGCTCAACGCCGCGTGGTACCACCCCTACAGCATCGTCTACTTTAACCAGGTGTTTGGCGGCGCACGGGCCGGGGCGCATACCTTCCTGGCCGGGTGGGGCGAGGGCCTCGATCAGGTGGCGGATTGGCTGAACCGCCGGCCGGACATCACCAGCGTGGTGACGGTGAGCCGCCTGGATACGCACCTGAACCCCTACCTGAAGAAGTTAGCCTATTCCGAACGGGCCAGCGATGGCGAGATGCCGGGGCAATCGGGCTATATGGTGATCTACTACCGCCATGTGCAGTGGGGGCAGGAGCCGCCGCCCTACGATGACTACTACGGCCACAAGCTACCGCTGCACGTCGTCACGCTGCACGGCGTAGATTACGCCTGGATTTACCAGGTGCCGCGGGAGATGCCCCACGATTTGCAGGCCACCTTTGGCGGGGCGCTGCACACCCACGGCTACGGCGTGGACACGTCGGCTATCCGCAGTAGCGGTGCGCTCACCCTGACCGTGCAATGGCACCCCACCGCCCCCATCCCCGCTGATTACCACCTCTTCGCGCACGTCTTCAACCGAGCGGGGGAGCGCGTGGGGCAAATTGATGTGCCGCTCACCGACCCGCACGCGCCCGGCCATACCGCCCCCATCCCCACCAGCGCGTGGCAGCCGGGGCGCTATATCTACTGGGTACACCCGATACTACTACCGCCCGACCTGCCGCCCGGCCGCTACTCTATCGCGCTGGGACTCTACCACCCGGAGACGATGGCGCGGGTGCCGCTGGCGGGCCATACCCCCCCGCCCGACGCGCCGGACAATGGCCCCAACGTGCTGTTTCTCGAACCGGTGCGGGTGCCGGATATAATGATGAGCGATGAACGATGAGCGATGAAAAGTGCTCACATTTGGAGGGATATACCCATGAGAGTGGTTGCGTCTCGCGGGCACAGTGCGGGCCAGAGGCCCGCGCTCCCAGGAAACGTCCCCTTCCTTTTGCACAGGTACGAGCGATGAACGATGAGCGATGAGCGGGGCATAACGTCATCCGTGCGGCGGCTTGCTCCCATCCTCTCCTATGTGCTGGTGGGGGCGGCGGCGTTGCTGTTGCGCGTGCTCGACCTGGGCCGCTTTGCCCATACCGATGAGGTGAATTTCTGGATAGACCGCTCGCACCGCTTCCTGGACGCCATCCAGGCCGGCGACTTTGCCGCCACGGCCATCAGCACGCACCCCGGCGTCACAACGATGTGGCTTGGCAGCGCGGGCATTCTGCTGCACCGCTGGCTCTTTGCCGTTGGCGTCCTTACCGAAGGCTCGTTTGAAACGTTGCTGATCTGCATGCGCTTGCCCGTGGCGCTCGTCCACACCGCCGCCATTTTGGTGGGCTATGCGCTGTTGCGGCGGCTCTTCACCCCGGCGGTGGCGTTGCTGGCGGCGCTGCTGTGGGCCACCGACCCCTTTATCACCGCCTTTCACCGCATCTTGCACGTTGACGGCCTCACCAGTACGTTTCTCACGCTCAGCGTCCTGGCCGCGGCGGTGGCGATGCGAGGAGGCGAGGAGGTGGAGAGGCGAAGAGGTGGAGAGGTGGAGAGGCGAAGAGGCGAAGAGGTGGAGAGGTGGAGAGGCGAAGAGGCGAAGAGGCGAAGAGGCGAGGAAGAGGCGAAGAGGCGAAGAGGCAAAGAGGCGAAGAGGCGAAGAGGCAAAGAGGCGGAGCGTCCTGTGTCGTCGCGTCTCAGCGCATCGCGTCTCAGCGTCCCCGCCTCCCGGATTCTCGGTGCGTCGCGTCTCAGCGCATCGCCTCCCCGCCTCCCCGCGTCCCCGCCTCCCGGTTGGCTCGTGCTGTCGGCCGTGTGCGGGGCGCTGGCCATGATGAGCAAGTCGCCCGGCCTGGCGATTGTGCCGGTGGTGGGCGTGCTCCTCATCGCCTCATCGCCTCATCGCCTCATCGCCTCATCGTTGCCCCGCTTGTTGCTCTGGGGCGGCGTGGCCCTGCTCACGGGGGTGCTGCTCTGGCCCGCGCTGTGGGCCGACCCTATGCGCGTCTATCGTCTGGTGCATACCGGCGTGAGCGTGGAGGGCAGTACCCGCCATGTCGTTGGTAACTTCTTTCTGGGGCGGCCCGTAGACGTACCCGGCCCGCTCTACTACCCGGTGGTGCTGGCCATCCGCACCACCCCCTGGACGCTGGCCGGTCTGCTACTCTTGCCAGTTCATCACTTCCCCGCCGCCCCGCCTCGCCTCCCCGCCGCCCCGCCTCGCCGCCCCGTGTCCCCGCGTCCCCGCTTCACGGTGGCGACGCTGGCCGGTTTCGCTATCCTCTTCATAGCCGCCATGAGCCTCTTTGCCAAACAGCTTGACCGCTACCTGATACCGGCCCTGCCCGTCGTCAACATCCTGGCCGCGGCGGGGTTGGTGGGTGCGGCGGAACGCCTCGCGCTTCTCGTGTCCTCGCGTCCCCGCCTCGCGTCCTCGCTGCCCCGCCTTCTCGTGGTCGTTGTCGGCATAGCGGCGTTGGCAAACGCGGCGTGGTGGCACCCCTACGGCGTGGCCTATTTCAACCAGGCGCTTGGCGGCCTGCCGATGGGCGCCCGCACGGTGATGCTTGGCGAGGGGGAGGGGTTGGGCGAAACGGCGGCGTGGCTCAACCAGCAGCCGGACATTACCGGCGTGGTTGTCACCAGCACGATGGAAAGCTCGCTGCAAACCTTCCTGAAGCACGGAGCGCAGGCCGTGCCCGAATATGGCACCGCTATGGATGAAATGACCGGCTATATGGTGGTCTACATTCGCCATATGCAACGCTGGCAGAACCACCCGCCCCCGCCCTACAACCAGTTTTACCAGCGCGTGCCGCCCACCCACGCCGTCACCATCCACGGCATCCCCTACGCGCTCATCTATCAGGTGCCGCGCCCGATTGCCCACCCGGTCGCGGTCAACTTCGGCGCGGCCATCCAGCTACAGGGCTACGAGGTGGACACATCGGCTATCCGTAGTAGCGGCACGCTCTCGCTTACGGTACAATGGAAGGCGCAGGCTCCCATCGCGGATGATTACACGCTCTTTGTGCATATGTTTGACGCGGCGGGGCAGCGTGTGGCCCAGATAGACGTGCCCCCGGCCGGCCCCCACGCGCCAACCCACACCTGGCCACAGCACCGCTATCTCACCTGGGTACACCCGCTGCCGGTGCCGCCCGACTTGCCGGCGGGGCGCTATCGCGTGGCGCTTGGCCTGTATGACCCCGACACCTTCGCCCGCCTGCCGATTGCGCGACCGCCCCCGCCCGACGCGCCGGACGATGGCGATAATGTGCTGTTCCTGGAACCGGTGACGCTGAGCGATGAATGATGAGCGATGAATAATGAATGATGAGCGATGAACGCGGTACAATGTTATCCGTGGGGCGGGTTGCTCCCATCCTATCCTACGTACTGGTGGGGGTAGTGGCGCTGTTGCTGCTCTCCCTGAACCTGGATGTCTTTGTCGTGGGCGACGAGGTAGATTTCTGGCTCCCGCGCTCGGAACGCTTCCTGAACGCGATACAGTCTGGCGATTACGCCGACACCGCTATCAGTACGCACCCCGGCGTCACGACGATGTGGCTAGGGAGCGCGGGCATTCTGCTGCGCCGCACGCTGTTGGCGTGGGGCGTCTTCCACGAAATGCCCTTCCCGCTGATGCTGGCCTTGATGCGCCTGCCCGCCGCGCTGGCCCACACGGCCGGTATTGTGGGGGGCTATGCGCTGTTGCGGCGGCTCTTCTCCGCCGATGTGGCCTTGCTGGCCGCGCTGCTCTGGGCCACCGATCCCTTTGTTATAGCGTTTAGCCGCGTACTGCACGTTGACGCGCTCACCGGTACCTTTGCCACGCTGAGCCTGCTGGCCGCGGCAGTAAGCGCAAAGCGCAAAGCGCAGAGCGCAGAGCAGACGGAACAGACGGAGCGGACGGAGCGGGAGAGCGGGGATGCGAAGAAGCGAGGATGCGAAGAGGCGGGGAGCCATACGGCATCGCGTCCCGTGGCATCGCCTCCCGCGTCCCCGCTTCCCGGCTGGCTCGTGCTATCGGGTGTCTGTGCCGGCCTGGCCATCTTGAGCAAGTCGCCGGGTTTGGCGGTCGTGCCGGTGGTGGGACTCCTCGTGCTTGCTTCCTCGCTTCCTCGCTTCCTCGCTTCCTCGCTTCCTCGCTTCCTGCTCTGGGGGGGCGTGGTTGCCCTCACCATTGTGCTGGTGTGGCCCGCCGTCTGGGCCGACCCGGCCCGCGTCTATACGCTGCTGCGCGTGGGCGTCGAGGTGGAGGGGGGCAGTCCGCATATGATGGGCAACTTCTTTCTGGGACGCAATGACCCCGCGCCGGGCCCGCTCTTCTACCCGGTGGCGCTGGTTATGCGGATGACGCCCTGGATGCTGGCCGGGGTGGTGCTGCTTGCCTTCGCCCGTCCTCTTCGCCTTCCCGCCTCATCGCCTCCCCGCCTCATCGCCGCGCTGGCCGCCTTTGCGTTGCTGTTTATTGCGGGTATGACCCTCTTCCCCAAAAAGTTTAACCGTTACATTGAGCCGGCCTTTCCCGCGCTGGATATTCTGGCGGCGGTGGGGATTATGGGGGCGGTAGCAACCATAGCACGCACCGCAAAGCGCAAAGCGGCGGTAGTGTCTATCATTGGCTGCATCGCGTTGGGCAATGCGGCCTGGTTCCATCCCTACAGTATCGCCTATTTCAACCAGTTGTTGGGCGGGGCGCGGGCCGGGGCTAATACCTTTGTGGTAGGGTGGGGCGAGGGCTATGGACAGGTAGCCGACTACCTCAACCGCCAGCCGGACATCACCGGTGTTATTACCATGAGCCTGTGGCAAACCACGCTCAACCCCTACCTGCGCCACGGAGCGCAAGCCGACGGCCCCGACAACGACGCCATCCCCGACAAGACCGGCTATGCGGTGGTCTACATTCGGCACGTGCTAGGGGGGCAACCGCCGCCGCCGCCCTTCGACCAGTTGCACGGCAAGCAGCGTCCATTGCACACCGTCACCATTCACGGCGTTGACTATGCCTGGGTGTACCAGGTGCCGCCGCCCGTCGAGACAACCATCAGCGCCGACGTTGGCGAACGCGCCACGTTGCACGGCTACACGCTGGATACCAGCACTATCCGGGGGAGCGGCCATATCTCGCTCACGCTCCAATGGCAGGCGCGGGCAACCCTTCCCAATGATGCTATGCTCTTTGTCCACCTCTTCAACGCGGATGGGCAGCGCGTGGCGCAGATAGATGTGCCCCCCGCGGGGCCCGACTTCCCGCCCCAGTCGTGGGAGCCGGGGCGCTTCTATACCTGGGTACACCCGCTGCCGGTGCCGCCCGACTTGCCGGCGGGGCGCTATCGCGTGGCGCTTGGCCTGTATGACCCCGATAGCTTTACCCGCTGGCCGGTGGCGCGACCGCCCCCGCCCGACGCGCCGGACGATGGCGAAAACGTGCTCTTTCTCGAACCGGTGCGGGTGCCGGGTATAATGATGAGCGATGAATGATGAGCGATGAACGCGGTACAATGGCATCCGTGCGGCGGGTTGCTCCCATCCTGCCCTATGTGCTGGTAGCGCTGGTGGCGTTGCTCCCGCGCGTGCTCGACCTGGGTCCCTTTGTCACCCACGACGAAGCCGAATTTTGGATAGACCGTTCGGAGCAATTTCTGCTGGCGCTCCAGAGCGGCAACTATGCCGATACGGCTATCAGTACGCACCCCGGCGTGACAACGATGTGGCTTGGGATGGTGGGTATCTTCCTGCGGCGGGCCGCCCGTGCGTGGGGTCTGGTGCAAGAAGTCCCTTTCCCGTTGCTGCTGGCGCTGATGCAACTACCCGTGGCGCTGGTTCACAGTGGCGGGGTGGTGGTGGGCTATGCGCTGTTGCGGCGGCTCCTTCCGCCGGCTACTGCGCTGCTGGCGGCGCTGCTCTGGGCCACCGACCCCTTTGTGATTGGCTATAGCCGCGTGCTGCACGTAGATGCGCTGGCCGGTACCTTCGCCACGCTGAGCCTGCTGGCCGCAGCAGTAAGCGCACAACGCAAAGCGCAGAGCGCAGAGCGGACGGAGCGGGAGAGCGGGGATGCGAAGAAGCGAGGATGCGAAGAGGCGGGGAGCCATACGGCATCGCGTCCCGTGGCATCGCCTCCCGCGTCCCCGCCTCCCGGTTGGCTCGTGCTATCGGGCATCTTCGCGGGACTGGCGGTGCTGAGCAAATCGCCGGCTCTGGCCGTCGTTCCCGTGGTGGGTATACTCCTGCTTGCAGAGGCGGGGAGGCGGGGAGGCGGGGAGGTGAAGAGGCGCGGCGGTGTTGTATCACGCATCACGCATCACGCATCACGCATCGTTCCCCTGGCGTTCTGGGCCGCCGCCGCCGCCCTCACCATCGTGCTGGTGTGGCCCGCCGTGTGGGCCGACCCGGCGGGGGTCTACACGCTGTTGCGCGTCGGCGTCGAGGTGGAGGGGGCCAACCCGCATATGACCGGCAATTTCTTTCTGGGGCATATAGACCCCGCGCCTGGCCCACTCTACTACCCTGTGGCGCTGGCCCTGCGGATGACCCCCTGGACGCTGGCCGGGGTGGCGTTGCTGGCGCTGGTCGGGGGTCGGGGTATTGGCGACGTTGGCCGGCTTTATCTTGCTCTTCACGCTTGGTATGACCCTCTTTCCGAAAAAGTTTGACCGCTATCTGGTGCCCGTCTTTCCGTCGCTCGATATTCTAGCCGCGGTCGGTATCGCGTGGGCGGCAGCATCCATAGCGCATATCGCACAGCGCACAGCGGCGGTGGTATCCATTATCGGGTGCATAGCACTGCTCAACGTGGCCTGGTTCCACCCCTACAACCTGATCTACTTTAACCAGGCGCTTGGCGGTGTACCGCGCGGCGTGCGTACCTTCTCGGTGGGGTGGGGCGAAGGCTACGACCAGGTGGCCGCCTATCTCAACCAGCAACCGGATATTACCGGCGTGGTTACCGCCGCAACGATGATGAAGACGCTCAACCCCTACCTGCGCCACGGGGCCCAGGCCACAACGCCGCGTTCGCCAGAGCTACCCGACAAAACCGGCTATGTGGTGGTCTACATCTACCAGGCGCAGGGAACGGTCTTTCCGCCCTTCGACCAGTTCTACCCGCACGCCCGGCCCCTTCACACCGTCACGCTGCATGGGGTAGACTATGCCTGGGTGTATCAGGTGGCCCCCGCGGTAGCGCACCCACGCCCGGCCACCTTTGGCGATACGCTGTACCTGCGCGGGTTTGACATAACTGGTAATACACAGGCCGGGCAGACGCTAACGTTACACCTCTTCTGGCAAACCGAGAGCGCCCCCGCCGCCGATACCTGGCTCTTTGCCCACCTGCTCGCGCCCGACGGAACGCGCCTCTTTCAGCTTGACCTCCCCTACCCCACCAGCACGTGGGGCGCCCATCGCTTTGTGACGACCGAGCTACCCGTGACCATTCCGCCCGATACGCCGCCCGGCACCTATCCGTTGCTTATTGGTATGTACGACGACCCCGCCAGTGGACAGCGCCTCCCGTTGGAGAGCGCCACGACAGCCCCGCCAGCGCTTGACGGGGAGAACGTGTTGCTGTTGTATGAGGTGCGGGTGGGGGAGTAGCTACAGTCCGAGGGTATAGCGTAGGGCGGCGTCAACGTTGCTCTATTGCAGATTATCGTAGACATCCATATCGGGGTGTTCCCAATCTTCGGCAAAGGTAGCAAGCCGGGCCCGCAAATCTGCTGCCTGCGCCTCGTCAATACCACGCGCTTGTAAATCTATCGTATTGTTCGTCGCAATTGGAACAACAGCAAGCAACATCTTGCCGGTATCTGTGAGCGCGTAGCTATCCCCTTCCGAAGCGTTATAACGTTCCAGTACCCCATGATCAACCAGCCGGTCTAAAAAAATCTGAACATCGTGGCTAAAATCCTCAGATACCAGCAATTGCAGTTCTTGGTAGGTAAATGCCGTCGTTGTCTGACCGCGCAACAACGCTGTATGCGAAGTATACCACCGTCCTATCCATTCGAGTACCTGTGTCTCTTGCTCGTTCAGGATTGTTTCTACAACACTGTGATGTTCTTGTTGTTTAGCCATAGTCCCTCCGGGAATGCCTATCACACAAACGCATCGTACCATACGCGAGGGAGCAAAGCAACCACACCCGCCCCCATTTCCGCTATAATATCCTGCATATGCACATCCACAAAACCACCACCAGAACCCTGCTCAGCTACCTGGCCATCGGCCTCATCGCCCTGGCCCTGCGCGTTGCCGACCTGGGCCTGTTCCTCACCCACGACGAAGCCGAATTCTGGTTGACGCGCTCCGAAAGCCTGCTGAACGCATTGCAAAGCGGCAATTACGACGAGATGGCTATCTCTACGCACCCCGGAGTCACAACCATGTGGCTTGGTGGCGCTGGCATCCTCCTGCGCCGGTTCCTCTTTGAAAGCGGCCTGCTGTCCCACGAAACCTTCCCCCTCGTGCTGGCCCTGCATCGCCTGCCCACGGCCCTGGCCCACGTCGGCGGTATCCTGCTCGGCTACCATATGCTGCGCCGCCTGCTGCCCGCCGCTACCGCCACGCTGGCCGCGCTGCTGTGGGCCGCCGACCCCTTTGTGATTGGCTATAGTCGCTTGCTGCACGTAGACGCGCTGGCCGGTACCTTCGCCACGCTGAGCCTGCTGGCCGCAGCAGTAAGCGCAAAGCGCAGAGCGCAGAGCGCAGAGCGGACGGAGCGGACGGAGCGGGAGAGCGGGGATGCGAAGAAGCGAGGATGCGAAGAAGCGGGGAGCCATATGGCATCGCGTCCCGTGGCATCGCGTCCCGTGGCATCGCCTCCCGGTTGGCTCGTGCTATCCGGCGTCTGTGCGGCGCTGGCGGTGCTGAGCAAGTCGCCGGCCCTGGCCGTCGGGCCCGTGGTGGGCATACTCCTGCTTGCAGAGGCGGGGAGGCGGGGAGGCGGGGAGGCGAACGTATCACGCATCACGCATCACGCATCACGCATCATTCCCCTGGCGCTCTGGTCCGCCGCCGCCGCCCTCACCGTCCTGGCCATCTGGCCCGCCCTCTGGAGCGACCCCTACCACGTCTACCAGGCGCTGCGGGCCGGCGTTGAAGCCGAAGGCGCACAACCCCATATGACCGGCAACTTCTTTCTGGGGCAACGCACCCCCGCCCCCGGCCCGCTCTACTACCCCGTCGTGCTGGCCCTGCGGATGACGCCGTGGACACTGGCCGGGGTGCTGCTCCTCGCCTTTGCCTCGCCTCCTCGCCTCCTCGCCTCCTCGCCTCCTCGCCTCCTCGCCTCGCTGGCCGGGTTTATCCTGCTCTTCACGGTTGGCCTGAGCCTCTTTCCCAAAAAGTTTGACCGCTACCTGGTACCCGTCTTTCCCGCGCTCGACATCCTGGCCGCCGTTGGTCTGGCCTGGGCGGCCCACCGCCTTTCCGCGGCGTTGCCCCGCCGCTTGCCACAGACGGCCCCCCGCATTATGCTTGCGGTGGTCGGTGTGGTGGCGCTGTGCAATGCCGCGTGGTACCATCCCTACACTATCGCCTATTTCAACCAGGCGTTTGGCGGTACCCGCACCGGCGTACGTACCGTGGCCGTCGGGTGGGGCGAAGGCCTGGAACAAGCCGCCGCCTGGCTCAACCAGCAACCCGACATCACCCACGTACTCACCATCAGCCACATGGTTTCCTCCATCAGTCCCTACATGCGCGACGGGGCCCGCGCCACCTTCCCCAGAGCCGGGGCCCTGAAAGAAGGTGCCGGTTATGTGGTGGTCTACCGCTACCAGGTGCAGGGGGGAGCACCACCGCCCCCCCTCAACCAATTTTATGGGTATCGCCACCCCCTGCACACCGTCACCATCCACGGCGTCGAATACGCATGGGTCTATCAAGCCCCC
>DAOTUK010000016.1:0-3979 GCA_034437375.1 Chloroflexaceae bacterium | reverse complement strand
GCACCACGGAGACACGGAGGCACGGAGATGGCACGGAGGAGGGAGATTATGAAAGGACTCCCTCTTTCGGGTCAACCAGGGCGCGTTGAACACAAAATACTCCGTGTGCCTCTGTGTCTCCGTGTCTCCGTGGTAAGAATTATTGTCCGGGGGGCGTACCGCCCACAATTGCTTGACAAATCGTGCATGCACCCCGCGCCATTATGTAGTTGACGCACCCCCCACCCATGCCGTACAATAAGCGAAAATGTAATCCCTGATCCTCAAACAGGAAAAACCCTCCCATGAAAAAATTAACAGCAGCAGAAATTCGCCAGATCTACCTGACCTATTTTGAGCGCCACCAGCATGCCATCGTCCCTAGCTCCCCCCTGGTTATTGCCGACGACCCGACACTTCTTTTTACCAATTCGGGTATGGTACAGTTCAAAAACCTCTTTCTGGGGCTTGAACAACGCCCCTACAACCGCGCCACCACAGCCCAGAAGTGCCTGCGCGTCTCTGGCAAACACAACGACCTCGAAGAGGTGGGCCCCTCCCCCCGCCACCACACCTTCTTTGAAATGCTTGGCAACTTCTCCTTTGGCGACTATTTCAAAGCCGACGCTATCAACATGGCCTGGGAATTGCTCACCCAGGAATATGGGCTACCAGTGGAGCGGCTCTGGTTTACCATCTTCCAGGGCAATGACCAGGTGCCCGCCGACGAAGAGGCCGAACAATTGTGGATAGCGGCCGGCGCCGCCCCCGACCGCATTCTGCGCTTTAGCGAAAAAGACAACTTCTGGGTGATGGCCGATACCGGCCCCTGTGGCCCCTGCTCTGAAATAACCATGTACATTGGCGACGACCTGGACAAGATGCACCCCGACGGCGTCAATAGCGACGACCCCGACTATGTAGAAATCTGGAACCTCGTCTTTATGCAGTTTGAGCGCAGCACAATGCAACCCCTACCGCGCCCCTCGGTAGACACAGGCATGGGATTGGAACGGGTAGCGATGGTGATGCAGGGGGTACATTCAACCTATGAAACCGATTTGTTCACGCCGATTATTGCGCAAACCATGGCCCTGCTTGGCAGCGACGAAGCGCACTACCGCGCCAACCTGGCCCCCTACCGCGCCATAGCCGACCATACCCGCGCCATTGCCTTTCTCATTGCCGATGGCGTACTACCCGGCAACAATGGCCGCTCCTACGTACTACGGCGTATCCTGCGCCGCGCCGCCTACCAGGGCCGCACAATTGGCTTTGAACGCCCCTTCCTGGCCGACCTGACCGCAACGCTTATTGCACAGATGGGCCACGCCTACCCCGAACTCAATACCCGCCGCGAGCTTATTCTCGAAACAGCCGACGCCGAAGAGCAACAATTCTTGCGCACATTGACAACGGGTATGACGCGCCTGGAAGATATTATAGACACGCTCAAGGGCAGTGGACAGACAGTTATCCCCGGCCACGAAGCGTTTCGCTTGAAGGATACCGACGGCTTTCCGCTTGACCTCACGCAGAAGATTGCCGATAGCCACGGCTTGACAATAGATGAAACCGGCTACAACGAGGCGATGGAAGAGCAACGCGCCCGCTCCCGCGCCGCGGCCCACTTCAAAAGCGACTCCGACATTGAAACCTGGAGCAACCGCGCCCTGCCGGCCACACAATTTCTGGGCTATACGCACACATCAAGCGAAAGCCGCGTGCTGGCGCTCGTGTCCAACGGCGACGACATCAGCACCGCCACCCCCGGCCAGCCGGTGCAAATTGTGCTTGACCAGACACCCTTCTACCCGGAGTCGGGCGGGCAAGTAGGTGACACAGGCACACTCTCCACCGCGACGGCCCGCATAACCATTCACGACACCCAACGCCCGGTTCCCGAATTGATTGTCCATTATGGCACAGTCGAGGAGGGCAGCATAAGCCAGGGCGAAACCGTCACCGCGCTAATAGATACCCGCCGCCGCGCCGATACCCAACGCAACCACACCATCACGCATATGCTACACCGCATTCTGCGCGACACGCTTGGCGAACACGCCGCCCAGGCCGGCTCGCTGGTAGCGCCCGACCGCATGCGCTTTGACTTTACACATACCCGCGCTATGACCCCCGAACAACTCCACCAGATTGAGCAACGCCTGAACGCCTGGATACGCGCCGACAACCCCGTCACATGGGAGACAACCAGCTATCAGGAGGCCCTGGAACGGGGGGCAACGGCGCTCTTTGGCGAAAAGTACGGCGACCAGGTACGCATGGTGCATGTTCCCTGCGACAACCCGTTTGAAGCGGAACCCATCGCCTCCCGCGATTCGCTAGAACTCTGCGGCGGCACCCACATCAAACGCACCGGCGAGATAGGCTATGTCCACATCCTGAGCGAAAGCAGCATCGGAAGCGGCCTGCGCCGTATGGAATTGTTGACCGGGCGAAACGCCGAACAGTGGATCAACCAGCAATTCACCAACCTGCACACCCTCTCGGCCCACCTTGGCGTCCCGTCGGCCCAACTGCCGGACAAGGTAGAGACGCTCCTGGCAGAGCAAAAACAGCGCGACAGCGAGCTACACACGCTCCAGAACCGCCTGATGCGCTATACCCTGAACGAACTACTCAACCAGACACAGCACGTCAACGATACGCCCTATGTGGCGGCGCAGATTGACAACGCCACGATTACGCACATGCGCCAGCTAGGCGACTCGCTGCGCGACAAGTTGCAGAGCGTCATTATTGTGCTGGCCACCATTACCGACAACAAGCCGCAACTGCTCACAATGATAACCCCCGACCTGGTAAAGCAAGGCTACCACGCCGGCAACCTGATCAAGGCGCTGGCCCAGAAGGTTGGCGGCGGAGGAGGAGGCCGCCCGGACATGGCCCAGGCCGGCGGACGCGACGCCGACAAACTACCCGCCGCGCTGGAAAGCGTGCCCCACCTTATCGCCCAACAGGCCGCCGGGGGCAAGGGGTAACCAGCATGGAAACCCACAGCAGCCCAACCCGGAGCCCGACAATCACCGGCCCGCCCCAGGGACAGTGGCGCTATGCCGACTGGGAGGCAATCCCGGAAGATGGCAACCGCTACGAGGTGATAGATGGAGTACTCTATATGACCACCGCGCCAACGAGCTTTCACCAATGGATACTCAAACGGTTGGAGCGCTTTCTGGGAATACCAGCAGAAGACCAGAACCTGGCCTATACCTTCTTTGCGCCTATCGGTGTACTGATGCCTGGTTGCCAGCCGGTGCAACCCGACTTTGTGGTCGTACGAACCGCACAAGCCCACATCATTGGGCAGCGCATTGTCGGCGTGCCCGACTTGATTATCGAGGTACTTTCGCCCCACAACCAGGCCTACGACCAGTACACCAAACGGCAGGCCTATGCCCGCGCCGGTCTGCCCGAATATGCCATTATCAATCCAATGGAGCGTACGCTGGCCCACTATCGCTTGCAGGCTACGGGCAGTTATGCCCCGCCGGACATCTACCCGGAGTCGGCCACGGTAACATTTGATTGTCTGCCTACCCTGACTATTGCAATTGCCCGGCTGTTTGAAGGAGCGCCAGACGCGCATGCGTAGCGTACCAAGCCCATGACCAACCTGACAGACATACGAAACTACTTGCGCAAGCAACCCGATATTATGCTTGTCTACCTGTACGGTTCGCTGCACGGGAAAACCGCTATGCCCGATAGCGACTACGACCTGATTATTGTCACCCCCACCCCGCTGATGCCCCAACGCCGCAGCCACATTGAACAACAACTCGCCACCATGATCAAAAGCCCGCTGGTGGTACTGGTTGCGCTCGACCACAACCCCAACCAGCGCTCCTACGCCATCGTCACCGAAGGAGCGTCCCTCTTTACCCGCGACCTGGCCCACCATATTGCCATTGAAAAACAAGCGCTCACTATCTATACGCCGCCACCCACACCCTCGCCGCCCCCCCCCCCCCCCCAA
>DAOTUK010000015.1:0-5532 GCA_034437375.1 Chloroflexaceae bacterium | reverse complement strand
GACGTTACAAGCGCCATGCGTATAAACCCAGGGGCATTTAAGGAATGGGCCAAAACTGGTATAATAGGGGTGGCGCTTGTGCTACCTTTCTACCGAAACAACATTCTGGTACCGCAATGTTCTGAAACTCCTTCACTTCACACATGCTGCCCTCCCTACATTGGGGAGGGCAGGTCGTTTTTTCTTGCCCCACCTCTGCAAAGATGTAGTATCATAGGCCGCGGATAGGATATGTTGCATGGGAAGAGGAGAGGTTCGCCTTGAGAAAACAACTGCTGCTACGTGCGCTGGTTCTGTCGGTCGCCGTCGCTGTCCTGGCCGCCTGTGGTGCTGGTATTGGCGTCAACAGCGCCATGCGGCTCCAACAGGTTGCCATGCTTGGACATGGGCGGGCCGAGGCTATGGCCTGGTCACCTGATGGGCAACTGCTTGGGGTGGGCGGCTCGCTTGGGTTCTGGCTCTACTCCCCCGACGATCTGACGAGTGCGCCGCGGTTGCTCCAGGACGAATCCATCGGCGGGTGGGTGAAGAGTATCGCCTTTAGCCCCGACAGCAGCATAGTGGCTATTGGAAGCAATGATGGCGTCGTACGTTTGCGTGCGACGGCCAGCGGCGAGGAGGTAGCAACGCTGCATGCCCACAATGGGTGGATAAGCGATCTTGCCTTTAGCCCCGATGGCCAGATGGTGGCCTCCGTCTCAGATTATATTGACGACCGTACCGTACGGGTATGGGATGTTGCCAGCGGTGAGCAAGTGGTGGTGGTGATGAACGAGATCTGGCCACCGCTTAGCGTTGCCTTTCACCCCGATAGCGGGTCTATCGCGTTTGGCACGGCGGATGGCGTCATCCATCTATGGGATGTGGTACAAGATGTGGAAACGGCAACCATGCCCGGCGCGGGGGGCGGATTGCATGATCTGGCGTTCAGTCCGGATGGCCGCTCCATACTGGCCGGTGATCATGATGGCACCGTCGTACAGTGGGATATAACCAGCACCCCGCCCCAGATGCAGCGCCTGGTTACCCACGAGCAGCGCGTTTCGAGCGTCGCCTATAGCTCGGATGGGCGTTTTCTGGCGGCGGCGGCGCAAGATGGCCGCGTCTGGCTTGCGCCAGCACAAGACCCTGAACAAGCCCGTATGTTGCAGAGTACCAGCGATATGGTGCAGTATGTGGCTTTCAGTCCCGATAGCTCGCGCCTGGCCGCCATCAGCGAGCATGGCCGCATACATCTGTGGGAGGTGGCCAGTGGTCAGGAGCAAGCGGTGCTGCCCAGTAATATGAGTTATAGCGTGGACTTTAGCCCGGATGGGTCGCTGCTGGCGACGGGGAGCGACAATAGTATTGTCCTCTGGGATACAACGACGTGGCAGCGCACCAGGGTGCTTACCAGCAGCAATGCTATGGGCCACGTGAACAGCATCGCCTTTCACCCTGATGGGAGCTTGTTGGCCAGCGGCAGCGACGACTCCCGTGTGCGGCTGTGGGATGTGGCGACGGGGCAAGAGACGGCGAGCCTGGGTGGGCATAGCGCTGCGGTGAATAGTGTAGCGTTTGACTCCGATGGGGCGCTATTGGCCAGCGGGAGCGACGATACAACGGTGCGGTTGTGGAATGTGGCCGAGGGACGCGAGCAGGCGACGTTGCAGGGGCACACCTGGCCAGTGGAGAGCCTGTCCTTTCAAACGGAGCCAGCGGAGGGAGCGGGGGCGGCGCGATTGCTGGCTTCTGCGAGTAGCGACGGGAACCGTAGCGGCGATGTGCGGTTGTGGAATGTGGCCGAGGGACGCGAACAGGCGACTATGAACGGGCATCGGGTTGCGTTGTTTAGCCCCAAAGGGGTCGTCATTGCCAGCGGCGAAAGCGGCGGAACCAATATTCTTCTGCGACGGGCCGACCAGAACGACATCTGGTCTATTCTCCAGGGGCACCGTAGCCCGATAACGGCGCTGGCCTTCAATCCGTCTGGTACGGTGCTGGCTTCTGGGAGTACCACCGACCCCGGTATCTTTCTATGGCGCACCGAATCGGACGCGAAGGACACGGGGAATAAGTATATGACGACGTTGCCGGGGCATACCAGTACCATATGGGGGTTAGATTTTAGCCCGGATGGACGCCTGCTGGCGTCGGCCAGTTTTGATGGGAGTGTGCGTATCTGGGGAACCGGGGGCCCTGGTCGCTAGGAGCCTTCCATATCCAGAATGGACTCAACCGGGGTTTTGCCGCCAAACGTGACCTGCATCAGCCCTGGCATATAGTGATCCATCGTTTGTACCACCGGGTACATAGCGAACTTGATCAGGTTGGGACTGAGTGGCTCACCTTCAAAATCGAGGCCGCATTTGTAGCGTACCTCTCCGTCGGAGTAGTCCATCTCGAAATTGCCAATACGCAGGCCGTAGTTGGCGCGGGTGATATACTCTGCGACGGAGGAGCGCAACTCTTCTGGCACCCGGAAGGTTGCTACCGCGTAGAAAATAAACTGTTGGAGGTCAACCCGTATCTGGGCATAGCAGCGTAGTTCGGCGTTTTTGCCGTAGTAGTAGGTGCGGTAGACAAATTGATCCTCGATGCGCTGCGGGTGCCATCCATCTTCTTCGAGAAACGCACCAAGCGTTTGAAAGGCTTGTAACCCGTTGGCATATTCCGGGTTGCTATAGTCGTCTGGTTCAAATCCGTTGGGCGAATCTCCATCCATACTGGTTCCTACCCCCTCAATGTGTTCAACCCCTGGCAACGGTGCAACCAGGGACATGCTCTGGGGTGTATGGTACCGCAAAACGGGAACAGATGCAAAAAGGGGGTATCGGTATCTCTGCCAAGCCAAGCAACAAGACGCATCGCCAGGCTACCGTTGTCGTTGTTCTATCAACCAGTGTAGACGTTCTACGGTGCGTTTAATCTTACGGTTTGCATCCCAGGAAATATATACTAAAAACGATAGCCCGAACACAAGCATACCGAGTAATACCATAATTTCAACATGACTCATTGTTACCCCCATTTCCAAATTGTCCCATACGGTATCCTTGCTGGCGATACAGCGACTCAACATGTTGGTTACAGAGATGGGTTACTATTCTGGCCGCAAGCCAGAATCCCAGAATGAAACTTGCGATTGCAATAGCGATACACCAGAGCATACTGTTTTGTTTGTAGAAGAGCGTGCGCCCCCGGGCGGACTCGAACCACCGGCCTGCGGTTTAGGAAACCGACGCTCTATCCAACTGAGCTACGGGGGCGTATAGCAAAATAATATCCGAATCTGACCGATTATGCAAGCATAACCGTACAAAAGCAGGTAATCCCCCGGCGCGTCACTCCGCAACAGTGACCGTCAACCCATCGTAGGCCAGAGCTACCCCGTCGGGCAGGGTCGCGTTGGTGGCGGTATAGTCGAAAGCGTGGGTGGTATGTACCAGGAAGGCCCGCCGCGGGCGCAGGTCGGCTATTACGTCCAGCGCCTCATCCAGGGTAAAATGGGTCGGGTGGGGCTTGTAGCGCAGCGCGTTCAGCACCAGCACATCCAGGTCGCCAAGCAGGTTGCGCGTGGCGGGGGGCAGAGCGCTGGCATCGGTCACATAGCCCAGGCGGCCCACGCGATAGCCGGTTATCGTCCAGGTGCCGTGCATTACGTCAAAGGGGGTCATAGGCACCCCCGCGGCCTGGAAGGAACCATTCACGGGGCATAGCTCAAGCTGTGGGCGGCTTGAGCCTTCGGAGTCGGTGGAGAAGGCGTAGCTAAAGCGCTGGCGTATACTATCAAGCGTTTTTGGGGAGCCGTAGATAGGGATGGGGCCATGGTGGTCGGTAATGGGGCGCAGGTCGTCAAGCCCGCCGATATGGTCAAAGTGGGAGTGGGTAATCACCACGGCGTCCAGGTGGCGGATAGGGTGGCGGAGGGCCTGGGTACGAAAGTCGGGGCCCACATCTATGAGAATGTTTTTGCCGCGAGCGTGCAGCAGGGCCGCCGTTCGCAAGCGCTTGTTGCGTTCGTCGGTCGAGCAACAGACCGCGCATGTACACCCGATAACGGGGACGCCGGCTGATGTGCCGGTGCCAAGAAAAGTTATTTGCATAGGTGCTCATCAATTCAGTAAGACGACGTTCCTATGCAGCATCATAGCACAATGGGGGGGCGCGGGCAAGGCGCATCTGAGTTGACAGCATGCGCCCCCGTGTGGTATACCATTCCCATTGTGAACAAGTTCTTCACCATTACCAGCAGCGACCCGCACAGCCGCGCCCGTAGCGGCGTGCTCCATACGGCCCACGGCCTGGTGCATACGCCCGTGTTTATGCCCGTGGGCACCCGCGCCACGGTCAAGGCGTTGACTCCCGACGAGTTGCGCGAACATGGCTGCGAAATTTTGCTTGGCAATACCTACCACCTCTATCTGCAACCCGGCCACGAACTGATTGCGCGGCGCGGTGGGTTGCATCGCTTTATGGCCTGGGATGGCCCCATCCTCACCGATAGCGGCGGCTTTCAGGTGTTCTCGCTGGTCTATGGCGGCATTGCCGACGAGATTAAGGGGCGGCGCCCGGCCCACTCCGACTCGCAGGCAAACATGGTCAAGGTGACCGATGATGCGGTTATCTTCCGCTCCTACCACGACGGTTCGCGCCATGTCTTTACCCCCGAACGTAGCATTGAGGTGCAGCACGGCCTGGGGGCCGATATTATTTTGTGCTTTGATGAGTTGCCGCCCTTCCGCGCCGGCTACGACTATACCGCGCAGAGTATGGAGCGTACCCACCGTTGGGAGCAGCGCTGCTTGCGCTACCACCAGCAGCAGATGGAGACGGCGGGGGGGGCGGGGGATTTCCCGCCGCGGCAGGCGTTGTTCGGCATTGTGCATGGGGGCGTCTTTGCCGACCTGCGCCAGCAAAGCGCGGAATATCTGCGCTCGTTGCCCTTCGACGGGCTATGCATTGGCGGCTCGCTTGGCAACCACAAGGCGCAGATGTACGAGGTGGTGGATATGACCGTGCCGCACTTGCCGGAGGGGTTGCCGCGCCACCTACTTGGTGTAGGCGATGTGGATGATCTGCTGGAAGGGGTGGCGCGGGGTATTGATATGTTCGACTGTGTGAGCCCGACGCGGTTGGGGCGGCACGGTACGGCGCTGGTGCGCGACCCGTCAACGCGCTGGCGCGTCAATGTCCGCAATGCTGCGCTGCGCGAGGATGATGGCCCGCTGCAAGCGGGGTGTCCCTGCGCGACGTGCCGTACCTTCTCGCGGGCCTATATCAGCTACCTGTTCCGCGCCAACGAGATTCTGGGTATCCGGCTGGTGAGCTTGCATAATGTGGCGTTCTTGCTGAACCTGATGGCGGAGGTACGCGCTGCGCTTGCGGGGGGGCGCTTTGGCGAGCTGTATGCGGCGTGGATGGGGCGGGGCTACGGCTAGTGGGGCCGGTGCTCCTGCCCATGCCGGATATATGCGTCCACTTCTTCGGCTGTCTTAAACAGGCGTTGTCCTGGGGCCGACTCGATGATTTCCAGAATTGAACGGGGTGCTG
>DAOTUK010000014.1:0-5645 GCA_034437375.1 Chloroflexaceae bacterium | reverse complement strand
GTCTGGGCCACAATCCGCTTGAGTTCCTCCATGGAATATTCCACCCGTTCGACGCGCTCGGTAATTTCTAACATAATCGTTTCGCCCTCCTTTCAGCCGTTATGCGACCATCAATGTCGAAGACGGAGCGGTACGCTTGCTCCTGTAATGTATGATACCACGACTGCCGTAGCAAACACACGGACGAGTCGTTCAGTCGTTCATTACTTGCGCTCCACGATACAATCAGGTAAGATACCAGCGAAAGCAGGTCTGATTGTTTACAAAGCCACATGCAGGAGAAAAAAACAGGTGTTATCCTTTCTAAGTGATATTGATTTGAACAAGCCCTATGAGCCCCAACAGGTGGAAGAACCCATCTACCAATGGTGGAAAGAATCCAACCTCTTTGCCCCCGACGAGACGGCCCCCCGCCCCCCGTTTGTGATAAGCATACCCCCGCCCAACGTCACTGGCGAGTTGCACCAGGGCCACGCGCTCTTTGTGACCCTGGAAGATTTGATGACACGCTGGCGGCGTATGCAGGGCTACAAGGCGCTGTGGGTGCCGGGCACCGACCACGCCGGTATTGCAACCCAACTTCAGGTGGAGCGGTTGTTGCGCAGCGAGGGTACCAGCCGTCAACAGGTGGGGCGCGAGGAGTTTCTGCGCCGCACCTGGGAATGGCAGGCAAAGTATGGTGGCACGATTGTGCAGCAATTGCGGCGCATGGGCGCAAGCTGCGACTGGGGCCGCGAGCGTTTTACCCTGGATGAAGGGTTATGCAAGGCGGTGCATGTCGCTTTCAAACGTTTCTATGATGATGGGCTCATCTATCGCGGCACCTATCTGGTGAACTGGTCGCCCAATCTGCAAACGGCTGTAAGCGATCTGGAAGTAGAATATGAAAGCCGCCAGGTAACGCTCTGGTATGTGCGCTACCCCTTGCTCCCCGCCGCGAATACCGGCGCCCCGGCCCTGCCGGTGCAGCCGTGGGGCAGTGGTTCGTGGGCCAGCGGCGCAACTGAATATATCACCGTTGCGACCACCCGCCCGGAAACTATCCTGGGCGATACGGCCGTCGCCGTCAACCCGAACGATGAGCGCTATAGCCATCTGGTCGGTCGCCACGCGCTACTGCCGGCTCTGGGGCGCGACATTCCTATCATAGCTGATGCATATGTTGACCAGGAGTTTGGTACTGGCGCAGTCAAGATTACCCCCGCCCACGACCCCAACGATTACGAGGTGGGCCAGCGCCACAATCTGCCGATGATTAACGTTATGAACAAAGATGCTTCTATCAATGAGCAGGGCGGCCCCTACCAGGGGCTTGACCGGTTCGAGGCCCGCAATGCGCTGGTCAACGATCTTGAAAAAGAGGGCTTGCTGGTCAAGCGCGAACCGCACACCGCAAGCATCGGTATTAGCCAGCGCGGTGGCGAAGTCATTGAACCGTTGCTCAGCGAGCAGTGGTTTATGCGGATGGATACGATGGCTCGGATGGCGATGGCCGCCGTGAAAGAGGGGCGCACCCGCATACTCCCCGACCATTTCGAGAAGGTGTACCACCACTGGCTTGAGAACATCCGCGACTGGTGTATTAGCCGCCAGCTCTGGTGGGGCCACCGCATACCGGTCTGGTATATGCCCGACGGCCAGATGCTTGTGCCCAACCCTGGCGACCCTATCCCCGACGAGGCCAGGCAAGACCCCGACGCGCTGGATACCTGGTTCAGCAGCGGCCTATGGCCCTTTAGTACGCTTGGATGGCCCGACGATACCGCCGATATGCAAATCTACTACCCCACTAGCGTGATGGAAACTGGCTATGACATTCTCTTCTTCTGGGTGGCGCGTATGATGATGATGGGGTGCTACCTCACCGGCGTAGAACCCTTCCACACCATCTACCTGCACGGGCTTGTGCGTGACGAACATGGGCGCAAAATGTCCAAGAGCTATGGGAACGTGGTCAATCCCATTGAAGTGATGGATCAATATGGCACCGATGCGTTCCGCTTTACGCTGGCTACCAGCGGTACGCCGGGGCAGGATATTAACCTGAACCCGCAGCGTCTGGAGGCGGCCCGCAACTTTGCTAACAAAATCTGGAACATTACCCGCTTTGTCGTTAGCGCCCAGGCGCGTTCTGCTGAAGCCGATACTCTGCCCCCCAACAGTGCCTCCCCCGCCGATACCCTGGCCGACCGTTGGATACGTTCGCGCTATACGCGCCTGGTAGCCGACGTGGAGCGCTTGATGGAGGGCTATAACTTTGGCGAGGCCGGTCGCCAGATACAAGACTTTCTCTGGAACGAGTTTGCCGACTGGTACATTGAGGCCAGCAAGATACCCCTGGAAGGCGACGTCGCACGCCAGCACCATACATGCGCTATCCTTGCCAGTGTGCTAGAGGGGTGTCTGCGGCTGTTGCATCCTTTCATGCCCTACGTTACCGAGGTGGCGTGGCAGATCCTCACGGCCAGTGTGCCTGCGGTGCTTCCCGACAACCAGCGCCAGCAAAACCAGCGTACCCATTCTATTATGGTGGCCCCCTACCCTACGGCCAGCGACCCACGCGACGAGCAGGCCGAAAGCGATTTCAGCTTGCTACAGGAGATTATTACCGGTATCCGCAATATTCGCAATGAGTACAAGGTAGAGCCCGCCCGTTGGATTGCGGCCATTATCAGTGCTGGCGAGCAGGCTCCCATTATCCAGTCCGAAGCTGTTTTGCTGTGTCGCCTGGCGCGTATCGAGGCGGAAAAGCTCACCATTGCGGCGACGTTGCCCGAAAAGCCAACCCAGGCGGCTACGCTGGTGAGTGGTGCTCTTGAGGTCTTTCTGCCCCTGGCCGGGTTGATAGACCTGGCCGCAGAGCGGGAGCGGTTGAACAAAGAACGCGCGGAGGCGGAGGCCGATATAGCCCGCCGCGAGGCCCGCCTGGCCAACGAGAGCTTTGTGCAGAAAGCGCCAGCGCATGTTGTCCAGAAGGAACGCGATAGTCTGGAAGCGGCCCGCGCTACTGTAGAGCGGCTACGCCAGCGCATTGGAGAGCTAGGGGAGGCATAACAAAACTATCATCTATCATCCATGCCGGTTCACATCTGGCCGGACACAATGCCTGGGAACGAGGGTGTCTCGCCTGCTCCGGAGCGGGTTGGATACCCGCGCTTCCAGGAGTTTCTTGCTCAGGTGGGAACACTCGCAGACAACCGATTGTTTGACAAACCCTCTGGTATGCAGTAAACTTCGCTTCTAATCTCAAGGTAAATCTCTCTCTCTCGTAACTCGATACCAGGAACTCAAGGAGGAGGTGATAGCAGCCACACCAATGAGGTGCTATCGGGTTTTGAGGTGCAGCACAGGGTCGTCACGGGTTGGCAACCCTTATTATTGTGATAGATACCCAATGCACGAGGGCCCCACCTCATCGCCAGGTTCGAAACCGTTAGAAGCAGTGAAGTTATCCCTTTACTCGAAAGGAGTAAATGAATGAAAAAGCTGGTTAGTCTGCTTACCATTATTGTCTTGATGCTAGGTTTGATAGCCGGTTGTGGCCCGGCTCCGGCGCCGGTTCCTACTACCGCTCCGGCGGAGGATTCCGCCGAGGAAGAAGCAACCCCTGCGGAGGAAGAAGCTGCCACTGAGGAAGAAACCCCCACTGAGGAAGAAGAAGCTCCCACTGGCGATATGCCAGAAGACCCGCTTGGCGTGGTTGAAGTTGGGCCCGATGATCCCATTGTGCTGGCGTATGCGCTGGTTACCTCCGGCCCCAACTCCAACCTGGGCATTGACTCTATGCGCGGTATTGAAATCGCCATGGACGACATTGGCGGCGAAATTCTGGGCCACGAGATAGAACTGGTTGGCGAAGATACGCTGTGTAGCCCCGAAGGGGGGCAAGCGGCCGCCAACAAACTCATCTCCAATGAACAGATTGTTGGTATCGTTGGCCCTACCTGCTCCAGCGCGGGCAACGTGATGGCCCCCGTCATTGACGAAGCCGGACTGGTTACTATCTCGCCCTCGAACACTGCGCCTGGCCTGACCGACCCGGCTACCCACGTGGAAGGCTTCCTGCGCACAGCCCACAACGACAAGGTACAGGGTGCGATTGCGGCCGAATATGCCTATAACGAACTGGGCTTGACCCAGGCCGCCACTGTCCACGATGGCAGCGTCTACGCCGAGCAGTTGGCCAATGTTTTCGCTGAGCGCTTCGAAGAACTGGGCGGCGAGGTCGTGGCCCAGGAGGCTGTCAACGAGAACGATACCGATATGCAGCCGGTGCTTACCCGTATCGCCTCGCTGAAACCAGAGTTGATCTACTACCCCATCTTTATGCCGGCCGGCGGTTTCATGACCCGCCAGGCTCAGGACATCGCCGGGCTTGAAGACGTTACCCTGATGGGCGCTGACGGCCTCTTCAACCCCGACTTTGTGAAAGCCGCGGGCGATGCCGTTATCGGCATGTACCTCAGTAGCCCCGACCTGACTTCCTTTGGTGGTGGCTATGAAGACTTCCTCGCACAGCACCAGGAGAAGTACAACGAGGAAACGCTGAGCGTCTACCACGCTAACGCTTACGATGCCGCTATGCTCATCTTGCGGTCGGTTGAGGAAGTGGCGGTTGAAGGTGAGGATGGCACGCTGTACATCCCGCGCCAGGCGCTGCGCGACGCGCTCTACGCCACCGAGGATTACCAGGGCCTGACCGGCAACCTGACCTGTGATGAAAATGGCGACTGTGCCGACCCCAATATCGTCGTCTACGAGATCTTTGACTCCGATCCGGATAGTTGGAGTCCTGGTGAAGCGGAAGACTCCAACCCGCGCAAGGTCTTCCCGGCCGCCGACGGTGCCGACATGATGGACGACGAGGAAGAGACGGTTGAGGACACGGAGACGATGACCGACACCGATACGATGGACGACGAGGAAGAGACGGTGGAGGACACCGACACGATGACCGACACGGAGACGATGACCGACACGGAGACGATGACCGATACCGAGACGATGACTGACACCGACACGATGGACGACGAAGAAGCGACCGACGAGGAAGAAACGGTTGAGGACACGGAGACGATGACCGATACCGACACGATGGACGACGAGGAAGCGACCGACGAGGAAGCGACCGACGACGAAGAGGCGATGACTGAGGAAGAAACCCCGGTGGAGATCGAAGAGGTTGCCGCCCCGCCCGAAGACGACATTGGCGTCATTGAAATTCCCGAAGGGGAGCCCTTTGTGCTGGCGTATGCGCTGGTTACCTCCGGCCCCAACTCCAACCTGGGCATTGACTCTATGCGCGGTATTGAAATCGCCATGGATGACATTGGCGGCGAAATTCTGGGCCACGAGATAGAACTGGTTGGCGAAGATACGCAGTGTAGCCCCGAAGGTGGCCAGTCCGCCGGTAACAAACTTATCTCCAACGAACAGATTGTCGGTATCGTTGGACCCACCTGCTCCAGCGCGGGCAACGTGATGGCCCCTGTCATTGACGAAGCCGGCCTGGTTACTATTTCGCCCTCGAACACCGCGCCTGGCCTGACCGACCCGGCCACCCATGTACAAGGTTTCCTGCGCACAGCGCACAACGACAAGGTACAGGGCGCGATTGCGGCCGAATATGCCTATGAAGAACTGGG
>DAOTUK010000013.1:0-8375 GCA_034437375.1 Chloroflexaceae bacterium | reverse complement strand
CAGCACATCCAGCAGCGTATACTTGAGTTCCTGGATGCGCGGCACCTGGTAGGGGTTGAGAATATCGAGATCGGCAATCTCGCGCTCGCCCGTCAAATGCAGCACGGCGTTGAGAAAGGCGATCAAGATGTGCTTGCGTTGCTCGTTGCCAAAGATTTTCTTGAAGGCCACATCGTTTTTGGGGTCTACAAACTTCATGCTCATATGGCGATACCTCCCTGCCCCCTCATTATACCAATTTCAGTTGATTTGTTCTATGCGCTTCCGCATCACGCCTCACTCCGGTGGGCATGTAACCCCTTGCTGCTCGTAATATTCGGCCACAAACCGATTGTTGATGGCCTGTTCCAGCGGCACAGGCGCGGAGAGCAAATCGAGATCGAGCAGCGTTTGTTGTTCTGCGTTCCAGGCATCTGGACTATTCCAGCCGGGGCAGTCTGTGCCAGCACCATATTGCACCAGTTGCACCGTTTCGGCGGCCTCAAACGCCAGATGTTCACGCGAGAGTTGCTCGTTATAGGCGGCCACCAGTTCGACTGTTTCGTCGGGGTTTGCCAGCGCCTCCTGCCACCCGCGCAGCGTGGCGTGGACAAAGGCGCGGGTGGTGTTGGGGTTCTCCTCCACAAAGGCTTTGGTGGTAAACAGCACGTCCCCCATCAGCAGCACGCCGTAGTCGCGGGCTACCAGCACATCTACCTCGGCCCCTTGCTGGCGGGCCAGGTCCGGCTGGTCGGTGACATAGACCGGCCACACATCTACGCGGCGGCTCAAGAAGGGCTCCAGGTTGAACTGGGCCGGCACCTCGTTAATGCTGGCGCGGTCAATACCAGTGGCGGCCAGGAGTGCCCGGTACTCCGTCTCAACGTTGTCGCCATAGAACACCCCTACCGTGCGCCCCACAAAATCCTGTGGCGTTGTAATGCCCGAGTCGCTATGGGTCATAAACCCGACCGGGCTTGTCTGAAAGATGGTCGCCAGCGCCACCACCGCGATACCCTTTTCGCGGGCCAGAAAGATGGTATCGGCGCCAGTGCTGCCAAAGGTATCGGTACCGGTGGCAACCAGCGGCAGCGGCACAAAGTCCGGGCTACCGGGGAGCAACGTCACATCAAGCCCGGCCTCTTCGTAGTAGCCTTTGACACTGGCCACAATGTAGCCGGCAAACTGGTATTGCGGTATCCACTGCAAGCGCATCGTGACAGAGCGCACCTCTGGCGGGGCCAGCGCAATACCGTCGGGCGTGGCGGCCGGCGGGGACGTAGGCGGTGGGGGCGGCGCGGCACAGCCCACCAGTATCACCAGCAGCAGGTATGCAGTTCGTCCTATCCGCTTGAGCATGCTCATTCTCCATTCCCCTGGCTCCACACCACCACAACGTATGGTATCATACCATACAACACGACGGATGTTCAGGCGGAAGCAATGACCAGGGAGGTGCCTATGGCCCCGACAACCGATACCCGTACCGAAACAACGGTTGCGCTGGACGCGCCCCCCCCGCTCAAGACGGGGCAACGCCTCACGCCGCACGAGTTTATGCGGCGCTACGAAGCTATGCCCAACCTCAAGAAAGCTGAATTGATAGAGGGAGTTGTGTTTGTGGGATCACCGGTGCGTACCGCCAACCATGGCTATCCACACGCCATGATTGTCTGGTGGCTTGGTAACTATCGTCTGGCTACCCCCGGACTATTGTTCACTGATAATGGCACGCTCTGGCTCCCCGGCGGGCAGGATATTGTCCAGCCGGATGCGATGCTGTTTCGTACCGACGGTGGGGCGGCGCACCTGCGCGATGATGACTACGTAGCAGGCGCACCGGAACTACTGGTTGAGGTGTCCGCCAGTAGCATGGAGCATGATATGATCACCAAACACCGCGTCTATCAGCGTTGCGGGGTTGCGGAGTATCTGGTGTGGCAGGTGGAAGCGGAGCGGGTCGCCTGGTTCGCGCTTGCGGATAGCGGCTATGTGGAATTGCCCCCCGACGAGGCAGGTATTCTGCGGAGCACGGTCTTCCCCGGTTTGTGGCTCGATGTCCCCGCGCTCCTGGCCGACGATATGGCGCAGGTACTGGCCACCCTTCAGCGCGGTATAGGGAAGCGCTAATCTGCCGCCGTGTGTTTCCAGAAAACAACCCGCCGTTCAAGATAGGTGAGCGCCGTATACAAGCCCATCCCAAGCAGCGACGCCACCACCACCGCCGCGAAGGTCTGGTCGGTGTCCAGGTGATAGGTCGAAACGGTAATAACAAAGCCTAACCCCTGCGCGGCCCCCGCAAACTCGCCCACGATAGCGCCGGTTACCGCGAGGATAGCGCCAATCTTGAGCCCGGCAAAGAGCGCGGGCAGGCTATTGGGCAGGCGCAGCACCCAGAAAAGTTGCCAGCGCGTAACCGCATAGGAGTGCAGCAGATCGAGCATTGCTGGCTCGGCCTGGCGTATCCCCTGGGTGGCATTCACCAGCACGGGAAAGAAGGTAAACAGCGCCGACATCGCCATACGCGGTAGCATCCCATTGCCAAACCAGATCACTAGCAAGGGAGCCAGCGCCACCAGGGGGATTGTCTGGGAGATAACGGCCCAGGGGTAGAGCGCGTCTTCAACCGCACGAGCGTGGACAAAGACTACGGCTAACCCGACCCCGACCAGGCTCCCCAGGCAAAAGCCGCCCACCGCTTCAAGCGCGGTAATACCGAAGTGGCGCAGCAGGTCGCTGGTGGGGTCGAACAGGCGGGCCAGCACGCTGGCCGGCGTGGGCAGGATGTAGGGGGGGACGCCAAGCGCGGGGACGCCCCATTGCAAAAAGGCGACGATGGCAATAAAGACGAGTGTGCTTGTGAGGAAACGCATAATATCCTAACGACGCAGAGCAACGCTCGTTTCATGTCTGCTCATACACCACCTCCAACTCCGACTCTACCTGACCGCGAAAAGCGGGGCTAAGAAATTGTGGGGTATTCAAGTCAACCTGATACCCAAGCAGTTTGGATAGCTCCATCTCCATACCAAAGAATGCCAACCCCGGAATGTGCTGTGGGTCGAACTCAACCAGCACATCCACATCGCTATTTTGGTGAAAATCATCCCGCAAAACTGAACCGAAAAAAGCCAGTTTCCGAATATGATGCTTTTGACAGAATGCCGCTATTTCTGCCTGATCCCACACAATATTCATATTCCCTCCTTGATGGGGTAGCATACCATATCTAGACGCCAGCAACCGTCATACCATGTTCGGTTGATTACCGCTATATATTCCGTGGCATAGCATGCATACGCATCACCTGTCCCCGCGTCACGCCTCACCCGTCACTGGTGTCACCCCCCCAGAAAGCCCCGCACCCGGCGGACAAAATCGCGGGCCGTGTCGCGCCCCACCGGGTAGGGCGTCAACAGGTCCTTGATACCCGGCTTGAAAATGAAGGCTATCAAATAGGTGATATGGACAGAGTGGTGGCGCTCTATCTCTATATCGTCCAGTTCATCCAGTCGGTACTCTGTGCTGTGCAACCCCAGTAACCCCTGCTTTTTCAAAATAATTTTGTTGAGGTATTTATCTAGAATGAAGGTATCAAGTTTCTGGTGGGCCAGCAAGGATATGCTTGGCAACAGCATCAATCCGAAGAGAATGTCTACCATGATGTGGTGCGAAAAGAGCGTCCAGACGCCAACAGCCGGCGCGGCAAGCGCACTCAACCGCGTCAACAGCACAATCCAGTGAATGCGCTCGTTGCGGAATTCTAATTCGGTTGGGGTTGAACGTACCACTATCATACCACCCCTCCAGAGCCGGCCAGTGCCCGGCGCAGGGTCGCCACACACTGCACAAAGTCGTGCTGCTCGAAGAGCGCCGGCGTCCGCGGACGCGGCAACGGCACCGCCACATCCGCCACCACCGTACCGGGGCGCTCCGACAGCACCAGCACGCGGTCGGCGAGAAAGACGGCCTCCGAGAGTGCGTGGGTCACAAAAACCATCGTCGCCCCCGTGCCGGCCCAGAGCCGCAGTAGTTCGATGTTGAGCCGTTCGCGGGTCAGGGCATCCACCGCGCTAAAGGGTTCGTCCATCAGGAAAAGCGCCGGCTGGAGCGAGAGCGCCCGCGCCAGCGCCACCCGCTGTTTCATCCCGCCAGAAAGCTGGTGTGGGTAAGCGTGGGCTACGTCGGATAATCCCACCAGTTCCAGCATATGGCGGGCCCGTTCGCGGCGTTCGTGGCGCGGGTGCCCGGCCAGGCGCAGCGGCAATTCCACGTTATGCAGGGCCGTTTTCCAGGGCAGCAGCACCGGCTGCTGAAACAAAAAGCTCACCTGGCGCGCCCGGCGGGCCTGGTCGGGCGTCTGGTCGCCCACCTGGATTGTGCCCGTATCGGGAGCCAGCAACCCGCCAATGGTACGCAGCAGCGTGGTTTTACCACAACCGCTCGGCCCCACCAGCGCCACACAGGTACCCGCCGCAATCGTACACGAGAGATCGTGCAGCGCGGCCAGTCGCCCCGACCGAACGGGGTAACTAACGCCAAGGTGCTGAATACGTATCGTGACCAATGGGACCGGGGGGCTACTGATAGACCGTCACGGGCGGAGCCTGCCGCACGATCGTGCGTTGCTGGCTCGATTCGACCGCGTTCTTGAGCAGGTGGCTGAGCGTTGGCTTTGGCCGCACCACAAAGGCCATCTGGTAGGCAAAGGTCGTTCTGGACACGCGAATCAGCACGCTATTGAGCGCCAGCAGCACCCCCGCCCCCTTGCCAAAAGCCAGCGGGAAGGGGGCCGGCAGTCCCCGCTCCTCGACAATCTCAAAGCCGCCATCCAGCAGCACGCGCCGCAGCGACGAGAAGGTAAACAGGCGGCTATGTTCCAGGTCAAGGATACCGCTACGGACGTAGTGGAAGCGCCCGGCCAGCAAGCCAAGCCGCATCGAAAAGAAAGCGACGTTCGCCACGGTGATGATGATGTCCGGGTTGTCGTGCGAGTAGCGTTCGCGCAGCTTTTGCAGCAGCGCCTCCGGGCTCCGCAAGTGCCCTAGCACATCCAGCAGCAAGATGGTATCTACGCCGTCGGGCGCGTCGGGGCCGTCGAAGTCGTAGTATTCCACATCGGCCGCGATGGTCTGCACCGAGGCGCGGGCCGTCTGCGGATGGATCGTCCGGTCAAGCGAGATAACGCGGGCCCCCGCCCCGGCCAACGCCTGCGCCATAAAGCCGGGCCCACAGCCAATATCAAGCACCGTCGTGTCGGGGCACACGTGGTTGACCGCAAACTGGTGCGAACTGGGGTAGCCGAACTTGGGCCGATAAAACGTACCGTCGGGTTGGGCATAGTCAAACCTGGGGTGGTAGAAGATGCCAAAGCGCATCACCCGCGAGAGCAGGCAGGTACGCACAATAAGCGCCCCATAGCGAAAGCCATTCACCCGCGACACCTCGTCGCCGTAGAAGGTGGGGATGGGTATTTCGAGCATGCGCTGGCCGGTATCGAGCAACTGAATAATAATATCGGTGTCGAAGTCGAAATAGTTGGAATTGTGCATAAAGGGGATGTTGGCCAGCGCCGCCACGCGAAAGGCGCGGTAGCCGGTGTGAAATTCAGACAGGCGCGTCTGCAAGATACGGTTTTGTAGGAAGGTCAAAATCTGGTTGCCGACCCACTTGTAGAGGGGCATCTTGCCGCGCAGCGCGTCGAACTTCTTGAGCATGCGCGAGCCAAACACCACGTCGGCCCGCCCATCCAGAATAGGCGCTACCATATGGCCCAGGTATTCGGGGGCATATTGCCCGTCGCCGTGCAGCAGCACCACCACGTCGAACTGGTTGCGTATGGCGTAGTGGTAGCCTATCTTCTGGTTACCGCCATAGCCCTGGTTAGCGGGATTATGCAGCACGGTGATGTTGCGCTCGCGGTTGCGGTGGGTATAGTCTATCGCTCGTTCAAAGGTCTTGTCGCCCGACTCGTCGTCAATAATCAACACCGCTGTGTCGAAGCGTTCGTTATGCCACACCTCGTCGGGAATGCGGTTTAGCACGCTTTCGATAAAGGCTTCGGCGTTGTAGCAGACAACAAAAATCAGCACCTTCTGTTTCATACGCCTATTTCTTGCTGATTTCAAAGAGGTCGCGGACGTAGCAATAGCTTTTGCCGGCCAGTCGCCCCACCGGCTTGAGCCGCGCATTATCAATGTAGTTGCGCTCCCCAATAACGTCATCGCGCACGTAGATGTGTTTGATGATGCCGATAACCAGCGTGCTGCTGCCCGACCCCTCGCCCACCTGCACGGTGGTGTGCAGCGTGCATTCAAAGCAGGCCGGCGACTCTGCGACGCGCGGCGGGCGGACGCTCTGGCTCGGCGCCGGCGTGACCCCCACGGCCGCGAACTCGTCTACGTCGGCGGGGAAGTCGGCGGCGGTGGCGTCCATCGCTTCGGCGGTGGCCTCGTCCACCACGTTGACCACAAATTCGCCCATTTCCAGGATATTGTGCAGGGTGTCTTTTTGCCCGCTGGTGCGCTGCGAGTTGTGGGCTATCGAGAAGCAGAGCGCGGGCGGGTTGGATGATATGCCGTTGAAGAAGCTAAAGGGGGCCAGGTTGTTGATGCCGGCGCTGTCCTGCGTGGAAACCCACGCGATGGGGCGGGGCACAATACAGCCGGTCATTACTTTGTAGATGTCGCGCCGTTCGAGGGTGGCTATATCCAGTTCCATAGGGGCGTCCTTTCACTTGCTAGTTACTCAGGAAGTTGCGGAGCAAGGCTTTGCCCTGCTCGGTCATGAGTGATTCCGGGTGGAACTGCACCCCTTGCACCGGCCGGGTGCGGTGGCGCAGGCCCATTATCAAGCCGTCTTCTGTCCAGGCGCTTACTTCGAGCACGTCGGGCAGGTCGTCGCGCTGGACAATCAGCGAGTGGTAGCGGGTGGCGGTGAAGGGGGTATCGAGCCCGGCAAAGACGCCGCCGCCGTTGTGGTGGATGGCGGAGAGTTTGCCGTGCATGAGGGTGGGGGCCCGCACGACGCTGCCGCCGTAGGCCGCGCCGATGGATTGGTGCCCCAGGCATACCCCCAGGATGGGGATGGTTTCCCCCAGGGCTTGAATGAGCGGCACGCTGATGCCGGCTTCGGCGGGGGTGCAGGGGCCGGGGCTGATGACGATGCGGTCGGGGGCGAGGGCGGCGATGGCGGCGATGGTTATTTTGTCGTTGCGATGGACGGCGACGGTGGCGCCGGCTTCGCATAGGTATTGGTAGAGGTTGTAGGTGAAGGAGTCATAGTTATCGAGCAATAGTACGTTCATAGGGATCTTTCTGTATAAATCTCCTGGAGCATAGGTTCCAGGGTCGGGTCGTCGGCAAATATACCGGCGGTGGCTATCCATGCGTCTCGCTCTTGCCGGATATATGCGTCCACTTCTTCGGCTGTCTTAAACAGGCGTTGTCCTGGGGCCGACTCGATGATTTCCAGGATTGAACGGGGTGCTGGCTCTTGCTCTTCCAATGGCTCCGCCAGAATCTCGCGCACCAGACGTATCCGCTCTGCAAGCGGCAACTGGCGGATAAGCAGGACTATTTGTTGGTAGGTTAGTTGCGGTGTGGTTACGGTCATAGCGTGCGGCTCCTTTTCACTTCCCTTGCATTATAGCATGCAGGCGGGGGTCAGGAGGCAGCGTCCCCCCTTTTTCCCCTAGATGTGAACACGTCCGTACAGGAAAGAGTGAATCATTGCTCGCCCATGTCGTGTAATACGTTGCGATAGAGTGTATCGCTGATTCGGAACCGCGCCACATCACGCAGCGTATCAAGTAACGGTTTGATAGATTGAATATGCCCGCGCTTCTTGGCTGCAACCAGCACCCCAAGTACCCCTGTACACCGCACGCCCAGATAGGCGGCAGTCTCGCGCCCAAGACGTTCGTCCATGATCAGCGTATCGGCATTGGTTTCCAGTGCTAACACAATCGCTTCCGCCTCGCCAGCGTCCAGATCGCGTTGCAGGGTATGGGCAAGCAATTTGTTGCTGATAGCCTGTTTCTGTATCCAGGGTGCCCCTTGTACATCATCCGCGCCTACCTGTCCTTTTCCCTGTACCACCACTTCATACCAGACGGCCTCTGGAATAACAATCTGGTGGTAGAGTTGGTGCAACAGATGCAGGTGTCCTATCCACGCAAGGCTGATGAGCGGGGATGCATTGCTCACAACGTTCATGCAAAACCCAACTCCTGCAACGTTTGCATGTCGGCTTCATACTCTGGCACATCGTAGTGAACCGACACCCCACGCTGGCTCAGGAGGTACTGGAAATCCCAGATGGTCATAGCGGCCATCTCGCGGGCTTTGCCAAACGAGAGCTTGTTTTGCTGAAACAGGTAGATTGCCAGTTCGCGT
>DAOTUK010000012.1:0-2089 GCA_034437375.1 Chloroflexaceae bacterium | reverse complement strand
GCTGTCTGGCCCCCGCCCCACCACCAGCAACACCCATACCCTGGCCCTCATCCTGGGCAGCGGCGAACGCCAGATAGCCTGCACCATAGACGCCGTTCTAGGCGAACAAGAACTCGTCGTCTATCGCCTACCCTTCCCGCTCCAACGAGTACGCTACATTGCCGGCGCCACCATCCTGGCCGACGGTAGCATTGTCCCCATTCTCGATGTCGTTGACATTGTACGTACCGCCATCGGCACACACCACACCATCACCATCGCCACCCAACAAACCGAAACCACCCACACCCCCACCATCCTTGTCGTAGACGACTCCATCACCACCCGCACACTAGAAAAAAATATTCTCGAAGCAGCCGGCTACCAGGTCAAACTGGCCACCGACGGAGCCGAAGCCCTCGAAACCCTGCGCCACCTGCACGACACCACCGGCTGCCATCTGTTGCTAAGCGACATAGATATGCCCCGTTTAAACGGGTTTGAATTGACATCCCAGGTACGCGCCGACCCGACCCTGAAAAATATCCCCATCGTGCTCGTCACCTCCCTTGACACCCCCACCGACCGCGAACGGGGCATTACCGCCGGCGCCGACGCCTACATCATCAAACGCGCATTTGATCAACAAACACTGCTTGAAACAATCGAACAACTTATTTAAAAAAACCCTATCCGGAACACCGTATGAACCATCGTATACTCATCATAGAAGACAGCCTGACCCAGGCCACCAGCACCATGCTGCAACTAAAACAGCATGGATTTACCGTGGCCATCGCCCCAGACGGACACAAGGGTATCCAACAAGCCCGGACGTGGCAACCCCACGCCATCATTCTCGATATTGAACTACCGGAACTTGACGGCTATAATGTATGCCAGAAACTCAAGCAAGACGCCAGCACCCATCACATACCCGTTATTATGTTGACCCAACACACCAGCCCGACCAACGCCCACCAGAGCATCCAGCACGGCGCAATAGACCACATCCCCAAAGACACCTTTGCCCGACAAAATCTGCTTGAAACGCTACGACAGCTCGGTCTGTTTCAACCGATAGACGAACCTGAGCCCTAGCAAAAAAGAAGAGGAACCAGTATGAACACAACGGCCCTGGCTCCATTGCAGCAGCCAGACCCAACCACCAACCAGCAGCAGCACCAGACTATTCTGAGTGTCACATTTCGCATTGGCCCCCAACAATATGGTCTGCCGGTTTCCGCGGTTATTGAAATTGTGCGTCTACCGGCCCTACTCACGCTGGCCGGCGCGCCCCCAACCATTATTGGCCTGCTCAATTTGCGCGGCTACTACCTCCCCATCCTCGATGGCGCTATCCTGCTTGGCGAAACACCCCACTACGACATCAATAGCCAGATTATCATTACCGGCACAATCGGCCAGGATGGTACAATCAACCCCCAGATGGGCTTGCGCGTAGACCAGGTGATAGATGTTCGCACGCTTGACCCCAACCAGCATACCCCCCTACGCGATACCATTTCCGCAGACTTCTTGACCAGCGTCATTACAGATAACGAAGATTCTATCTTGATGATGGACACCAGCGCCTTGCTCGCAACCATCCCCGACAGCACAACCTTACAACCAGACCACAAGGGGAGCCCACTATGAGCAAACACCGCGCCAACCAACCCATCCGGGTGCTGATTGTAGAAGATTCGCGCTCCCAACGCGAACTCCTGGTGATGATGCTCCAGACATCTGGCCAGTTTGAAGTTATCGGCACAGCAGAAAATGGCCAGGAGGCTATCGAAGCCACCCGCAAACTGCGCCCCGACGTTATCGCCATGGACATCCACTTGCCCATTGTGGATGGCTACGAAGCAACCCGGCAGATTATGCAAACGTGCCCAACACCGATTGTCATGGTGAGCAATAGCATCGGCGCCGAGGGCCGCCGCTCAGTCGAAGCGCTGGCCGCGGGAGCGCTGGCCGTTATCCGCAAGCCAGGCAGCCTGACCCGCACCGAGTACGAGCACGACCGCCAGAACCTTATCACAACCCTGCGCTTAATGACCGATGTCCCGGTCGTCACACGCTACCCCCCCCCCCCCCCCCCCCC
>DAOTUK010000011.1:0-4979 GCA_034437375.1 Chloroflexaceae bacterium | reverse complement strand
CGGCCGCACCGCCCGATGACGTACCCGCCTGGTTGAGCGGGGGCGACGCCCCGGCTGCCCCGGCCGGTGGCGGTGATGCCGGGGTGCCCGATTGGCTGAGCGGGGCGGATGATGACACCACGTCCGCTGCACCAACTCCCGATGCCGGGGTACCGGATTGGTTGAGCGGGGGCGACGCCCCGGCCGCACCAGCCGGTGGCGGCGACGCCGGGGTACCGGAGTGGTTGAGCGGGGGCGACGCCCCCGCCGCGCCGGCTGGTGGAGGTGATGCCGGGGTACCGGACTGGCTGAGTGGGGCGGATGATTCCGGATTGCCGCAATATCTCCAGGGAGCGGACGACACCGCTACCCCGGCCGCAGCGCCTGATGCAAGCGCCGATTTCGGCTCCTGGTTTGACGACGATCCAGGCATTGGCCCTGCGGCAACCCAGGGAGCCATCGCGGCCGAACCCGGCCAACCGTCGGCACGCAAATCTGGCGAAAGTAGCGAATTTTTTGGTGGGGCAGAGCTGCCAGGGTGGCTGGCTCCGCCAGAACCTACCGATACCACCGACACCGAAGAATCACGGAAAGTCAACTGGCTTTCAAACCTGGCGGTGCAGGATGAAGATCTGGAAGAGGAAGAAGCCCCCCCCATCCCCGTCGAAATACCACGCCCCGTCTTTACCCCACGACCAGAACGTATAGAAGCGGGGCAACTGCTCAAACAACTGGTGGCCGCGCCCTTCCCAGAAACAGCCCCAACGACGGAAGCAGTACCTCTCACAACGCTGCAAAAAATTGGTCTGGATCGTATTCTGTACGCAGTCCTGACGCTGGCCCTCTTCCTCAGCGCCCTCTTCCCGGCCCTCAGCGGCAGTTTTTACGATACGACCCTCACCGATATACCCAACGCGGTGAATGATGGAGCCGTCTACGAAACTATCGAAACCTTCTCCGAGGACGACATCGTATTGCTGGCCTATGAATGGGACACCCAACGACGGGGCGAACTGGTGCCGCTTGAAAAAGCCGTCACCGACCATCTGATAGCACAGAAAGCGCATATGGTGTTGGTAAGCACCGATTTGCAAGGAACAATGCTCTCCTTTGATTTGCGTGACCGCATGCGCGACGGGGGCTATATTGGCCAGGGGGCCGACTACGTATTGCTTGGCTACAAGCCCGGTGGTGAAATAGCATTGCGCACCATAGCCCAGAATTTCCGCGCTGTCCTGAGCTCTGATTTTGCCGGGCAAGACGCAACCCAGGGCGCGCTGGCCACCAACCTGGACACCCTGGAACCGCGTCTAACCAGCATTCACGATCTCTCTATGATCATCGTCATTGCCAACCAGGCGCAGGATGTGCAGGGGTGGGTTGAGCAAGTGCATCGCGTTGCCCCCGACGTTCCTATGGCCTTCCTGCTGCCCTCTGAAGTCGCCCCGGTAGTCCAACCGTATATGCAACAGCAAGGCGTCATGGCCGTGATAGGCAAGCATGGGGCGCTCTCCTACCTATCGCAAACCGGGCAAACGGAAGATTCTCGCAATACCATTGCTGAATCCAGTGGGCGGTATCATTTTGCGGTGCTGGTCTTTATCGTCCTCATTGTGGCCGGTACCCTGACATACACCTTTGCCGGTACCCTGTTTGTCCAACCAGATAAGCGCCAAAAAGGGAAGAAATCGTGATAGAGCAACTGCTTATAGATACTGTAGCTGTGATATTGACCCTGCTGGTTCTCAGCCGTATGATAGGGGATAATCCGTTATTTCGGGTTGCGCAATATATGTTTGTTGGGGTATCACTGGGCTATGCGTTTGTGGTCGTGTTCCACCAGGTACTCAAGCCGGCGGCCATGCAGGTATTCAACATTGCTAACGCGCCCGTGCTGGCCATGCTCCAACTTATTCCATTTGCGCTTGGCGTGTTGCTGCTTCCACGGATTATGGGGCGACAACAATTTTCATGGCTGTCGAATATCCCCCTGGGGCTCATCTTTGGGGTCAGCGCGGCGCTGGCATTGAGCGGCGCTTTGATGGGGACGATGTTGCCGCAAATATTGGATACCATCAACGTCCCGATGCAGGGTGCGGTCACTGAACTGGCCGGCTCGCTCCTGCTCACGCTTGGCGTTATCTTAAGTTTGAGCTATTTCTACTTTACCGTGCCGCGCAATGCGCCTATCAAGCGAGCTTCGCAGATAAGTGCCCGCCTGGGACGGTGGGTTATTGTCGTTACCTTCGGGTTCTTTTTTGCTGGTGCGTTGCTAACGTACGTCACAGCGCTAAGCGACCGTATCGAATTTATCGTCGGGTGGGTCTGGTCGCTGGTGGCGTGGGTACAGAGCATGCTATAACGAGTACGAAACTATGTCTGAACAGTCGGGAGCCATACTGGTTGCGGAAATTGGGAGCATTACCACGCGGGTGCTGCTGGTAGATGTGGTTGAAGGGGAATATCGCCTGATCAGCCATGCGGAAAAGCCCAGTAGCATTGAGCCGCCCTACCAGAATGCGACGATTGCTATTCTAGAGGCGGCAGCCCAGATTAGCGAGATGACCGGCATTCGGTTGCTGCAAGATGGGCAACTGTTAATGCCCCAAACCAAAGAGCGTAATGGGGTAAGCTATGTAGTGGTCATGACCAGCGCGTCGGGCACACTCTCGTTAAGTGTTGCGGCCATCGCCAGCGACATCTCGGCCCGTAGCGCCCTGAACGCTTGCCATAGCGCCTATACCAATGTGCTGAACACAATTACCCTGGATGATTTCGCCCGACCGCAGGAGCAAGAAGCGGCGGCCAGTGAGGCCGTGGCAGAGGCGGGGGACGGGAAAAAGAAGGGGAAGAAAGCCAATGTATCCGCCCGCCGCGCCCAATCGTGGATGGAGCGGCAGGTGCAGGCGATGCTTGCGACAGAGCCAGACGCTATTTTGATAGCCGGTGGGCTTGAGGGCGGCGCGACCAGGCCCCTGGTACGGTTGGCCCACATCGTCGCCTTGACGACGCTCCGTACAACGGTAGATGCGGCAGGTATCCAGCAGCAGCGCTCAACCAGTTACCCGATCATTTACGCGGGCAATAGCCAGGCCCGCAAGCATATTGTCCCTATTCTCGAAGACCGCGCCCAGGTACTGGTGGTAGAGAATATCCGCCCCACCCTAGAGCAGGAAAATCTGGAACCGGCGATGAGCGAACTGAACCGCCTCTACGATGAACATATTTTGCCCAAACTGGCCGGCTTCTCCGTATTGCAAAGCCTGAGCGAAACGCCCATCAAAACCGTGAGTGCCTCCCAGGGGCTTATGACACGCTTTCTCTCCGAGCGCTACCACCTGAGCGTGCTATCGCTTGATGTTGGCGCAACCAACAGCAGCGCATTTTTTGCCGGACCCGGCCAATATGTGCCTACTATTCTCGGCAATTGTGGCACAGGCTACGGCATTAGCACCATCTTGAAACAGAGTGGATTGAGCAATATCCGGCGCTGGTTGCCCTTCAGTATGAAGAATAAAGACCTGCTGCACTGGATACTCAACAAACTCTTGCGTCCCCATGTGGTACCGGCCACCCGTGAAGATTTGCTGATAGAGCATGCCATTGCCCGTGAAGCGCTGCGGTTGGTGATGGAGGCTATGACCAGCAAGAACCAGACGTTGTACTACGATATGATTGTCGCGGGGGGCAGTGTGCTCACCCATGCGCCGCCCGGTCTGGCCGTGCTGACTATTCTTGATGCGTTGCAATATGCGGCTGAGGACACCGTGAATACGCTCAATATTCACCTGGATATTCTGGGGCTCTTGCAAGGCTGTGGGGCGCTTGCGTCTATGGATGCAGACGCGGCTGTGACCGTCTTTGAGCGCGATATGTTAAAGAATATTCCGCTGGCTACCTGTGTCGTTGCGCTTGGTGAGGGACGCACCGGCAAGGTGGCGCTTCAGGCGGAACTGGATACGGGGAAGAAGGGCGGCAAGATCAAGGTCAAAGTGCGCCACGGCAATATAGTGCGCTTGCCGCTTGTACCGGGCCAGCGCGGCCAACTCACCTTGCGTCCCGCCTCTAGCGTCCGCATTGGTCGCAACGCGCCTGGCAAGGTTGTCAAGTCTGACCTGGCCGCCATCAGCGGGAGTATGCTTGGCATTATTATTGATGCGCGTGGCCGTCCCCTGCGTCTGCACGAAGACTCCAACCGCCGGCGTATTCAGGTATGGGACTGGTTGGTAGCGTTGGAAGTGGTCGAAGGGGCAAACCCCTATGTAGACGCGGCCGCGCTTGCAACGCACGTTCCGGACGAGGAACCGGAAGATGAGTTGCTAGATCTGACCGACATGTCCGATTTGCCCGAACCTGGCGCAGAAGCAGAGCCAGCCGATGGGAAAGAAAGCCCGGCTCCGCCCCCGCCTGTGCCAGCGGCCCCAGAGGCGGCCCCGCCTGCGCCAGCGGCCCCAGAGGCGGCCCCCGCCGCGGCCGCTGAGCCGGCCGTTGTGCAGGGAGCAAGCAACGGTGGTGAGCAATCCGGGGGGCGCATCTCGCTCAGCGATCTTGACCTGTCGCAGCTTGAAGAGGGAGACTCTGCGCCGGCAGCAGAGCCGGCCCAGTCGCAGCCAGCACCGCCGCCGGGCTCGATAGAAAGCGATCTGGCAAGTCTGCGTATGACGGTCAGCGATGCTGAACCGGCCCCTGAGAAACCAGCCGAATCGGGCAAGAAGAAGCAAAAGAAGAAAAGCGGGGGAGGCGGACTCTTTGGCGCAAAGGGCGGCAAAAAGAAGTAGCCGCCCTATCCCCTGGTCTTACGCTTCCGCTTCAACCCGGTTACCACAGTTTGGGCAAAAAACGGCCCGCGCCGGCATCTGAAAGGCACACTTCGGGCATTCCTTCTTTGCATCTGCGGCCGGACTCTCTATCCGGTCTATGCGAATGGTTGGTTGTCCCGCCGGTGGTGCTGATTGGGGCGGGGGTGCGGTGGACGTAGGCGAAGGCGATGGAGGGGCGGG
>DAOTUK010000010.1:0-15226 GCA_034437375.1 Chloroflexaceae bacterium | reverse complement strand
GCCTCGCGCCTCGCGCCTCACCCCGCCCGCCTCGCGCCTCGCGCGTCGCGCCTCCCGCCTCGCGCCTCGCGCCTCGCGCCTCACCCCGCCCGCTTCCCGCCTCACCCATCACCTATCACCCATCAACGTACCGGTGGACGGTGGCCAGAAACTCGCGGGAACTGGCCGGCTTGGTCAAGAAGTCGTTGGCTCCTTCCGCCTCCGCTTCCAGCCGGTCTTGCTCCTGGCCACTGGCAGTCAACATAATTACTGGCAGGTGGCAGTAGCGCTCGTCGGCCCGAATGTGGCGCAACAGGTCTACCCCATCCATCTCTGGCATAGCCAGGTCGGCTACCACCAGATCAACCGCCGTTTCTGCCAGGCGTTCTAGCGCAACCCGGCCATTATCGGCTACCACCACGGTATGCCCGCGCTTGCGCAGCATATGGCTATACATCCGTTGCGCAACCATATAATCCTCAACGACCAGAATAGTTGCCATGGCTCGCTCCATTTTCCAGATACGTTACCATACGCCAGTAGTTATGCCCCGGCTGCGGGTGGGGTGCGTTGTACGGCTGCCACGCCGACCCTCCACCACTCTGCCACGCATACGCAGAGGCCGCATGGTATATCACCTCATCCATTAACGTACGCAACAAGTATAGCCCGCGCCCTCCCTCGCCCAACAGGTCGGGGTCGGGCACCAGCGACGGATTGCAAACCTGCCCCGTATCGTAGGTTTCAATAATCAGGTGCGGGGGCATCGCAATGTAGGTCAACGTAACCGACAATATCCCCCCCCGCCCCGCGTAGGCGTGTTGCATAATATTGGCGCACAGCTCATGCACGGCCAGCGTCACCTTCTGCACCAGCGGCCCATCGTGGGGCACGGGGCCATGGTTTTCTAGCATGACTGCCACACTGGCCCGCAGCACATCCAGGTAGTCCGGCGTCGCTGGCACATCTACGTGCATCATTTTGCTGCGCGTGGTGCATATTTCGGTGGCCTCGCCCATACCTTTGAGCACGATAATAGCCTGGTCGTCATCGAGTGATTGATCGGGCCCGTCGCGCTCCGCAAACTGATCCACCGCTTCGAACAGGCGGGCCGCTATGTGCGGCGCGGTCAACTCCCGCGCCGCCCCCACTACGTCGAGCATCCGCTGGTAGCCAAACATCTCGCCCGCGGCGTTGAAGGACTCGTTAAAGCCGTCGGTGGCAACCACCAGCACATCGCCGGGCCAGAGCGTGAGCGAGCGGTGCTGATAGTTTAACGTGGGCAGTACCCCGATAAGCGGATCGTCGGCTTGTAACAGCGTTGGCTCCCCCGCGGCCGGGCAATAAATCACTGGTGCGTGGCCGGCGTTGGCATAGCGCAACTCGCGGCACGAGGGCTCATACTGCCCAATAAACACGGTGGCCATCATCTCCGCGTGGGTGAGGTCGTTGTAGAGCGCCGCATTCAAAAAGCGCATCACATCGGCCGGCACCGGGTCGAGTAGCAGGCGCGTCTGGCTCCGCAACTCGGTCAACGCTTCCACCGTCAAGAGTGCCGCTGGCATCCCCTTGCCCGACACATCGCCCACGGTAAAGATGAAGGGGCGGTCTGGCCGCACGATAAAATCGTAGAAATCGCCGCTGGCCTGGAGCGCCGGGCGCCAATCGGCGTACATATCCAGGTCGGGCGTGTCGGGGAGATGCTGCTGGAGCAAGCGGTGTTGCACTTGCCGTGCCATCTGCATTTCGGTTTGCAACCGCGCCTGCTCGATGGTTTCCTGGTGCAGCAGGAAATTTTCAATTCGCGCCGCCGACTGTTCCGCAATAGCCCGCACCAGTTTTAAATCGGGCGACGCAAAGCCGCCGGCCTTATTCATCATACCAAGGCCTACGCGCATATGGTTGCGTATGGCCATGGGCACAAACAAAAAACAATCTACCCCCTCCGGCAGCAGGCTATCATCCCCGCCGGTTTCGCGGTTGATGAGCATATCATGCTCTACCGTCTTACACTGGGTTAGTAAGTGCTCAATCAGTGGGCGGTTGAGCGGGTCGTGGCACCCGGTTAAATGCGTGCTGCCAGCCTGATCGCTTAACAATACAAAGCCGCCCTCCACCTTGAGCAATCGCACCACCTGGCGCGCCAGACAGCACAACAACTGCTCGACCTCGGTATAGTAGGAATGGTAACACTCCGATTGGGTGAGGTCATACACCGCCAGCAGTTGATCCTGGGTTTCTATCAATTCCGCGACCATGCTTTCCTGCTCTATTTCCAGGCGGGCTATATGTGCTACCAGCGACGCCTCAGCCGTGAGCCGCGCCGCCGCGGCCGCTGTCGCTACCCCCACCACGCGCAACGCCCCCAGGTAGAGACTATCGGCTTCGATTGGCGCACTCCACACCGGCCCGGTGGGGGATGGTAACCCGTCCGACGGCGGCCAGGCGGCCAGCACATGCTCCTCGCCCCATACTTCAAAGCGGGCGGCGCCATCGGCAAGCCACGCCGCAGCCATTGCGGCAAAGCGGGCATGGTGCATGGTGACAATATCCTGCAAGCTCGTCACTGGTCGCCCTCCCCCCCGGTATGACCCGGTATCCCCAGACGGGCCCGCAAGGTATCAAGCGCCACCTGTACCCGCGCATATTCCGCTTCTAGCCGCGCCAGCAGCGCCGCTCCCCCCGCTACTGTGCCCGCATCTCCCACAGCTTGCAGCTCGGCGGCCAGCGCCGAGAGGGGCATGGCTCCTAGCTGCGAACTACTCTTCAACGTATGCGCGGCCCGCCGGAGCCGCAGCGGGTCTGCGCTTTCTAGCGCCTGGTGCAGCTCTGCGATAAGCTCTGGCGTACTTTCGAGAAAGAGCGTGATAATGTCGCCAAGCTCCTCGCGCTCCGCTTCGTCGGCCTCTTCCAGCAAGTCGCGTAGCACCGCCTCGTCAAGGGACGGCGGCAGCACGGCTTCGTCTGCTATGGATGCGCCGGCCGCGAGCGGCGCTGGCGTCTCGGTGGTTGGCTCCGGCGTTTCCGTGGTGCTGCGCCGATCTTTCTCAAGCTGATACCGTTGCAAGAGCCGGGTAAGTTCCTCTAACCGCACCGGCTTGCTCATGTAATCATCCATACCGACCGACAGGTACCGCTCGCGCGAGCCTTTCAACGCATGCGCGGTGACGGCTACAATCCGCGGTTGGCGTTGCGGCGGGAATTCGGCGCGGATACGCCGGGTGGTGGCTTCGCCATCTAACTCTGGCATTTGCACATCCATCAAGATTAAATCGTATGGTTGGCGCTGCAAGGCTTCGAGAACCTCGAACCCATTGGCGGCTACATCGGCCCGATAGCCGGCCCGCCGCAGCAAGCGTAGCGCCACCTTCTGGTTGACCGCGTGATCTTCGGCGACCAGAATACGCAACGGGTGCGCATGGAAGGGGTCATAGGGGGCCGCGAGGGGGGCTATCTCTTCTTCGCCTGGCTCGGCTTGCCCGGACAATATGTTCATCAAAACGTTGTGCAAATGGGAGGGCTTGACCGGCTTGGTCAACGAGGCCGCAAATGTCCCTTCCGCCACGTCAACCCCCCGCAACCCGCCCACCGATGTCAGCAACATCATTGGCAACACGCCGGGCGAACGGTGCGCCCGTATCTCCCGCGCCAGGGTTACCCCGTCCATTTCCGGCATCTGCATATCTAGAATAGCCACATCAAACGCCTGGCCCCACCGTATCCATTGCAGCGCTTCTTCCCCCGAATCGGTTGCCCACGACAGCATCCCCCACGATTGGAGCTGTCGTGCGAGAATGCGGCGGTTGGTCTGGTTGTCGTCTACCACCAGCACCCGCTTGCCCGCCAGGAGCGATGGTTCGCTACGGGGCAACGGTAGGGGGGGGGGCACTACCCGGGCCGGTATCGTAAAGGAAAACGTGGTACCCACGCCCTCTGCGCTCTCCACGTGGAGCACGCCGCCCATTGCCTCGACCAGCGCTCTGCTAATCGCCAGACCCAACCCGGTGCCGCCATATTTGCGCGTCACCGAGGAATCTACCTGGCTAAACGATTGGAAGAGCCGCCCCATGCGCGAAGCTGGAATGCCGATACCCGTATCGCGTACATGGATGCGCAGCGAAACGGTGTTGCTTCCCGTTTCTTCGTCTTCGCCAGGCAGCGCCTCGACCGACACCACCACTTCGCCGCGCTCGGTAAACTTGACGGCATTACTCAACAAGTTGATCAGTACCTGACGCACCCGTGTGACATCGCCCAACAATACGGCCGGCACATTCTCATCAATCACATGCACCAGTTCTAGCCCCTTCTCTGCGGCCTGGGGCGCCAGCAAATCGAGCGACTCTTCGACAGACTCGCGCACTCCAAAGGGTTGGTATTCCAGTTCGAGCTTGCCCGCCTCGATCTTCGAAAAGTCTAGAATGTCGTTAATAATCATTAACAGCGCGTCGCCACTGTTGCGTATTGTTTCGGCAAATTCGCGGGCCTCGTCCTCAAGCTCCATTTCGAGCAACAGGCCGGTCATACCAATAATGGCATTGAGCGGGGTGCGTATTTCGTGGCTCATATTGGCCAGAAATTCCGATTTCATGCGCGAGGTTTCCAGGGCGGCCTCGCGGGCCGCTATCAACTCGCGCTCCACCTCTTTCTGCACTGTGACATCGGTACAAACGGCGACTAACCCCACCGCGTTACCGGCCTGGTCGCGGATACAGTCGGCCCGCAACATGGTGGGAATAACCCGCCCATCGCGGCTACAAAAGTCTACTGTGCCAATCCACGAGCGCCCGGAAATCGCCGTCGTGACCACCTCAACCGCAACTGTCTGATCTACAAAGACAGCCGGCGGCCCCCCCGCCGCATTCAACTGGTCGGCGGTATAGCCATACAATTCGACAAAAGCGCGGTTATGATAGAGCGCGTTGGCTTGCATATCGCCAATACTTACGGCGTCGCTGGCGCTTTCAATCGCGGTGCTAATCCGTACTAGATCTTCCTGCGCCTTGACCCATTCGGTAATATCGCGCCCCACCCCCTGGAATTCAACCAGCGCCCCCTCTGCATCATAAATACCTCGAATAGACCATTGCTGCCAGCGGAGTTCGCCATCGGCTATCGCTATGCGCATATCAAACGTGACGACGGGTACGGCCGGGCCAATCTCCTGTACCCGCTCTATTGTCCGGGTCATATCTTCTTCTGGGATACGATGCAGCATGGATTGGCCTATGAGCGCTTCGCGTGGTTGGCCAAAGTAGCGGCAGTAGGCTTCGTTGACAAAGGTGAGCGTTCCATCTGGGCGCGTGCGGCAGATAAGCTCGGTTTGATCTTCGACAATCGCGCGGTAGTGGGCCTCGCTCTGGCGTAGTGCTTCTTCTGCTTCTTTGCGGTCGGTAATATCGCGCCCTATCGCCTGTATCTCTACCGTATGCCCGGCCTCGTCCTTGATGGCATAATCTTCCCACGCCAACCAGCGCCACCCCCGCGCGGTGAAGGCTCGCTGCTCAACATAAATGCGGTAGGGCGGGACATCAAGCCCTTGCATTGCATCAAGCGTTGGTTGTATATCATCCTCATGCACCAGCGGCAGGAAGGTATGCCCAAGCAATTCCTCGCGCGTTTTGCCAAACGTCTTGCAATATACATCATTCACAAAGGTGAAACGCCCCTCGGAATCAACCCGCACAATCATATCTACCTGCGACTCGACCAGGCCACGATAGCGTTTCTCATTCTCAAGTAACGCCTGGGTCACTCGCCCTTGCTGAATAGCGGCCCCCATCAACCCTGCTGCGGCTTTCAGCGTCTCTATCTCTGGAACAGTCCACCCCCGCTCAAGCACACAATCATCAAAGCCGATAAAGCCCCACCACTGGGCCCCCACAAAAATGGGCACGGCCGCCAGCGCCAGAATGTTCTGGGGTTCCAATACCTCGCGCTCTCCCGCCGGGAAGTCACGCACCAGGCCGAAGATAGCCTGGCCCTGGAGCATGGTATACATCCAGCGGTCAAGCCCGGCTGCAATATAGGGCACCCCCTGAAGGTCGGGGTTGTCAATTTGCGGCTCAATGCCGGGCGCCACCCACTCGTAGCGCTGGTTTGTTACCATCCCCTCGGCATCGTCCGCATTTTCAAAAATGTATACGCGGCTTACCATGGTAGCGCGGCCCAGGCGTCGGAGTACGGCTTCGATGCTGTGTTCAAAGCTACTGCTCTGCAAGAATTGGCCCGCCGCAAACCCTACCGCCTCGAGAATGGCGTCGCGCCGCCGGAGCAAGGTACGCTGCTCCGCAAGCTGTTGTGTGGCGCTGGTTGTCTGGCGGCTCCAAAATTCGGTGTCGCCTTGCGCCACTTCGGCAACAAGCTGGATTATCTCCTGAACGGCGGCTTCATCGTTGCAGCATGCCCGTATGCGTTGTATGTGTTCCAGAGTAAGCATTATGGCCTCGCTTCATCGCCTCCCGTCGCCTCGCCTCACACCGCCTCGTCTCCCGCCTCACCATCTCCCTGCTCGTCACTGGCGAATAGCGAAAGAAATATATCTACGATCTTCGGATCAAAATGTACCCCGGCCAGCGATTGAATATGCTCGCGGACGCGCTCCCTGGGCCATGCCTTGCGATAGTGGCGGTCTGAGCAAAGCGCGTCCCACACGTCTACCACCGAGAAGATACGCGCAGCCAGGGGTATTTGCTCACCCTGCAACCCTTGCGGGTAGCCCGTACCGTCCCACCGCTCATGGTGGCTGTAGGGGATGTCCAGCGCCGGGTGTAAATATTCAATCGGTTTGAGCCATTCGTAGGCATAGTCGGTATGCTTGCGCATAATAACCCACTCCTCATCGGTCAACGCGCCCGGCTTGAGCAAGATGCTATCGGGTATGCCCATCTTCCCAACGTCGTGCAACAGCGCCCCGCGCCGTATATGCTCTAACTCTTCGCCCTCGATACCAAGCGCCTGCGCTACCTGTACGGTCATCTCGGTCACCCGTTGCGAATGTCCCTCCGTTTCCTTGTCGCGCAGCTCTAGCGCCCGGCTCCAGCCCTCGAGCGTTGCGTGGTAGGCGTGGGCCAACTCCTCACGTGAGCGGCGTACTTGTTCTTCGGCGAACTTGCGCTCGGTTACATCGCGCACGTTGACCTGGGCGGCGGGCCCGCCCCCCCACACAATATGTCCGCTGGTTATGTCTACTGGAAAACAGGAAAGATCCCCGCGCATCATGGTCGTTTCCAACCCCATCACGCGCTCCGGGTCGCTCACAATGCGTTGCAAACAGAGCGAACAATAGTCTTTGCTATCGGCGCTCACAAAGTCGAGCAGATTTTTGCCTTGCACATAGGCATAGTCGCCATCTTGAAACCCAAGCATCCGCAGCATGGAATGGTTGGTGAGCAGTATTGTGCCCTCCCCATTCACAATGATGAGCCCGTCGGGCGACAACTCGATCACGCGCTCAAAATTTGCCCGTTCCTCCATCAGGCGGCGATAGCGATTCAAGCGCGTAATTGTTCGCACGCGGGCCCGCAATTCTGGACGATTAAAGGGCTTGGAAATGAAGTCATCTGCGCCGGCCTCAATCCCCCGCACTCGTGAGTCCTGGTCATCCAACGCCGTGACCATAATCACCGGCACATTGGACAAGACCTCATCCTGGCGCAGGCGGCGGCACACCTCGAACCCATCCATTTCGGGCATCATCACATCGAGCAAGATTAAATCTGGGGTCAGCAATGTGGCCTGGGTCAGCGCTTCATTGCCGTCTCGCGCAAATTCCAGACGATATTCCAGGTTTCCAAGCAAGGCCGCCAGCGTTTCGCGTCCAAACGACTGATCATCTACAATGAGAATTGTACTTGTCTGTTCCATAAGCACCATTGCCTTTTCAAACTATCAACCACCGGTGATGCCGCAATGGCGGCCGGGCGGGCCGGCTATCTGCGGCAAAGCGGCTATCTTGTGGCCTCACATCAGCATATCGTTGTATCACCACACCCTGCATCACCTTGCCTCCCGTCACGCTGCGGCGTGTTCCCGTCCATGAGCGGGCAACACAACGGTAAACCGGCTGCCGCGGGCTACCTCACTGGCCAACGCCACCCGCCCGCCGTGCAATTCGACAAGCCGCGCCACTAGCGCCAGACCTATTCCTGCCCCCCCATAGTGGCGCGACAACCCTTCATCACCCTGTACAAACGATGCGAATATCTGTTCCTGTTGCTCTTTCGCAACACCTATTCCCGTATCCCAGATGGTAAAAGCAACTCCCGACATCTCCGCTATCTCCCCATCAAGCCGCACATCCAGACCAATCTTTCCCCCTTCAGGGGTAAATTTGATGGCGTTTTGCAACAGATGCAGCAGTATTTGCCGGAGGCGGCGTGGGTCTGCGGTTATGGGCGGTAGCGACTCTTCCATATGCAGCGATAGCGCTATCTGTTTCTGCTGCGCCTGTTCGGTCACCTCGCGCACACACGTCTGACACAGTGGTTCAAGCGCAACCTGATCAACCTGAAGATGCACCCGCCCTGCCTCAAGGTTCGCCAGATCGAGCATATCATTGACCAGGGCCAGCAATTGGCGCCCATTTTCTTCCACCGTTCGTAAGACCTGCTGTTGTCGCTGGTTCAGTGACCCATAGACGTACTCCTGCAATGCCTCGGATAGTCCAAGAATCGCGTTGAGCGGGGTACGCAATTCGTGGCTCATATTGGCGAGAAAGGCCTCCTGCACCCGATGGGAAGCCCCGGACGCCCCGTCATCAGCGCCATATGCTGCCAGGCGTTGGCGCAGCAGGGCCTCTGTCGTAGCCTGTTGGGCCACTATTTGCTCTAACTCAGCGACCTGCGCACGCAGAGACACGATCTCAGACACAGGCGACTGGGAAACCGCATTATCTGGAGTATGACTCATACCTTGTTGCTTTTCTACAAAATGTCATTGCTTCTACTACTGGCAGTGATGGAGCGCCGGGGAGAGACGAGCCGCCCAACCCCGGCGTAACGCAACGCTATTTTCTTCTCTTCCTACTATTGTACAACACTTGACCACGAACCTTACAACCATTTATCGAATACCCCAGGGCCCGTTGCGCCGCACGGCACAGAAAAAAAACGCGCTGCTTGCGTTCAGAATCAACACATGCAACCGTAGAAACAGCACCTTCAGAACCATACACTGTATGCTACTATACGTACTATAATAGGCAATAACAACCGGCATTATGCACCCCGGTATGTCGGGGGCGTGGGCAAAGAAAAAGGGTAAGGATAGCACCGGTGCTAACCCATCCTTACCGTACGCATCGAAAGATACGTTCCATGTGGCGTACCAAAAGTATACGCACAAAAATATTGGCACCCTTGATAGCGTTGACGGTGTTGCTGCTTTTGGGCAGTCACCTGACCTTTGTTGCTACTACCAATAGAACCCGCAACCGTATTCTGGATGAACAGATGAACGAGGCGGCCAGTCGTCTACAGGTGAGCCTGTTTCAGTATGCCCGCGATGTTGCCAACGGGGCCAAAGGTCTGGCCCAGGACCCCCAATTGGTGACGGCTATGCGCGAGGAATCGTCGGGACAGGAGGCCCTGCTGCGGATGGACGCTCGCGCCGTTGTCGTGCGCGAGCGCTTTCACCTCGATCAGGTAATCGTTCTGAATACCGAGCAGCAAGCGCGGGTCAACCTGGCCACAGACTCAACCCTGACCAAAATACGCTTTTATGACCACGAAAGCCTGGCGCAGTGTACGACTGCTGAACAGCTTGCCTTGATTGACCAGCAAGAGCACCATCTGCTGGTGGGGTGTGCTCCTATATTAGCCCACAACCCCGCCACCCCTACCAGACGTACGCTCATTGGTACAGTCTATACCGTGCTCAACATTCCCGAAACCATAGGCCGCATCCGCCGCGAACAGGGACTGACCACCGAAATAACCTTCCTGGGCAACACAGCGGCGCTCCCCGCCCCCACTGCCGCCGATACCATTGCGCACTCACGCGATGGCTACCGTACCCGCCAGTATACTGTGACGGTGGCCGAAAGCGAGGTCGTCCTGGCTATGCGCCTGAGCGAGCAGGAAATCAAGACGATTGTGAGCTCTGGCCAGACTGTGATGCTGGCCAGTAGTATTCTCATGCTGCTGCTCCTCGTCACCACAATCTACTATCTGACACAGCGTTTTACCCGCCCTATTCTCAACCTTTCCAAAGCGGCCCGCGAGGTTTCCCGTGGCGATCTCTCCTACCAACTCCCTGTGAGCAGTCATGATGAGATTGGGGTGCTGGTCGAATCGTTCAACGCGATGGTTAAGGGTCTGCGCGAGCGCGCCCGCGCCCGACAGGAGCGCGAAACTGCCGAACGCGCACGCGAAGTAGCGCAGGCTACCAGTCGTGCCAAAAGCCTCTTTCTGGCCAATATGAGCCATGAACTCCGGACGCCCCTCAATGCGATACTTGGCTATAGCGAGATGTTGCAAGAGGATGCCGACGCGATGGAATTGTCCGATATGAGTAGAGATCTCCAGCGTATCCAGGCTTCTGGCGCCCATCTGCTCACGCTCATTAACGATATTCTTGATATTTCGAAGATAGAGGCTGAACAGATGACCCTGCATCTCAAGACGGTGGATATTTGCCGGCTGGTTGCCGAGGTAGCCGATACTGTGCGCCCGCTGGCCCAGAAGAATAACAACAGTTTGACGGTATCCTGTTCCCCGGATCTGGGCACGATGGAGGCCGACCAGACCCGTATGCGCCAGGTTTTGATAAACTTGCTTTCCAATGCGTGTAAATTTACTGAACAGGGTCGCGTGACCCTCAACGTGTCCCTGCGTACCCCGTCTATAGAGCCGGATTGCTCCGATACCTGTTCGTTGCGGGCCTACCAGAACACGCCCTGTGTCGTCTTTGCAATACGCGATACGGGTATCGGTATGACCCCGGCCCAGGTGAGCAAACTCTTCCACCCCTTTACCCAGGTAGACGACTCGCCGACCCGCAAATATGGCGGTACGGGCCTGGGGTTGGCGATTACGCGCCGTCTGTGTCTGTTGATGGGCGGCGATGTGTATGTCGAAAGTAGCTATGGGGCGGGCTCAACGTTTACGGCGATACTGCCGCTCTCCTTCCAACCACCACCCCAGGCCCAGGGCAAAACCGATGGTCAACACCAGGTAGCGGAAACGGAGATGCGGTGACGAGGCGGAGCGGGAGAGCGGCGGAGCGGCGGAACGGTGGAGCGGCGCTCAATCTGCTGATACCGCGCACATGTTACGGCGCTGCTCTACCTTACGAGAGAAAGGAACGTCCATGTGGAGCCATGCAAGTGTCCGCGTAAAAGTGTTGGTACCCTTGACCGCGTTGCTGCTGTTACTGCTGCTCGTGAGTGCTATAGGGTTCAATCTCAACACCGATACCACGCGCAACCGTATTCTTGATGAGCAATTGACCGAAGATGCTATCCGTCTGGGGACGGCGCTCCAACAACGCGAAACCGAAACTTTGAATGGCGCGGTGGCGCTCTCGCGGGATCCTACGATTGTTGCGGCCCTGAGCGATACGGGCGACGAGGACAGAGAACGGATGGATGAGCGGGCGACGGTGGTACGCAGTCGCTTCAATCTCGACCAGATCATCATCCTGGATGCCGCCAGCAAGAAGCAGGTAAACCTGACTACCTTTACCGACTTGAGCCGTATCAAGTTTTATACTGACTCGCGTCTGGACAATTGCGCCAGAGTATCGCAGGTGCGCTTTCTTCAGATAGAGGGCGCCCGTATGCTTGTGGGCTGTGCGCCTATCTGGCAAAGTCAGCAGGACAGCGATGGCAACGCGCAGCGGGTGAATGCTGGTACGGTGTATACGGTGCTGGATATGAACAAGGCGCTTGAAACAACCCGCCGCGCGATAGGACTAACTGCGACGGTCGAATTTGCCAGCGACGCCCCCGAAGCCATCCAAACCATGCTGGACGCGGCCAGCGCAGACCCCCAGATCCCCGACTCGCTTTCGGTTGAGGAGCACCGCATACGCGAACAGCGCTATACCCTGGGCAGCAGCGAGGTTGCCATTATCCTGCGCCAGAGCGAAGCGGCGATTAACGAGATTATCAACTCGGGCCTGTCGGTTGTGCTGATAAGCAGCAGCATAACGTTGCTCCTCCTGCTCGTTGTGATGTATCTTTTGACAGAGCGCTTTTTGCAACCCATCCTCAAGCTGGCCCGTATCGCCCAACAGGTTGCCGGCGGCGATCTTACCCAGAAACTACCGGTGACCAGCAAGGATGAAATTGGCACACTGGTAGAATCGTTTAACACGATGATAGATGGTCTGCGCGAGCGCGAACAGGCCGAACAACAGCGCGAACAGGCTGAACGCGAGCGTGAGATAGCCCAATCGGCGAACCGTGCCAAAAGCATCTTTCTGGCCAATATGAGCCACGAACTCCGGACGCCCCTCAACGCCATCATCGGCTATAGCGAGATGTTGTGTGAGGAAACCGAAGAGCAAGGGAATGCAGCATTTGCCGACGATTTGCAGAGAATTCAGACCGCGGGGCGCCATCTGCTGTCCCTGATTAACGATATACTGGACATATCGAAGATAGAGGCCGACCGTATGGAGCTGCGCCCCGAAATATTCGATATTCCAAAGTTATTGGACGACCTTGTGTCCACCGTAACGCCCCTGGCCCGCCAGAATAACAATACCATTGTGGTCAACCTTTCGGACGAACTGCAAACTATGTGCGCCGACCCGATGCGCCTGCGCCAGATACTCCTGAATTTGCTTTCCAACGCCTGCAAATTTACCGAGGCTGGCACAGTGACTCTGCGTGTTTCCTCCAACGGCGACCAGACCGTAGCCCATAGCGATGGGCAATCGGTTATTACGTTTGCCATTAGCGATACCGGTATCGGCATAACCCCGGAACAGATTCACAAACTGTTTACCCCCTTTACCCAGGCAGATGAGTCAACCACCCGCAAATATGGCGGCACGGGCCTGGGCCTGGCGATTACCCGCCGCCTCTGCCAGATTATGGGTGGCGATGTTACCGTTGAGAGCGAGTATGGCAAAGGCTCTACCTTTACTGTGACACTGCCCACCAACCTGTGCCCTATTAACCCGCAGCAGCGTATGGAACAACGCGCTATCCCTCCGCGGGGGCTATCTCCCACGTTCCCTACCGAACCGTCGCTGGTGCTGGTTATTGATGATGACCCCATCGCCCGCGATATTATCGCCCGTTCGCTGGCCAACGACGCAATTACCATTGAGACGGCAGACAATGGCCCGGAAGGGTTGAAGCGGGCGCTTGAGTTGCACCCCGATTTGATTACGCTGGATGTGATGATGCCGGGTATGGATGGATGGGCCGTGCTGACGGCGATCAAAGCCAACCCGCAATTGGCGCACATCCCAGTTATTATGTTGACTATCATTGAAGACCAGAACTACGGCTTTGCTCTGGGGGCCGCCGACTATCTCAATAAGCCGATTGAACGTGATGTCCTGCTTGATACGCTTCAGAAACACCTGGGGCCACCCTCTGAGCACGAGGCCCACCAGTCCGGCAGCATTCTTGTTGTGGAGGATGACCGCGTGACTCGTGAGATGATGCGGCGTATCCTGGAGCATGCCGGCTGGAACGTGAGCGAGGCCGAAAATGGGCGCGTCGCGCTCTCGCGCATTGTGGAACAGTTGCCCGTGCTTATTATCCTTGACCTGATGATGCCGGAGGTAGATGGGTTTCAACTGATAGATGTCTTACGTACCAATCCGGAGTGGCGCTCTATTCCTGTGGTGGTGGTTACAGCGATAGACCTTTCGCCAGCGGAACGGCTCCAGTTGAATGGCTATGTCCAGCACGTATTGCAGAAGGGAATCTACCAGAGCGACCAGTTGCTTGAGGATGTGCGCGAACTGGTGTTCCACCGCATACGCCAGCGCTATTGATGGGCGCGGGGGGAGGGCCAGGCCCTTCCCGCACGCCCCCGCGCACGCCCCCGCGCACGCCCCTGCGCTCCTTACGGATTCTTCATTTGCGCTTCATTATTCTGTCAACTCCACGCTATTTTCATGGCCGGCATTCGTTGATATTATGAGAAGCAGGATTACTGTTTCTGAAGGTGGAAGGATAGGACAATGAGGATTGTGCAACTTGATCAAGAACACGCACAGCATACCCAGGTCATCCTGTCGCTTATCGTACAAAGTAAATTGGATTATGGGATGTTGGATGATGATATACGGTTGTTGGCGTGGCAAAGTCCCCAGAGCAAGTGGGCTGTGGCGGTAGACGATGCTGGCACGCTTCTGGGTATCGTATGCGTGGTGCATGTGGATGATATGGAGGGTGATGCGTTGCTGTGGTTGGAAGTGTTGCCGGCCTATCAGCGACAGGGGGTCGGGCGCGGGTTGCTGGCCTGGGCCCAGACGCAAAGCCCGTGCGATTTGGTTGTACGCAGCGTGCCGGGGGCCGATGGGTTTTATCGTCGGGTGGCGGTGCCCCACCGTTACCAGATGCCGGTATCGCATGTATAACAGCCGAGCCGCCAGTGGTGGCCACGCACAACCAGGGCCGCGGCATAGTCGGCCGCGGGGGATATGGCTTCAAGCCGCCAGTCGTCCAGCGTTTCTCCGTCAAGATCGAGCCGGAGCAGGGCCGGTCTGTCCCCCGGCGCGAGTGATACGTGGACGCTGGCCAGGGCATGGGCCAGGCCGGTGCCCCGTGCTTTCAAAAAGGCTTCTTTGCGTGTCCATGCGTTGAAGAAGGCTTCTTGCTGCTGCGCTGCTGACAGGCTCAGCAGGGCGGTATACTCTTCCCCTGAAAAAAACCGTTGGGCTAACTGTGCCGGGCGTTCGATAGGACGCTGGTATTCTATATCTATTCCCACGTCGCGCTGCCAGGTGATGGCGTAGAGGGCTCGTTCATGCGAGTGTGACAGGTTGAAGCGGAGTCTGGTGTGCGCGTCGTTGCCGCACAGGGCCGGCTTGCCCTGTGGGCTATAGCAGAAGCACAGGCTTTCTGGCGCGGCCGCCAGGTAGCTGGCCAGCAGCAGCCGCAAGACGCCCCGCGCTACGGTGAAGCGTCGCTGGTCGCGCTCGAAGAAGAAGCGGTCGCGGCGTTGGCGCTCGTCGTGGTCGAGCAGACGCGAGAGCCGCGCAAGCACTGGGGCCGGTTGTTCAAGCGATACCTGCCAGACATGCACATCGTCGGCGGCCAGGGGCGGGGGGGGGGGGG
>DAOTUK010000009.1:0-4575 GCA_034437375.1 Chloroflexaceae bacterium | reverse complement strand
GCCTCGCGCCTCGCGCCTCCCGCCTCCACGTCTTCCCGCCTCCCCGCCTCGCGCCTCGCGCCTCCCGCCTCGCGCCTCGCGCCTCCCGCCTCCGCGTCTTCCCGCCTTCCCGCCTCGCGCCTCCCGCCTTCCCGCCTCACTGCCGGGTCAGGTTGATAACCATGGTCATTCGGAAGAGGCCGTCGGGTGAAACGGTGGCGGGTAGCCCGGCCTGGTGGGACAGGTGGGCCGTTTCGGCCGGGGTATAGGCCCGCAAGACGGAGAGCGGCCCATCGTGGCGGCTCATAGCGCTGCGTTGCACCGTGGCGAGCAGGTGGGCTCCCCCATAGCCGGCCCACGAGCGGCGCAGGTCGCTGATAATGACGACGTGGCGGGCGATGCGGGCCAGTTCGCGTAGCAGGGCTATGGCTTCGGGTGGGTTGAAGTGGTGCAAGGTCTGGTGGCAGGTCAGGATGTCGAATGTGGCGTCGGGGTAGGGTGCGGCCAGCGCGTTGTGGCAGACCAGCGGCACGGTTTGTCCCGTGTAGTCGCGGGCCTGTTCCAGTACTTCGCGCAGCAGGTCGGCGGCGTAGAAGCGCATGGGTAGCCCTTGCTGGCGGGCCCACGCACGCAGCGCCAGCGGTACATCGCCAGAGCCGGTGCCGACATCCAGCAGCGTGATGGCGTCCTCTGTCGGGGGCGTTGCCTGGTGGTGGCGGGGGGGCAGGGTGGCCAGCGACGGGGCAACGGCGCGGATGATGCTGCGGTAGCCGCCAAGCCAGCGATTGACTGTGCGCAGGTCGGCCAGGTTGGCCGCCAGTTCTGCGGTATTGGATATGTGCGCGTCTAGCATTTCTGTCTGCATCGAGCGGGCCGGTACCGGCAGGTTGGCCCGTACCCCCCGCTTAACGCGGGCCAACCGCCGCGCCAGTGGGGTGATGGTGGTGGCGCGGCGGGGGAGGCTCACTTTTTCTTCCTCAAGAGACTTTGGAAGCGCGAAACGGTGCGAAGCGCCTTGAAGTTCGGGTCGCTGCGGGCTTTGTCGCGGTAGTCGCTATTGATACCCACAACTCGCTCTAACCATTCGAGCGCACTATCTACGTGGCCCTGTTGGGCGTAGGTACAGGCGACATTGTACAGCGGGCTTTGGTAGGTGGGCGACAGGGTGAGCGCTTGCTGATAGTCGGCAAGCGCGCCTTCCAGGTCGTCCAGGTAATATTTACTGACCCCGCGATTGCAGCAGGTGGGGGCGTGGTCGGGGCGCAGTTCCAGCGAATGGTCGTAGTCGTGCAGTGCTTCCTTGTGGTGGCCGCTGCTGGCTCTGGCTGTGCCGCGGTTGGTTAGCGTGGGGGCGTGGTCGGGGCGCAGCGTTAGGGAGCGGTCGTAGTCGGCAATGGCGGCGGCATAGTCTCCCAGGTAGTGGTGGGTAACGCCGCGATTGACCAGGGTGGTGGGGTTGTCGGGTGCAAGGGTCAACGAGCGGTTGTAATCTTCCAGCGCGTGGTCATAGTCTCCCAGGGCGTGGTGGGTCAGGGCGCGGTTGGCCAGGGTGGTGGGGTGGTCGGGGCGTAGCTCCAGCGAGCGGTCATAGTCGGCCAGGGCGGCGGCATAGTTTCCCAGGGCATAGGCCGCAACGCCGCGGTTGGCCAGGGTGGCGGGGCGGTCGGGCATCAGACGTAGCAGGTGCTCATAGTCCTGGTGGGCGCCGGCATAGTCGCCGCTGGTAAGGCGGAGATAGGCGCACTGGTCCAGCGTTACGGGTTGGTCGCGTTCAAGCGACAGCGACTGGTCATAGTCGGCCAGGGCACCCTCATGGTCGCCCTGTTGTACTTTCAGATGGCCGCGCCTGGCGAGGGTGGGCGGGTCGTCGGGGCGCAGTTCTAGCGAGCGGGTATAATCCCAGAGTGCGCCTTCCATATCATCCATAGCGGCTTTGCAATCGCCGCGTATGGTGTGGGTGGGGGCGTGGTCGGGGCGCAGTTCTAGCGAGCGGTTGAGATCCCAGAATGCGCCGGGCAGGTTGCCCAGGTGCATTTTCACGTTGCCCCGTTCTGTGTGGCGTTCGGCTCTATCCGGGTGCAAATCTAAGGAGCGGTTGAGATCAACCAGTGCTCCTGCATAGTCGCCAAGCTCTACTTTGACCCTGGCCCGCTCGTCTAGTTTGTCTCTGTCGTCGGGGTTTTGCGACAGGGCCTCGTCAAGTTCTTTCAGGCGTTTATGGCTCGGCTTCGCCATATATGCTCCTCCTTCATCCTTGAAGAACCCAGAATGCTCCTTCCTATTGTACCATGGCCCATTGATCAGGGTGATTGCCCTGGTGCTGTTCAGCAGGGCGATTGCAACGTCGCCAGGGCGACGCCAGCACCAGGTTTTTCTGCATGCGCAGACGGTGATGTGCGCCTTCAGCGCGAGATATTGGGGGGTGTGGCGCGGTTTCGCCGCGCCACACCCCCCCAAAAGGTGGTTTTGAGGGGCCCTGCCCCGCAAGCTCCCCAGGCATCCTGGTTGACGTAAGACTTTGTAATTGCCCTGGTGCTGTTCAGCAGGGCGAGACGCCCCCCCCCCCGCGCCTACCGCGTCGGCCCCCCCAACCCGCTCAGATGGGTCTTGACAAACGAGCGTGTGCGTAATTCCTCACTCGTCACCGTCTCCGCCGCCGCGGCCAGGTTGTCCCACGTCGGATGGATTGTCCCCGCATAGCCAAGCAAATCTATCGCCTCTAACACTAGAATGTCGGGACTAAAACGTGGCACCAGCGGACTGTTTGATTGTACCCCGCTAGAGGTGAGCGTAAAGGTTGTCCGTTTCCAGGCTCCGTCGGAAAAGATGGTATAGTAGCGCAGCAAGCCCTGGTGTGGCGGGGCAAGCACCACAAAGAGGCGGGCCGCCAACTCTGTTACCCACCGCGGCTTATCTTCGGCCGGCTGCTCCTTGCTGGTCGGCAGCGGGCGGTAATCATAGGCCGGCTCCGCATCGAGCAGCAGCAAAAACGGCGGGTATTTCTTGTTTGTGACCTCTACCTGGTTTGCATCTATGCGGTTTATCTTAATCAATACCTCATTCAGGCTCAGGCTTTTATCCTCAACAAACCCGAATGCTTCAAAAAAGAGATCTCGAAATTCGTGCGCCTTTGCGCGTAGCGCTTCTTGAAAAGCGGTATCAGTTGTCAACGCCTGGTCAATGCGTTGTAGCGCCTCTTTTGCCCGCTCTTCCGCTTCCTTATTCAGCGTAATCATACGCATACCTCCTGAACATGTGTTGCCCTACCGTCGCCGCCGGTTGGCTCTTGTGCTCCTGTGCGGCTTGTTGCCCGCCTCACGGGCCGGCCTGGTTGTGGTGAAACAAACGCCAATGGTCGGTGCGGGCCGTGAGCGTAAAATGGCGTTGTAGGTAGGGCCCATAGAGATCTATTAACAGCGACTCTTGCGCCTCGGTCTGCGCCAGCATTACCACGTCTGCCTGGGCAAAAACCCGTTCTGGTGGCAGGTGGACATCTTCCGAAAAGGAAAGATGTTCATGCCACCAGAGTGCATCGCCCCTGGGGCTTGGCCGCAGCAGGGCCAGCGAAAATGGGTTGGTAAAGTCAAGAACGACAATCCGATCACCGGGCGAACTCTTGTCGCGCAACAATGTCATCCCATCATGCATTTTAACAAAATATTCTTTGCCATAGGTCGAATCTTGCTTCGGGTATAGGTTGTAGAGTGATGGCGAATCAAACTGCATCGTTATCGTTGTATTGGCCTTGTAGTGTGCTGCATAGGCCATACTGGCCGCGTTGGGTACCACAAGAAGTGCTGTGAGCAGTACCGTATAGCCGGCCAGCGGCCCCAGGGTGCGCCGGCGCTCTGCGCCATCTGTCCAAGTTTCCCCCCGTGTCCGCTCCCGATATTCCGAGAGCAGCAGCAGTCCGGCCAGTGGGAAGAGAGCCGGTGTCTCCTCTTGTGTGTTCGAAATAAAGATAGCCACGTGCGAAAGCAAGAGAAAGAGGACTACCCCCGCCTGTCGTACCCGCGGCGCGAGCCGCCCTATTCCTACGGCTCCGACTCCCCCCCGTGAGGGAGCGGCCCGCCACGTCAGGAACAATAGCGTCAGTGGTACCACGCTCTCCGTCGGGAAGCGGTGGAAGAGATTGCCCACATAGTCGAAGAGTTGATCGAACATCATACCAGAGCGGGCCCGTACCCCCATCGAAATGTCGTGCCATACCGCTCCCACGTCAAAGTGGAGATAGGCCAGCATCGCTACGAGCGCCGCCGCGGCCCCGGCCACTACCCCCCACCAGCGCCGCGGCGTATGGTGTGTTGCCAGTGGCCCGACCCCTATACCAAGCAATGCGATGCCAAAATAGTTGAGCTTTAAGAAAAAGAGCAGCACCAGCAAGATACCGCTGGAAACACCCCCTAGAAAAGCCGCGTGGCTCCCCGTTCTATCGTCCGCTGCTCGGACATGCCCAAACGATTCGACCAGCAAGAGGGCCAGCAACGCTGTGGCATAGCGATTGTACACCGCCGAAAAGCCGCTCACCGTTAAATCCCACCCGAATACCTGTACCCCCGCCACCACGAAACAGACGTAGAGCGCAAACAATAGCGC
>DAOTUK010000008.1:0-32148 GCA_034437375.1 Chloroflexaceae bacterium | reverse complement strand
ATTTGCGCGTGTTTCCGCGGCCCCTTGATCCAGGCGTTCCGAGAGGCGATCCACCGTCTCCGACGTTTGATCTACCCGTGCCGACAGGCGATCGAGATTCTCCCGTGTTTCTGCGGCCCCTTGATCCAGGCGTGCCGAGAGGCGGTCGAGATTTGCGCGTGTTTCCGCGGCCCCTTGATCCAGGCGTTCCGAGAGGCGATCCACCGTCTCCGACGTTTGATCTACCCGTGCCGACAGGCGGTCGAGATTCTCCCGTGTCTCCGCCGCTCCGCGATCCATGCGGGCAAACGTCTGATCCATTCGCCACGACAGACGATTGACATTCTCGGTGCTTTCTGCCACCATACGGCGCAGATCATCCATAGAAATTTCTACGCGGTTGACGCGGGTGGTTAGTGATTCTACGGTCATATTGTGCTACTCCTGTTGTCCCCCCAACTCCATGGCGCTTCTGAAACAAGAAATTCCCCACCTCATTATACCATGGCGGGTAGTGAGCATGGTATAATGCAACAGATAATCATGGAGCTTGCGCTCTTGCAAGCAAACGTCAGGAGTGAAAAGAGATTGCGCTATACCCTGGTACACCTCTCCGACCTGCATACCGGCTGGCACTTCGACTTGCCCGTCGCTGAACAACTGGCCCTTCAGATGCACGACATCGCGCCCGACCTGCTGGTTATCTCTGGCGATTTTGTCTTACGAGCAGACCTGACGGGGCAGTGGCAAGTAATAACCGCCTACCTGAGCATGTTGCCCCAACCCCAACTGGTCGTGCCTGGCAACCACGACGTTTCGCTGTTCAACGGCTACTACCGCCTGCGTCACCCGCTCAAGCGCTACCAGCGCTACATCTCGTCCGACCTGAACCCGTGCTATACGCGGCCCGGTCTGGCGGTCGTGGGTGGTTCGACGGCCCACGGCCTGACGATAGATGGCGGGCGACTCTCGCGCAAGCAACTCGCAACGCTGGAACAATCCTTCAACCAGTTTGAGGCCGACACCTGCAAAGTGGCTGTGTTGCACCACCACCTGGTAGACCCGCCCGGCGTCAAACCGCGCCGCAAAATTGCCAACGCCAGCGACGCCTTGCGCCTGATGGATCGCTGCGGCGTAGACCTGTTCCTGTGTGGCCATGCCCACGTCTCGCACGTCGGCACCACCAGCGGACTCTTGCCCGACCTGCAACACACAACCATTATTAGCCAGTGTGGTACCAGCACCTCGCGCCGTGGACGCGGCCAGGACAAAGGCAAAAACTCCTTTCACCTCATTGAAATCACCGCGGAAGATATACGTATTACCCCCCACTTTTACCAACCTGGCGAAGGGCGCTTTACTCCCGCGCAACCATACCTTTTCCCACGGCATTCACTGGCGAATGTTCGTGATTGACCATATTGACAGAAATGACAGATAGCTATGGACGACCAACGATGGACGACCACAGAACCCTGTTCAACGGTGGACAGTGATCAATGGATAGAACGAAACGGTGGGATGAACTGGCAGCGCCAGTCCGACCTGGTACGACGGGCGCTGGCCGATACCACGCCGGTTTCCATGGATGCGTTGCTGATACCCCGCAACCGTGATGGCCAGATGGCCCGCCAGATGGCCCCCGGCCCGGATGTTGTGCCGCGCCAGGCCGCAGTCCTGTTGCTCTTCTACCCGACCGGCCAGGATCTCGCCTTCCCGCTCACCGTTCGGAGCAAGCGCCTCACGCGGCACAGCGGCGAAGTATCGTTGCCGGGTGGCGCGGTAGATGCAGACGACGCCAACACCATCGCCACCGCCCTGCGCGAAACGCACGAAGAACTGGGCATACCCCCTACCAGCATTGCCATATGGGGGCGGCTAACTAGCATTTACGTGACCGCGAGTAATTACTGCCTGCGCCCGGTCGTGGGCTTTCTACCGCATAAACCAACCTTCTTTCCCAACGATGGCGAAATAGCCCACGTGTTTAGCGTTACGTTGTCGCAACTGCTTAACCCCGCAACCGTCATTGTGGAAGAATGGGTATTGCATAATACGCCGGTGAATGTGCCCTTCTTCGCGCTGCATGGCTACAAGGTCTGGGGCGCAACCGCGCTCGTCCTCAGCGAACTGGTAGCCCGTATCCGCCAGCAACCCCTCCCCCCCCAGTAATGCCCACCCTGCCCCGCATCCTGGTTCGCACCGCGCTACGGGCCATTATCCAGCGCCCCTGGCAGACCGGGTTGTGCATTCTGGGGGTAGCGCTTGGGGTGGCGATGGTGGTTTCCATAGACCTGGCCAATGCCAGTGCGCGGCGGGCCTTCTCCCTCTCCACCGAAGCGATAGCCGGGCGGACAACCCATCAACTCATTGGCGGGCCCGCCGGCATTGATGAACAGCTCTACCGCCGCCTGCGCGTGGAGCATGGCGTGCGCCCCTCCGCCCCGATTGTCGAAGGGTATGTGAGCGCTCCAGAGTTGGATGGCCTGACCCTGCACCTGCTCGGTGTAGACCCCTTTGCCGAGCCGCCCTTTCGCTCCTACCTGGCCGCCTCCCCGCCCCAACAGCGCGGCAAGACCCCGGATTTTGATCTGACTACCCTGCTCGTGGAGCCGGCCAGTGTGCTGGTGTCGCAGCAATTGGCCACGCGCTACGGTCTGGAAAGCGGCGACTCGCTGATGCTCCAGATTGGCAGCCGGCAGCAGCAGGTACGCATTGTGGGGGTGCTGCGTCCGCAGGGGCGCTTGAGCGAACAGGTGCTTGAAACTGTGCTGCTCTGCGACATCGCCACCGCGCAGGAAATTCTGGGGATGGTGGGCAAGCTAAGCCGCATTGATCTTATCCTGGATGCCACCAGCGCGAGCGGGGACGCCGCGGCTATCACCGCATTGTTACCCCCCGATGTGCAACTGATCAAGCCGGCCGCCCGTACCAGCACGCTGGAACAGATGACGCACGCCTTTGAACTCAACCTCTCCGCGCTCAGTATGCTGGCCCTGATTGTGGGTATCTTCCTTATCTATAACACGATGATATTTAGCGTGGTGCAGCGGCGCAAACTGCTTGGAACACTTCGTTGTATTGGCGTCACCCGACGGCAAATCTTTGCGCTAGTCCTGGTAGAGGCGTTGGCCATAAGCCTGGTTGGTTCGCTGGTCGGCCTGGCGCTTGGTACCGCGCTTGGCCGTGGGCTTGTGCGTCTGGTGACGCGCACCATCACCGACCTGTACTTTGTTGTAACTATCCATAGCCTGGTGGTAGATCCAGTTGTGTTGCTCAAGGGGTTGGCGCTTGGCATTGGCGCGACCCTGGCCGCCGCGGCTATCCCGGCCCGCGAAGCGACGCTGGTACCGCCGCGCACCACCCTGCACCGCAGCAGCATTGAGGAGCGCACCCGCCGCGCGCTCCCCTGGACGCTCCGCACCGGCATATTGCTGCTGCTGCTGGCGGCCGCGCTGCTGGCCCTACCCGTCGAACAGCGTATCCTGCCGGTTCACCATATCCAGGTAGCCTTTGCGGCCCTCTTTGCCATTCTGATTGGCTTTGCTCTGCTCACGCCCGGTACCACGGTGGGCTTGATGACGCTGGTACGGCCGTTGTGGGGACGGCTTGCAGGGCTGCCGGGGCGTATGGCCGCGCGTGGGATTGTCGCCGCGCTTAGTCGTACGTCGGTGGCGATTGCGGCGCTGATGGTAGCCGTCAGCGTGACCATTGGCGTAGGCACAATGACCGGTAGCTTCCGGCAAACGGTTATCCGCTGGCTTGACCAGAGCCTATCCGCCGATCTCTACATCTCGCCGCCGGGCAACGTCGCTAACCGCGTTGACACGACGCTTGATCGCGCCCTGCTGGATGAGCTTACCGACACGCCGGGCATTGCCGGGCGCACGCTGCTGCGCGGCGTACAGGTTGAAGCGCCAACCGGCCCCACCACCCTGATAGCGGTAGACCGCGACAAGCAGTTTGGTATGCGGGCCCTGCGCTTCAAGCAAGGTGGGACGATGGATACGTTAGAAGCGGCGTTCGACGCCGGGGCGGTCTTTATCTCCGAGCCGCTGGCCTACCGCACCGGTCTGGGGGTGGGCGACATGTTGCCCCTGCACACCGACCGCGGCGACCACACCTTCCCCATTGCCGGCATCTACTACGACTACACCTCCGACCGCGGCGTGATACAGATGGCCTACCCCACCTACCGCGCCTACTGGGACGACAACGCCATTACCTCTTGTGCGCTTTATGTTGAACCCGGTACCGACCCGGAGGCGTTGGTACAGCGCCTGCGCGAGAAGGTGGCCGGGCGGCAAGAATTGCTCATCCGCTCCAACCGCACCCTGCGCGAAGCGACGCTGGCTATCTTCGACCGTACCTTTGCGATTACCGCCGTGCTACAAATCCTTGCTACTATCGTCGCATTTATTGGCGTGTTTAGCGCCCTGATGGCCCTGCAACTGGAACGCACCCGCGAGATAGGCACGCTGCGGGCCGTCGGTCTGACGCCGCGCCAACTGTGGGGTCTGCTGCTCTCGCAGACCAGTTTGATGGGGTTGACGGCCGGGGTACTGGCGCTGCCGGTCGGGTTGGTGCTGGCGCTGGTGCTGATTTATGTGGTCAACCGCCGCTCCTTTGGCTGGACACTGGAGCTTGCCATAGATCCGTGGTTGTTTGGGCAGGCTATTGTGGTGGCGCTGGTGGCGGCGCTACTGGCCGGTATCTACCCCGCCCTGCGGATGGGGCGCATCAGTGCGGCCAGCGCCCTGCGCGAGGAGTGATACTAGCGGTGGGGGAAGCGAGAAAGGGGGCAAGGATGGTGTATCCCCTTGCCCCCCGGTCGTGCATCACGAAGTCCTGGTGAATTACGTTCCTTTGAACGCCAGCACCACGCCAATAGTTCTCAGGATAATGGCCAGGTCGCGCAGGAGCGACTGGTGCTTGAGATAATAGAGATCGTATTCGAGCTTGATGCGCGAGTCCTCAATCGTATTACCATAGCTATAGTTAATCTGGGCCCAGCCGGTCAAGCCTGGTCGAGCCATTAACCGAGCGCGGTAGAACGGGATGTCCTTTTGCAATTGTTCCACAAATTGCGGGCGCTCGGGGCGCGGGCCAACGATGCTCATATCTCCCTTAAACACATTCCATATCTGTGGTATTTCATCCAGGCGCGTGCGGCGTATAAATTTGCCAACCCGAGTAATACGGGGATCTTCTTTGCTGGCCCAGACAGCTTTGCCCTGCTTTTCTGCATTCACAATCATTGAGCGGAATTTGTATACCCAGAAGATTTTGCCGCCCTTGCCAAGTCGCTCTTGCTTGTAAAAGACGGGGCCGGGGTCATCAAGGTACACGGCCAGCGCAATGAGGGGCATAATGGGGAGAAAGACAATCATCCCAATCAAGGCAACAGCCATGTCAAAAAGGCGTTTGTTCAGGTCGTAGAGTTTGGAGTTAATGGTGTGGCTCCAGGGGGCTACGGGAAAGCGACGCGACAGGTGGCGAATGGGAACCCGTCCAGACATTTCTTCGTAAACGAGATCGAGGGGCTTGACAATCGTGTTTCGCTCATAGGCACATTGCATCAAGACATCGAGCAATTCACTATCTGCATTTTCAGGAATGGTGACAATAATTTCGTTGGCCTCGTGCAATTCAACAAAGTCTTGCAACGTATCCAGACGATTGCCCGTTTCCAGGGTTTTGGGGTCTAAAAAGGCCACAATATCGAAATAGCGCGTGTTGCGTATTTCTTGCAGCATATCTTCTTTGGCCCCACGTTCCCCAAGCACCACAACGCGGCGGTGTAACCGTGGGTTGGCAAAGAAGAGTACATAGCTAGAACGCCACAGCGATGTCACGAGCGTAGCCATGGGCAAGAAGAAGGCGGGTATGCTATAGATATATTCGAGCTTTGGCAAGATGCCCGTGAACAACAGGGCATCCAGCACAACGATGGCCGCGTAGGACAGGGTTGTGGTCAAAGCCACAAAGCCGACTCGGAGCAGAATGCGCCCGTATTTTTCAGCAACACTCAGATGGTAACACCGCGAAGTAAATGATAACGTCATCCAGATAAACGATAGAAAAACCAGAACGATAGTATAGATAGGGAACATCTCCCAACCGGTCGGGTTTGCCGACATGGTGTGCCAGCATGTCACGATAGCAACCAGTGAAAGAAACAGGATGTCACCTCTGACAAGCAATAATCGCCGTTCTAACACCGAGAGTGTCATGACTTCTTCGACATTGCGAAAGATCATACTGGGAACATACCGCAATCCTTTGTTAATTCTTTGGCCGGTAGTCATAGGTCAAGCTCCTCTCACATTTTGTCAGGTCTGGGCTACTTCATCAAGCAGATACAAATAGTTTTCAAGAGAACGGTATACGGCTATGGTTTCGCGTATGACAATATCCTTATCAAACTTCTGGCACGCCATCGTTCGGCTCCGTGCCCCCATCGTTTTACGCAATGTAGGGTTGGTGAGCAATAGTTGCAGGGCATTGGCCAGGGCCTGGGGATTCCTGACGGGTACCAGAAACCCATTCCACCCGTGGGTTACGACTTCGCGGCACCCTGGCATATCGGTTGTGACTAACGGTCGCCCGGTTGCTGCTGCTTCCAACAAGGTCATAGGGACACCCTCCCGATAGGAGGAGGGGAGGCAGACAACGTGGGCGCTGGCTATCCGGCCGGGCATGTCGCGCGTATAGCCAACCCATTGGACAAGCCCTTGCTCAGTCCAACGGACAAGGGTTTCTTCCGGTATCGAGGACGGATTGTTGGGGTCGGGCGCTCCCGCAAGCACCACCGTACCGGCGACGCCGCGTTGCTTGAGCAGGCGAGCGGCTTCGACCAGTTCCTGGATACCTTTGTCCCACAACATCCGCGATGCGTGGAGCACAACCGGTTCTCCGTCTGGTTCTGGCCTGGGGATAAAGCGTTCGGTGTCTACGCCAGAGCCATAGATTAACACGGCCTGGTCTGCCGCTACGACGCCCCGGTCTACCAGCAGTTGCCGGTCGTCAGGGTTTTGGAAGAGGACACGGATATGGTGAGCGGCAAAGAGGTGGCGGTAGGCGTTTTCAATCATCCAGCGGAGGATGGCGCGTTTGGGGGAGCCAGGCATAAAGACGTACCCCAACCCGGTCAGAGCATTGACAATGGCCGGCACACCCGCAATACGGGCCGCCAGGGTGCCATAGAGGATGATCTTTATGGAGAGGTGGTGGACAATGTCGGGTTGCAGCTTGCGGTAGAGCCAGACCAGATGGAGCAGCGACACCATATCACGCAGGGGAGATCGCATACCGGGGCGATAGTAAAAGGGAAAGAAGCGAAAGCCCTCTGCTTCTATTGCTTCGATTTCGTGCTGCTGGCTATCGGGGGACGTTGCAACCATGACCCGGTACCCGGCCTGTTGTACGGCTCTGGCCAGTGACAGGCGGTGCAATAGAAAGTATTGCGCGTTGTTGACAACAAAGAGTATGCTTTTGGGGCTTTTCCTGGCAGCCATACCGTTCGTCCCTTCAAAAACCGTTGTCTTTCACATTTCTGTGTTTCAGATGTGCTATCCTTGAGAAATTGGTGCTTTTTATGGGTATAGCACAATTGCTTACGCGGTTTGCCGCATGGTTTGCAATCCCCAGAGTTCATACCATAGCGGCAGATTGCATACCACGCATTTTTGCTACGCAGAAAGCTACATTCCATGTCAATTTCTTGGGATACCAATGCTTTCCTAAAATCAATTATACACTACTACCCTGTGAAGTCAATGTACTTTCGATCAATAAATTACTTCAAAAAGTACAGTAGAGGTACAGTGTACGTACCGTCTACGTACAGTCATGGAGGCAGGGCAACTGTACTTTAGTACAGTGTCTGTGGCCTGGGTGACGGTATTGGTATCCTGATAGAATCATACCGTTTGTACATTTGTTCCTGGGTACGCCGGCGTCTCGCGCGCACCGGGGCGGGCATCTTGCCCGCGTTCCCAGGAAGCGGCCCCCTACGTGTGAACCGTTACCCTTGATACCTCCATGGACGCTTTTTTGGGCCCCTGGTCGTGAAGATGTCAAAGCCATGACAAGCCCTATAGAAATCCAGGGCGATACCCAAAACGAGCCTGTGATATGGTACTATACGGGAAAGGATATTTGGCGCACGAGGGAGCGCGCACGGGAATCGCGGGAGCGTACGGTACAGTGGATGCCTCAACAATTGATATACTCTGGATTGCGGTTTGTGCCAGTCTGGTATTCCTGATGCAAGCTGGTTTCCTCTGTCTGGAATCCGGGCTCACCCGCAGCAAGAACAGTATCAACGTGGCGATGAAGAACATGACCGACCTGGGCATAGCAACCATTCTCTTCTGGTTGCTTGGCTACGGGTTGATGTTCGGGGCGACCCGCGGCGGGTGGTTTGGCGCTTCGGCCTTCGCGCCCGACCTTGGCTCAGACGATATGTGGCATGCTACCTTCTTCCTCTTCCAGGTCATGTTTTGCAGCACCGCGGTTACTATCCTCTCCGGCGCGGTAGCCGAGCGTATGCGGTTTGCCAGCTATGTGCTGGTGGCCGCGCTTGTCTCGCTGGTTATCTACCCCGTTTTCGGCCATTGGGCGTGGAATGGGCTTGATGCTGGCCGCGACGCCGGCTGGCTTGCCTCCCGCGGCTTCGTTGATTTTGCCGGCTCCAGCGTGGTACATAGCGTGGGCGGGTGGGTTTCGCTGGCGGGGGTACTGGTGGTGGGGGCACGGGTGGGGCGCTTCCCGGCCGATGGCTCCGCGCCGCGGCGCATCCCCGGCTCAAACCTGCCGCTGGCCATCCTGGGTACGCTGCTGCTGTGGATTGGTTGGTTTGGATTCAACGGCGGCAGCACGCTGGCGATGAATGCCCAGGTACCCAAGATTGTGCTGAATACGCTGCTTGGTGGCGCGGCGGGGCTTGTCGCCATGCTGGTAGCGGCCCTGATTATCTGGCGGCGCGTCGAAGTGGATATGATAACCAACGGTGCGTTGGCCGGGCTCGTCGCCGTCACGGCCAACTGTTTCGCTATCTCCTCGCGTGATGCGCTCATCATTGGCGCGGTGGGCGGGCTGGTGATGCTTGGTACCCGCGAGCTCCTCGAACGGCTGCGCCTCGACGACGCCGTAGGCGCTATCCCCGTTCACCTGGCCGCGGGTATCTGGGGCACGCTGGCGGTGGCGCTCTTTGGCGACCCCGCCGTGCTCGGCACAGGGCTTGATCGCCTGGCCCAGTTGCACATCCAGCTTGTGGGGATCGTCGTCTGTTTCGTCTGGGCCTTCGGGCTTAGCTACCTCGCGCTCATCGTCATCAACCGCTTCTTCCCGCTCCGTATCACCGCCGAGCAGGAGGCCATGGGGTTGAACGTAGCCGAGCATGGCGCTTCAACCGAACTGATCGATCTGCTGCACGCTATGGAGCAGCACGCACGCACACACGACCTGAGCGCCCGAGTACCAGTAGAACCCTTCACCGAGGTAGGCCAGATAGCGCAGCGCTACAACGCGGTCATCGCGGCCCTGGAGCAAGCGATGGAACGCACCTCCGCCATCGTGCGTATGGCCCAGGATGGTATTGTCACCTTCGCCCGCGAGACACTGGCTATCTCCTCGCTCAACCCGGCGGCCGAATCCATCTTTGGCTACCCCGCGTCAACCCTGAACGGCCAACCCGTCACGCTGCTGGTAGATACGGCCCAGGAGGCGGGCCACCAGCCGGTGGGGGCGTTCTTCGACGAGATGGTCGCACGCGGGACACCGCGCGAGGTCCAGGGGCGGCGGGCCGACGGCACCACCTTTCCCCTGGACATTACGGTCGCGGCCGCCATTGTGGACGGTAAGGCCTTCTACACCAGCACCATGCGCGATATTACCGAGCGTAAGCGAACGCAGCAGGAGCTTATTAACGCCCGCGAGGCGGCCGAAGCCGCAAGCCGCACCAAGAGTACCTTGCTGGCGAATATGTCGCACGAATTGCGTACCCCCCTCAACGCCATCATCGGCTATAGCGAGATGCTGCAAGAGGATGTCGAAGACCTGGGCTACGACGATATGTCCCCCGACTTGCAGAAGATACAGGGCGCCGGGCGGCACCTGCTCGCGCTCATTAACGACATCCTCGACATTTCCAAGATAGAAGCCGAGCGTATGGAGCTCAACCTGGAAACCTTCGACCTTCCCACGCTGGTACAAGATGTGGCGACGACCATCGCCCCGCTGGCACAGAAGAACCACAACGAACTCATTGTCAACTACCCCGACACGCTGGACGCAATGCACAGCGACCCGACGCGCGTACGCCAGGTGCTCTTCAACCTCCTCTCCAATGCCTGCAAGTTTACCGAGCATGGCACCGTCTCGCTGGATATTGCCAGCGTGTGCGAGCCCGTAAGCCCCCCCACGCCCGCCGTCAACAGCGAGCCGGCGGCTACAATGCCCCCGCACTACGACGACTTCTTCATCTTCCGCGTGTGCGATACGGGTATCGGGTTGACGCCCGAACAGGTACAGAAGCTCTTTAACCCCTTTACCCAGGCCGATAGCTCGACGACGCGCAAGTATGGCGGCACGGGCCTGGGCCTGGCTATTACCCGCCGCCTGTGTCAGATTATGGGCGGCGATATTACCGTGGAGAGTGTGCCCGACCGGGGCTCCACCTTTACCGTCAAACTACCCGTCATAACCCGCCCTGAGCGCTGCTCGCTACCACCATTGGATCAGATCGTTGCCAGTAGGCCCATGGCCCGCCGTGCGTCCATACCCCGCAACGTGCTGCCCCCTGCCGACGGAACCCCCACCGTGCTGGTGATAGATGATGACCCCATGGCACGCGAACTGGTGGAGCGCACCCTCGAAGATGCCCACCTGCACGTGTATACCGCCACCAATGGCCAGGAAGGGCTCGAATATGCCCGTGCGTTGCGCCCCCACATCATCACGCTGGATGTCATGATGCCGGGCATGGACGGTTGGCAGGTGCTTACCGCATTGAAGGGCGACCCCGAACTTGCGCACATCCCCGTTATCATGCTCACGCTGCTGGAAGAGAAGATCCAGGGCTTCACATTGGGCGCAACAGACCATCTTAACAAGCCCATCCAGCGTACCCAACTGTTCGAAGCCATCGAGCGGCACCTGCAATCGGCCCGCCAAACCTCCGATGGGAAACAGTCTCCCCCCTCCCTGCTGGTTGTTGAAGATGACGACGCCACACGCGAGATGCTCTGCCGCTTGCTCGAAGGGGCCGGCTGGAAGGTGCGCGAGGCCGACAACGGACGTACCGCTATCTTCCGGCTGGTCGAAGAGCGCCCCGCACTCATCTTGCTCGACCTGATGATGCCTGAGATTGACGGCTTCGAGCTTATCGAAATGTTGCGCACCAATCCGCAATGGCGCTCTATCCCCGTCGTGGTCATTACGGCTATGGAGCTTACTTCTGCCGAGCGTGCGCACCTGAATAGCTACGTGGAGCATGTATTGCAGAAGGGGGCCTACCGCCGCGACGAGTTGCTGCGCGAGGTACGCTCCCAGGTGCTCCAGAAGGTACAGCAGCACAGTGCGGCCGCAGAAGCACAAACGCCAGAGTAGCGACATGGGCAAGCGGGGGAGCGGTGAAGCGGGGGAGCGGGGGAGCGGGGGAGCGGTCAACCCGCTTTGCTCGCCGCCCCGCCCCCCGCATCCCCGCCAGACTTGCCAAAAAGCTCATAGGTATGCTACACTCTACCCCTGTAACCCGACAGTAACTAATACATCCCAATCACCCCGCCCGGCACACCGGGCGTGGGGCACCCAAGCCCTTCAGAAAGGAACGAGCGTGCGTCTGGAACCACAACATCCATGGCGAAGGCACCCATGCGCTATGGGGCATGGCTATATTGGCCCACCGCCCCGTACGCCCCGGCCCCCCATGCCTGCCTGGCCGCCCCAAATACAGCAACCGGTCAAATTGCGTTGTTCACCATACACTGTTGGGGAATACAACCTGAAATCCTGGAAAAGATTCAAAGAAGAACCGCACACACAAGGAGGTTCATGTGACTTACGAAGAAGTATATCAACGCTCCATCAATGACCCGCAAGGGTATTGGAGCGAGCAGGCAGAAAAACTCCATTGGTATCACAAATGGGATCGTGTTCTGGATGATTCGAATGCCCCGTTTTATCGTTGGTTTGTGGGTGGCAAAACAAATATCAGCTACAACGCGGTAGACCGCCACGCACTTGGCGAACGGCGCGGCAAGGCAGCCCTTATCTGGGAAAGCGCCGAAACCAACCAGTCGCGCACCCTCACCTTTTTCGAACTCTACCGCGAAGTCAACCGACTGGCCAGCGTGCTGCGCAACCTGGGCGTCAAAAAGGGTGATCGAGTCATTATCTACATGCCCATGGTGCCCGAAGCCATCTTCAGCATGCTGGCCTGTGTCCGCATTGGCGCTATCCACTCGGTCGTGTTCGGCGGCTTTAGCGTCGGCTCGCTGGCCAGCCGCATTGACGACGCCGGCCCCGTGGCCATCCTCACCGCCGACGCCAGTATGCGCAAGGGGAACCCGGTCAAGCTCAAGGAAATTGTAGACGCGGCCATTGACGCCTCCACCGTAGATACCGTCCGCGACGTGCTGGTACTCAACCGCAACATCGTGCCCTGCCATATGCACAAGGGGCGCGACCTCGACTGGCAAGAGCAGATAGACGAACGCAGCGAAAAGTATATCGAACCGGTGCAACTGGACAGCACCGACCCCTCCTACATCCTCTACACCAGCGGCACAACGGGCCAACCCAAAGGCGTTGTCCGTGACACGGGCGGCTATATGGTCGCGCTGCACTCCTCCATGAGCCAGGTATACGACTGTGATGATAGCGACGTCTACTGGTCTACCTCCGACATTGGATGGGTGGTGGGGCATAGCTACATCGTCTACGCGCCGCTGCTGGCCGGTATCCCCACGCTGGTCTACGAAGGGCGCCCCGACTACCCCGACCCCGGCATCTGGTGGCGCATTATTGAGAAGTATGGCGTCACCGTCGTCTTTTCGGCCCCAACAGCCTTGCGGGCCCTGCGCAAATTCCCCGACAAGTGGATTAAAGAAAATGACCTTTCAAGCATGCGCTACTTCTTTACCGCGGGCGAACCGCTAGACGCCCCCACCTACGAATGGGCCACCAGCATGCTTGGCGTGCCCATTATTGACCACTACTGGCAGACGGAAAGCGGCTGGTCTATGCTCGCCAACTCCTACGGACTCGAAAAGCTGCCCATCAAGCCCGGCTCGCCCACCAAACCAGCCATGGGCCACCGCCTCGACGTGGTGGATGGCGACGGCAACCCGCTGGAGCGCGGGCAAAAAGGCCTGCTTATTGAGCACGGCCCCCTGGCCCCCGGTATGCTCATGACCATCTGGGGCGACGACAAACGCTACCTCAAGAGCTACTGGAGCCACTTCAAAGACCACCAGTACTACCTCACCGGCGACTACGCCATCCAGGACGAGGACGGCTACTTCTGGATGCTCGGACGCTCGGACGAAGTGATTAACGTCTCCGGCCACCGTATGGGCACCCGCGAAATTGAGGAAGTCCTCTCCGCGCACCCCGCCGCCGCCGAAGTAAGCGTTATCGGCGTGAAGGATGAAACCCGCGGCGAAGTACCGCTGGTCGTTGCGGTGCTGAAGCAAGATATTACCCCCGCCACCGAAGACAAGATCGCCGAAGAAATGAAACAGCTTGTCCGCGAACGTATTGGCGCTATCGCTACCCCCCAGAGCATCCACTTTGTCAGTATGCTGCCCAAGACCCGCAGCGGCAAGATTATGCGCCGTGTGATGCGGGCCGTCTATCAGGGCGATGATATTGGCGACCTCAGCACCATTGAAGAGGACGCCACCGTAGATATGGTACGCGAGGCGGTTGACGCCATGCGTACGCAACTGTAGCCGGCTGGTGGGGCGGGGCCGGGCCCGACGGTTCGGGGGCTACCTGGTTGTCGCCCCACCTTTACACAATCCTTACAAAGATCTTATTCTTTCCTGATGTTAAACCGATACAATACGATTACCGCAATGTGTCCATAGCAAGCAGAGGAACAGATGTTGAAGTGTTCTGCCTATTCGCATACAGCAAGGAGGCTTTCTGATGACTGACGAAACACCCATGACCATTAGCCAATCTTCGGGCGAAGCAATGTATCTGCCACCCGAAGACATCCTAGAGAACGCCAATGTCACCGCCTATATGCGGGACAAAGGGTTTAAGAGCTATGAAGAATTGTACCAATGGAGTATTGAGCATCCCCAGGAATTCTGGACAGACCAGGCCAATCAGCTCGAATGGTACCAGAAGTGGGAGCAGGTGCTTGATGATAGCGCGGCTCCCTTTTACCAATGGTTTGTTGGTGGCAAAACCAACATTATCCACAACGCGATTGACCGCCACGTCACAACCTGGCGGCGCAACAAACTGGCCCTCATCTGGGAAGGCGAAGATGGTTCGCGCCGCACCTTCTCCTTCCAGGGTATCCACCGCGAAGTAAGCAAAATTGCCAATGTGCTCAAGAGCATGGGCGTGCAGAAGGGTGACATCGTTACCATCTACCTGCCGCGTATTCCCGAACTGGTGCTTTGTATGCTGGCGTGCGCCAAGATTGGCGCGGCCCATAGCGTGGTGTACGGTGGCTTTAGCGTAGAAGCGCTGGCCGACCGTATAGACGATGCGCAAAGTAAGCTGCTGATTACTGCCGATGGCGGCTTTATGCGTGGCAAGGTTGTACCGCTCAAGCAGATTGCTGATGAGGCAATGGCCCGTACCCCAAGCGTGCAGACCTGTATTGTGGTGCGCCGCACCGGCCACGAGATTAACATGGAGAGCGGGCGCGACCTCTGGATGCACGACTTGCTGGCCCTGCCGATTGCCATGGGCGGGTGCCCCACCGAAGAGTTGGACGCCGAAGACATCCTCTTCATTCTCTACACCAGCGGTACCACGGGCCGCCCCAAGGGGGTTGTCCATACCCACGGCGGCTATATGGTCGGTATCTATGCCACCCTGAAATATGTCTTTGACATTAAAGAAGAGGATCGCTGGTGGTGCGCTGCCGACCCCGGCTGGATTACCGGCCATAGCTACATCGTCTACGCGCCATTGCTCAACGGCGCAACGTCCTTTATGTACGAAGGGGCCCCCAACTATCCCTACCCCGACCGCTGGTGGTCTATGGTCGCTCGCTACGGCATCAGCATTCTCTACACCGCCCCCACCGCTATTCGCGGCTTGATGCGCTTTGGCGAAGCGTGGCCCAACCGCCACGACATCAGCAGTCTACGCATTCTGGGCACGGTGGGCGAGCCGATTAACCCCGAAGCGTGGCGCTGGTATCACAAGGTTATCGGTGGTGAACGCTGCCCCATTATGGATACGTGGTGGCAGACCGAAACCGGCCACTTCATGATTACGCCTACTCCCGTTGTCCCCTTGAAGCCCGGCACAGCAACCCGCCCCTTCCTGGGCGTCGAAACGGATGTGGTGCATGAGGATGGGCAGAGCTGTGAGGCCAACGAGGATGGAATGCTCATCATCCGCAAGCCCTGGCCGGGTATGCTCCGCACCATTTTGAATGACCCCGACCGCTACAAGAGCACCTATTTTGAGAAGATCCCCGGCGGCGTCTATACCGTGGGCGATAGCGCCCGCAAGGATGCCGACGGCTATACCTGGATTATCGGGCGCGTAGACGACGTAATCAAGGTAAGCGGCTATCGCCTGGGTACCGCCGAGGTCGAAAGCGCCCTGGTGAGCCATACTGCCGTCGCCGAAGCGGCCGCTATCGGCCTGCCGCACGAGTTGAAGGGCAACGCTATCCACACCTTTGTGATTTTGCGTGAAGGTCTGGAGGGTAGCCCCCATCTGGAAGATGAGCTAAAAGCACACGTGGGCCACGAGATGGGCCCCATTGCCCGCCCGGAGAAGATTATGTTTGTTTCGTCCTTGCCCAAGACGCGCAGCGGCAAGATTATGCGCCGCGTGTTGAAGGCCCAGGCCCTTGGGCAGGACGTGGGCGATATTAGCACCCTCGAATCATAAGCGAAATTTCCCTATCCATTCCCCCCGGCGAAGGCAAGGGCACCTCCCCCTGCCTTCGCTTTTTCTGCCACTTACGGTAGTGTATGCGTGTGTGGGAACAAAGAAAGGGGCGCACGGTATCCATCGTGCGCCCCTTCCCTGTCCATACCATGTCTGGTTGATGTAACTATTCACACGCGACCGGATGGTTCCTGGGAGCGCGGGCATCCGGCCCGCCTCGGAGCGAGCGAGTCGCTCGCGCTCCCAGGGTTGTCCCCCCAAACGGTGAACCCTTCGTAATTGATCACTGTTATTTGTTCCGTGGCATAGTGTGCGTTCGCCTCACCTATCCTCGCCGCATGCCGCACCCGGCACGGGGGGTATCACAGGCATGCGTTTATGCCCCGGCCGCTTTGCGGAGCGCCTCTGCCTTGTCGGTGCGTTCCCAGGGCAGGTCAACATCATCGCGGCCGAAGTGGCCATACGCGGCTGTCTGGCGATAGATGGGCCGGCGCAGATCCAGGTCGCGGATAACCGCGCCCGGTCGCAGGTCGAAGTGTTCGTTAATCAGGCGTTGGATAACCTCGTCGCTGACTTTGCCTGTGCCAAACGTTTCGACGCTCACGGAGAGCGGATGGGCCACGCCAATGGCATAGCTGACCTGTACTTCGAAGCGGTCGGCCAGGCCGGCCGCCACCACATTCTTGGCCACGTAGCGAGCGGCATAGGCGGCGCTGCGGTCTACCTTTGTCGGGTCTTTGCCGCTAAAGGCCCCGCCGCCGTGGCGGGCCACCCCACCGTAGGTATCTACAATAATCTTGCGGCCAGTGAGGCCCGCATCGCCCACGGGCCCGCCCACGACAAAGCGCCCGGTGGGATTGACAAAGTATTTGGTTTTATCGTCTATCAATTCCGCTGGCACCACCTCGCGCATCACCTGCTCGATCATATCGGTGCGGATTTGCTCCTGTGATACGTCGGGCGCGTGCTGCGTACTAATCAGCAGCGTATCAATACGCACCGGCTTACCATGGGAGTATTCCACCGTGACCTGGCTCTTGGAGTCGGGGCGCAGGTAGGGTATCTGGCCACTCTTGCGCAGGTTGGCCATGTGTCGTACCAACTTGTGCGACAGGCTAATGGTCAGGGGCATAAATTCTGGCGTTTCGTTACAGGCAAAGCCTATCATCATACCCTGGTCACCGGCGCCGACCGAGGCTACTTCCTCTTCCGACATAGCCTTGTCGCGTATTTCAAGCGCCTGGTCTACCCCCTGGGCAATATCGGGCGATTGGCCGCCCAGGCTTACCAGCACGCCGCACGAGTCGGCGTCGAAGCCATACATGGGGTCGGTATAGCCAATGGTACGGATGGTGTCGCGTACTATCTCGCGTATCTCAACATAGCCTTTGGTTGTCACTTCGCCCAACACCACCACCAGACCGGTGGTCGTGGCGGTTTCGCAGGCCACCCGTGAGCGGGGATCTTGTTCCAGCAACGCATCCAGAATAGCGTCGCTCACCTGATCACACAGCTTGTCGGGGTGTCCCTCGGACACCGACTCGCTGGTAAAAAATAATTGCGGTGATTCCATAAAAGTGGTCATATATTTTGCTCCTTATATCCTCTTGATAGTATTATTCCCTTACATACTCTCGCTAATCATCGCCAGCAAGGCCGCCCCGTACAGCACAATAAACCCAAGAATGACCAGCAGCATTGCTATCCCTATCCCGGTGGCTATCCACCCATAGGTGCGAGCCCGGTCCGGGTTGACGGCGTTTTTCGCCTGGGTCAGAGCGATAATGCCGGCAATGAGCGGGGCCAGACAGCTAAACCCAGGGACACACATGGAAAGCACAATAACCGCGGCGGTGGTCAGGGCTATCAGGGCCCAACGGTCTGCGCTGGATGTTTGCTCGGCACCGGCTGGCATACCAGATGCCCCACCGGGCGGACTCCACGTGGAACGGGACGGATCGTATTCAGACATAGCGCTTGCTCCTGTTCGTCTACTGACGAGTGGTCGGCGGGTCGGGAGATTGCCCCCCGACCCACCAGCGTTATTTCTAGGTGCCTTCTTGCCACGAGTTCAGGTATTTCTCCTGGTCGGGGGTCAAAACGTCTATGCTAACACCCATCGCCTTGAGCTTGAGCGCGGCAATCTCCTGGTCTAGTTCTTTGGGAAGCGACAGCACAACGTTAAGCGGCAAACTCCCCTGGTTCTTGACGAGATGTTCGGCGGCCAGGGCCTGGTTGGCAAAGCTCATATCCATAACCGCGCTTGGGTGGCCTTCGGCGCTGGCCAGGTTGATCAGGCGGCCTTCGCCAAGCAGGTTGATCTTGCGGCCATCCTTCAAGATATACTGGTCTACAAAGGCGCGGGGTTGGCGCTTCTCAACGCTCATGGATTCCAGAGCGGGGATGTCAATTTCCACGTTGAAGTGGCCGCTGTTGGCGACAATACAGCCGTCTTTCATTGCGGCAAAGTCTTCGCCATCAATGACGTGCTTGTCGCCGGTGGCGGTCACGATGAAGTCGGCAATGCTGGCGGCGTCCTTCATCGGCATCACGCGGTAGCCGTCCATCGCCGCTTCCAGCGCGCGGATGGGGTCTATCTCGGTGACGATGATGTTGGCGCCCATACCGTGGGCCCGTTCGGCAATACCGCGTGAGCAGTAGCCGTAGCCGCCCACCACAAAGGTCTTGCCGGCCAACAGTACGTTGGTCGCGCGGATGACACCATCAATGGTGCTTTGCCCCGTGCCATAGCGGTTGTCAAACAGGTGCTTGGTAGCGCTGTCGTTGACGGCAATAACCGGGAATTTCAGCACACCGTCGGCGGCCATCGCGCGCAGACGGATAACGCCAGTAGTGGTTTCTTCGGTGCTGCCATAGACGGACGGTATCAAATCCTGGCGCGTGTTGAGCAAGCCGCTCACCAGGTCTGCGCCGTCGTCCATCGTAATCTGGGGGTTGTGGTCAAGCGCGGCTTTGATGTGCTGGTAGTACACGTCGTTGCTTTCGCCCTTGATGGCGTAGACGGGGATGTCGTGGTGGTGTACCAGCGTGGCGGCCAGGTCGTCCTGGGTGCTGAGCGGGTTTGACGCGCACAATACCACGTCCGCGCCGCCGGCTTTGAGGGTACGCATCAGGTTGCCCGTCTCCGTCGTAACGTGCAGACAGGCGCTCAGGCGCACCCCTTCAAGCGGTCGCTCCTTCTCAAAGCGCTCGTGGATAAGGCGCAGCACGGGCATCTCTTGCTCCGCCCACTCCATGCGGCGGCGTCCTTCTTCGGCAAGGCCAATATCTTTGACATCATACTTTGTGCTCATGGTTCTCATATACTCCTTCCAAAAACACTATTACTATATTCCATCATTCCTTACATTCCTACTGACCCAAAGAACGAATACTATCACTCGAACCAAAGGTTTCTTCATAGCGCGATGCAAATTCGGCAACGGTATAGCGATGCTCCTGGCATCCGCGCTGCTCAATATTGTATGCCGCGGCCAGGGCGGCAATCCGCCCGGTGACGTCAAGCGGCAGATTGTGGGCGATCCCAAACACAAGCCCAGCCAGGTAGGCATCGCCCGACCCGGTGGGGTCTACCACGCCGGAGATGTTGGCGACGGGGATATGGATTTGTTGTTTCTCCGGCTGATTGACGTAGATGATCGAACCAAATTCGCCGCGTGTGACGACGGTCAAGGGGGCGCTGGCTACCAGGTCATCTTCGCTGGTGCCCAGGGCCTTGGCCATCATGCCAAATTCGTAGTCGTTGCCAACCAGTACCCGCGCCCCGGCGATGCCGTCGCGGATGTGCTGTGGTTCGAGCCGTGGCGTTTGCTTGCCCGGATCGAAGACGTAGGGAATACCGAGTTGTTGGCATTCGACGGCCAGTCGGTGCATAGATTCAGATTCGCAGGGAGAGATAAGCACCAGGTCGTCGCTGCTCAGGCCAAGCGACTTGAGCGAGAGATCGCGGGCATACTGCATGGCGCCGGCATAAAAGGCGACAATCTGGTTGTCGGACTGGTCGGTGGTAATAAAACAGGACGAGGTGAACTCGTCCTCAATGGCGACAATGCCGCTGGTATCAACGTTGTGGGCTTCAAGGTAGGCGCGGTAGTCCTCAAAATCCTGGCCCACCGATCCGACAATAAGGGGGTTTTCGCCAAGCAGGGCGAGATTATAGGCGATGTTGCCGGCTACGCCACCCCGCATTTTCTTCATAGAGTCAACCAGAAAACTCACGGAAAGGATATGGACTTTTTCCGGGAGAATATGGTCTTTGAAGTAGCCGGGAAAGTTCATAATGTAGTCATAGGCGAGTGACCCCGTTACAACAATACGCACATTAACACTCCTCTCAACTTCATGCTGTTGCTATTCCAGGCGGTTTTTCTGGGCCCTGGTTGGGAGAGAAACCGCATGGTTTACCCCACAGCACTATTTTCAGGTTTCGTTTGCCTCCAGCCGGTAGGTTGAACGGATCTGGTTTGAGACGGCAACGCACATTTTGAGGGCGTGTTCGGCCACGTCTATGGGCAGGTGTTCCAGACTGCTGCTGGTGCTGATGAATGAGGCCGCCAGGAGTTGGTCGCGGGGGACGTTGGCTTTGACCAGGTGGTTGACCAACTGTTGAAAGCGTTTTACCAGGCTCTCGGTTGTTTCGAGCGCGAGCATGTCGGCGTCGGCGGGTATGAGCCCCCAGGTAAGAAAGCCGGGGCGGTCGAGAAAGTCGGGCAGCAGGTGGGCGGCATTGAGCAGAAGTTCGCCGTGATAGTAGACGTCCAGGCCTATCAGTTCGATGGATGTTTCGAGCAGCGGGGCCCAGTAGACGGAGGCGTTGGTTTCGCGGTGTCCCACTCCTCCTATGAGCACGCCTCGACAGCCGGGCCCATCGGCAAGCACCAGTTCGAGCAGTTCCAGGCCCCTGTCCCAATCGAGAGGGAAGAAGGCAGTGTTGAAGGCGTCGAGAAATGGTTCATCCAGATAGGTAATGGTGTCGGCGGCGAGGTTGGCAAACTGGTTTGCTAACCAGGCTATCCGCAACGAGAGATGGTGGGCGACGGCTTCGAGCAGCACCGGGTCGTAGATGAGTGAGCGTTGCTGTTCATCGGTCAATCGCAGGGCCAGGCTAATGGGGCCGACTTGTTGGCTGCATATGGCGCGTCCGGTAAACCATTCGGCGGGCATACGCAAGAGCTCTGTCAGTCCGGTGGCATGTTCGATGGTCAGTGCGCCATTGGCGATGGTGCGGCTCAGGTAGGCTACAGAGAGTTGGTCAATGTGTTGTTCCATGACGGCCCGATCCACGTAGGCGTGCCGGGTGACGGTGTCGAGGATGAAGCCGGGAAAGTGCATGGCGCTCTGGTTAAAGCGTTCTTCGGCAAATGAACGGTGCGGTAATTGTGGCCAGCACGGCATTGCCGCCATGGTGGTCATGACCAGGCCCAGGGCGTGGGATGAACTGGTATGGGGCAGGCCATTCTGTGCTATTGGTAAACAGGTGGGTTGAAACGAGAGTGGCATAAGTGACACCGTTGGATGCAGTCTGGTGTGCCTTATGAGTCACCGTTGACCAGTAGACTACCACCGGAACTTACAAAACAAAACCCGCGCTGTGCTCACAGTGCGGGTACCTTAAAAATAGTCTCATGTGAGCATTGGTTCTGTGGCGGCCTGTGTTACCGCCCTTCAGAGTTTATCAAAGGCAGGTGATAATGTCAAACGGGGGCGCCGCCCGCCGCCCACCTCCCCACATCCCACCGCCCCGCAACTCCACGTCCTATGGTATAGTGGTAGTATGAAACCTTTGATATTGCACAACGGAACCATACACACCCTCAACCCGCGCCACCCCCGCGCCGACGCCCTGGCCATCCGTGACGGGCGAATCGTCGCCGTGGGCAGCGCCGCCGCCGTACGGGCGGCCAGCGGCCCCCACTACGACGAGATTAACCTGTACGGCCATACCATCCTGCCCGGCCTGACCGACTCCCACGTTCACCTGCACTGGTATGGCCACATGCTGCACAACGTTATGCTGGAACAAACGCGCTGCTTGAACGACGCCGCCGAACGCATTGCAGCCCACCGGCCCTCCCTCTCGCCCGAAAGCTGGCTACGCGGCGGCGGTTGGAGCCATAGCACATGGGGCCACTGGCCCACCCGCAACCACCTCGACCACCTGTGCCCCGACCACCCGGCCATGCTCTTTAGCCGCGACGGCCACGCCATCTGGGTCAACAGCCGCGCCCTGCACCTGGCCGGCATAGACCACACCACCCCCGACCCGCCCGGCGGCCATATCCAACGCGACGAACAGGGCAACCCGACCGGCATACTCTTTGAACACGCCATAGAGCTGGTACAACAGAACATCCCCCCCCACCGCCCCGAAGAGCGCCTGCAAACGCTGCTGGCCGCCCAACAACACATGCTCTCCTACGGCCTCACCAGCGCCCATATCCCCCCCTCCACCCTGGCCGGCGATGGCCGCCAGATCCTCTCCGACCTGCAAGTCCTGCGCGAACGGGGCGACTTGCGCGTGCGCTGTCTGCTCCACATCGCCGCCGAAGACTTCGACGCGGCCCTGGCTATGGGGCTCCGCAGCGGCTTTGGGGATAGTTGGCTACGGATAGGGGGGCTCAAAATCTTTACCGACGGCTCGCTTGGCTCCCAAACAGCCGAGATGCTCACGCCCTACGCAGGGAGCCAGTCACGGGGTATCGCCACCCTGCCCGTCGAAACGCTCAACGCCATGGTGGCGCGGGCCAGCCGGCACGGCATCAGCGTGGTACTGCACGCCATTGGGGATGCGGCCAACCGCAAAGCGCTGGACGCCATCCACGCCGCGCAACAGAACAGCAGCACGCAAGAGGACACGCACGCAAGACCGGCGCTGCCCCACCGCATCGAACATGCCCAGGTGCTCCACCCAGACGACCTGCCGCGCTTTGCGGCCAGCGGCATTGTCGCCTCCATGCAACCCCTCCACGCCATAGACGATATGGAAGACGCAGAACGTTTATGGGGCGAACGCTGCGCCGGAGCCTATGCCTGGCGTTCGCTGCGCCAGTCCGGAGCGACCCTGGCCTTCGGTTCCGACGCGCCGGTCGCCCATATCAACCCGTGGGAAGGTATTCACGCGGCTGTGACGCGCCAGCGGCCCGACCATACGCCCGATGGAGGATGGTACCCCAACGAATGTTTGAGCCTGGACGAAGCGCTGCACGCCTATAGCACCGGGCCGGCCCAGAGCAGCGGCGAACGCGCCGACAAAGGGATGCTGGCTGTGGGTATGCTGGCCGATATGGTCATCCTCGCGCATGACCCCTACCAACACCCCCCCAGAGGCTTGTTGACCCTATCCACCGTTGCCACGCTGGTGGCCGGGCACCTCCAATATGGAGCCTACCCGACCAGCAAACCCAACCGTTAAAGCGCTGCCTCGATACTATCTAATAACTCGCGTACCGAACGCAAGCTATTGGCCGAATCGGTTTTGGGGGTATAGTCAAGCCCGATATACCCGCGGTAGCCATGGTCATGCAACGCCTTGAGAATAGCTTGAAAATTGATTTCACCCGTGCCCGGCTCGCCACGGTCTGGAACATCGGCCAGATGGACGTGCCCCACAAGGTCAATGTTCTGGGTAAGCCGCGAAATCAGGTTGCCCTCGCTCATCTGCTGCTCGTACACATCAAACAGCAACCGAAGGTTGGGGTCGTTAATATCGCGCACCACCTGGAACCCCTCGTCTGCGGAGGTCAGGAAGTGGCCGGGGTTATCCACCGGATTTAACGGCTCAACAAGAATAGTCAAATCGGCATCGTGGGCAATATCTACCACCGAGCGCAGCGTTTCAATCATCGTGGCATATTGGGTTTCGCGGGGCACATCGGGCAAAGATGGCCCACTATGCACGATAAGATTTTCGCACGACAAGTCAACCGCCAGAGCCGCAGCACGGGTTATATCGCTCTCAAATTTTGTGCGCTGGCCCGGGTCAACGAGCGAGGCCGTACTGCCCACAAACGCAACCGCACTCAATCGCAGGGCTACCTGCAACGCCAGCGTAATATTCATGTCGCGTCGGTCACGGCTCCAGAATTCAAAGGCCGGAAAGCCATGCACCAGAATATGCTCTAATCGTTGCTCAAACGGCAATTGATCAAAGATTTTTTCAATACAGACGGAAAAGCGGAATGGTGGATTTGTCATAACCCCACCTTCTACTAGAATGTATCGTACCCTCAAGATTCTATTGTACCATTGTGATTATACCCTATTTTTGCTCATGCGCTCCAAGCGTCTCTCGCAGGGTGGCGATGGCCGCATCGAGTTGGTAATCACGGTTATGGGCCCATTCGCCCGGTGGTTGGGTCACGTCTACGTCTACCGGACGCCCGGTGCCTTCCAGATTTTCCCCTTCCGGGGTGCTTACCGAATAGAGCGGTAAGCGCAGCAGAATGCCATTCAAAAGTGCCTGTCGTACGGTGCCAATCACCGCGCCGGCCGTTGGTTTGCCAACCACCTTGCCCAACCCCAGACGGCGGTAGAGTTCGGTAAAGATTTCGGCATCGCTGGCAGATTCTTCATTGGTGACCAAAACGGTTGGTTTATTGAGTGCCCGATTGCCAGAATGGTGGTAGGCGTCGGTTGAGAGCCGGTCTCGAAATCCATTCAAAATAACACTGCGGCGCGTCAGCACATCGAGAATGAAGGTCGAAATGTGCCCGCCCCCATTATACCGTATATCGAGCACAACGCCGTCTTTACGGTACGTCTCCGCATCCAGGTTCACCAGAAACTCCTGATAGGCCTGGTAGCTCATATCGGGCACATGGACATAGCCAAGCCGCCCCTCGCTCACGCGCGCGACATAGGCCTTGTTGGTCGCCACCCACTCGCGGTAGCGCAACTCGCTATAGTCGCTGTCATCAATGGGCCGTATGGTCAACTCGCGGGACTCCTCGCCGTCGGGGGTGGCCGCCAGGCGCACCACCACGCGCCGCCCTTCGGTGCGTTGCAAGAGTTGGTCAAGACAGGTCTGGGGGGTGATGGGGGTGCCATTGACCGCAACCAGATATTCGCCTATACGGGGCGGCTCGCTCAGCCGGGCGGCCGGGCTTTCGGGCACCAGCGCGGCCACCCGCAACACGCCGCGCTCAAGCTGTTCAAGCGAATCGAAATGGATACCGGTATAGCCATCGGTATTGCTATAGCCGCCACGCCAGAAGGCCCCCATATGCGAGGTACGCAACTCTCCGACCATCAAATTTAAGACGCGCATAAAATCGCCCACTGTCTGGGCCCCCATCGCCGCCGGCTCAAAGCGCTCGCGGATAGCGGCCCAGTCCTGCCCCCGAAACGTCGCATCGTAAAAGGTATCGCGCAATAGCCGCCACGCCTCGTGAAAGACCTGTCGCTTATCCTCTATCACATCCACCGTAACTTCGCCACGGGTATACAGGGTGAGCGTATCGCGCCCGGTGGGAAACTTGCGGATAGTTATTTGCCCATCTTCCAGGTAGTAAAAACTCTTGCCATTGTGGGCAAACTGGACACAGCGCTTATAGCTGCGGTTTGAGGTAAGTTGTTGGGGGGGATGGTCGCTGCGTGGCTCGTCAAGCGGGAGCGTCCAGATATTCACCTTGTCGGCAACGTCGGCCAGAAAGAGCAGGTCGCGGCTATCGGGGCTTATATCGGTCGCCTCCGCGTCCATCTGCATAGGCGTCAGGAAGCGCAGGCGGCGCTCGATGCCTTCAAACACAATCTGCACCGGCTCCATCTTGCGCTCTTTGGAATCGGTATCCTGCTGGTCGGCCTGGTGCTTCTGGTCATCGTCCGAGGGCGTCTGCTCACCGTCCGACGCATCATCGCTGCTATAGGCATACTCATCGGCATCGTCATCGTCATCGTCATCGTCATCATCGTCATCGTCATCGTCGTCATCATCGTCGTCATCGTCGTCATCGTCGTCATCGTCGTCATCGTCGTCATCGTCGTCGTCATCATCATCGTCGTCGCGGTCATCCTTCGCGCTGTCGCTCTCCGGCTTTTGCGCCTCCTCAGCAAAGAGCTTTTCAAATTCCGTTTCGCGCAGGAAGGGGATGGGCGGACACAGGTCTACGCGAGCTATTTGCATCTCGGTACGATATTGCCCGCTGGTAAAAATAAGGAATTTTCCATCGGGCGACCAGAGCAACCCTTCACCCATAATGTTGCTCAAGAAGGTTATCTGCCGCGCTGTCGTTTCATTGATATGTTGTACGTAGACATTGCTAAAAAAGCTGGCGTCGTGGGATATATAGGCTAACCACTGGCTATCGGGCGACCAGGCCAGCGACGCACTCCAGACAAAGTTCCCTTCCGCAAAGGGCTGTGACTCGCCGGTTTCTGTGTTGTAAAGATAGATAGCCTCTAGCCCGCAAAAGTAGGCTACCCACTTTTCGTCTGGCGAACAGCGCGGGCTCCCCTTGCGGGTCTGGTCGTGGGTAAGACGTACCTCTGTTTTGCTCTGGAAATCGTAGACATAGAGATCGTCCTCTCCCTCCCGGTCTGAAAGGTAGATGAGCTTGTTGCTATCGGGGGGCCAGGAAATATCCGACTGGCGGGCATGGTTTCTGGTAATAGGAAACGCTCCCCCCTGGCGCAAGTCTTTATCGGTTTCCTTATCGGCAAAGTCGGCAAACACCTGGCCGCGGGCCACAAAGGCCACCTTCTTGCCGTCGGGGGCTACCTCTAGCTCGGTAAAGCCACGGGTCCAGTATTCAACGCGCACAGGCGTAGAGCGCGTGTCCCCCCGCACATATATAGGAATAGGGGCGCTTTCTTCGCTTTCCAGGTCAAGGTGCCAGATGTGCCAATCGTGCTCAAAAGCCATCACCGGCGCATTGCGGGCTATAGTTGGCCAGAGCACCCGACCGCTCGTAAAATGGGTTATCTGGCGCGCCTCGCCCGTCTCAAGCGATTGATACCAGATGTTTTCGTAGCCGCTGTGGTCTGAAACAAAGTAAACCCCCTGGCCGTCGGGTTTCCAGAGCGGCCAGCGTCCTTCGGCAAAGGAGGCCTGGGGCAGGTTGGGCAACCGCGGTAGGGGCGATAGTTCTTCCGCGGGGCGTTCGGATTGTTGGCCGGGGCGGGCAGATAGGAGGGGCAGAAGCCAGATAAAGCAGGGCGCAAAGGGATCGGAGCCCACCCGCCACCAGGGGTTGCGGGGGATATTGATCGCCATGCGTTGCCCATCGGGCGCGATGCTCACATGCATCACATCCTCGTTTGGCTCGGCAAACATCAACACCGGCGTATCGCCGGCAAGCGACACACGGTACACCGCATCGCCCTGCGCGTCGCGGTCGCATGTATAGTAGATGTGCTGCCCATCGCCAGACCAATCTTCCACAGAGCAGAAGTCGCTATGAAAGGTCAACTGGCGCACACTCCCGCCATTCAACGGCAGAACGTAGACTTCACCACCGCTGGTACGATTGGAGCTAAAGGCCAGCAGCGACCCGTCGGGCGAGAAGCGCGGGGTACAGTGGGCATGCGGGTGGGCCGTCAAGCGCTCGGCTGTCCCGCCGGCAATATTGACCATCCATAAATCGTAGGCGTAGTTGAACACCAGATGTGTACCATCAGGCGAAAGGGTTGGCGTCCGAAAATAGGGCACGCCGGGCACGGGGGGCGTTCTGGGGGTCTCGGTCGGGTGTCCAGCGGAAGCCGCCATCGTTTCGTCTGGGGTGCTGCCGCCCGGCGGCGCATCATAGACGGGTGGTAAGCGGCTTTCTTTTCGTCGAATATTGTATGCCATTGGTTATTTACTTTCCCATTTGAATGTCCAGGATAACAAACGATCTACAAGCGACGGAGCCAGGGCGCTCAGGCCCAGTTGGAGCCGGTCGCGCAGCGTGACATAGGCGACCCGTGGGCGACGCTGTGCAGCCCGCACCAGCACCGCGGCTACCTTCTCTGGCGCGACGCCACCGGGCACCATCCGGCGGCGCTCACGGCCCTGTCCCATCCGTCGGGTTGCAAAGTCGGTACGGGTTGTGCCCGGACAGACCAGCGTTACTATGATACCACTGCCGCGCAACTCTATCCGGAGCGCTTCGGTCAAGCGGTCAAGCGCGGCCTTGCTGGCCGCATAGCCACCCGCATAGGGCAGCGCATAGCGTCCCACCACCGACGAGACGTTGATGATATGGCCCTGCCCTCGCTGGCGCATAGAGGGCACAACAGCCTGGATGGGATGGAGGGCCCCCAGGAGGTTGACCGCCAGGACACGCTCCAGGTCGGCGGGGGCCAGCAATTCAACCGGCGCAATCACCCCGATACCCGCGTTATTGACCAGAATATCTACCGGCCCGCGTTGGGCCAGCGTTTCTTCAACCAGGTGGTGCGCTTCGGCCGCAACGCTCACATCGGTGGGCACCACCAGCGGATTGCCCGGCAACGCGGCGGCCAGGCGCTCTAGCGCATCAACCGAACGAGCGGCCAGCACTACGGTAGCGCCGGCCGCCGCAAACGCGCGCGCTGCTGCTGCGCCAATACCACTGGATGCCCCGGTAATAATGACCGTCGCGCCGCATAGCTCCATGCCTAGTCTAACGGCCCTTCCTTATTTGCATGGGCTTCTATCGCATATTGAATAATCTGGTCTATCAAGGCCATAGGCGAGATGCCCTGCTCGGCGGGGCCCTGAAAGATGGTAGACGAGGGCGAGGAGCCGGGGAGCGTATTGGGTTCGGAGAGCACAAAGCGCTCCCCGACGACAAAGCCATCAAAGCGGGTGACACCCTTCAAGTGCAGCACGTGGTAGGCCTGCACCACCGTTTTGGCGATATGCGCCAGCATTGTCTCGGAGAGACGCGCGGGGGTAATATTGTGCCCTTCGCCGGGCAAGAACTTCTCTTCAATCGTGAGGAAGTCGCCCCGCGGGGGCGTCTCGGTGGGCGGGTAGGCCATCGGTTGATCGTTGCCAAGCACCACAACCGTTATTTCCACCCCTTCGAGCAACTCTTCAACCAGCACGCTGGTATCCCACTGGAACGCGCTTTCGATAGCCGCCTCAAGCTGATCGGGTTGGCGCACCACGCCAATACCAGTGCTACACCCTTCGCGGGTTGGCTTGACTACACAGGGATAGCCAAAGCGGTCTTCTATCTTCATCCGCGTTGCTTCCCACGCGGTTTCCCATTCAATCCAGCGTATTTCGAGGAAGTGGGGCACATCTATACCGGCCTGGCGCAACACGCGGCGCTGGACGGCCTTGTGCATCGCCAGCGCCGAGCCAAGCACGCCGGAGCCAATATAGGGCACATCCAGTAATTCAAGCAACCCCTGAAAACAGCCATCCTCACCCCACTTGCCATGCAATCCGATATATACCAGATCAACTTCTTCTTTTAATTGTTCATAGGGCAAGCGGCGGGCGCTCTGTTCCAGACGGGAGTCAATATCAGCCGTGGTATTTTGCACCAGTAACGACATAGGGATAACCCACAAACGCCCCACGGCATCCATATAAATTGGCACACCTTCATATTGCGATGAATCGAGATTGTAAAAAATATTGCGTCCACTCTCAAGCGATATTTCTTTTTCTGACGATCTGCCGCCGAGCACAACACCGACGCGCAGACGGGGGGGTACTGCTACCATAACCTCTCTCTGCAAACATCTATGGTTTTTTCTGACCTATCCGACCCGCTCCTTTTGACAAACGGGGCGAAATTATGATGAGTGTAGAGTAGCGGATCTTTGCCAAAAGTGCAAGATGCAAACGGCATCAGGGCGATTGCAAAGTCTTACGTCAACCAGGACACCTGGGGAGATTGAGGGGCTGTGCCCCTCAAAACCACCTTGTTCTTGGGGGTGTGGCGCGGCTTCGCCGCGCCACACCCCCTATATCTCGCGCCGAAGGCGCAAACCAACGGTTGCGAATACGGAAAAGCCGTCGTCTGTCGTTGCCCTGGCGACGTTGCAATCGCCCTGATCTGGCACCCCCACCGCGTAGCCGGTTGTTGCAGCTATAGTATAATGGAATAAACGCCGGGTATTGTACAGGAAAAGGCGGGAAGGAAAGTCCATGAGCGAACCACCAGAGGATCGGAGCCGCGAATCATCACGCCGTATGCTGCACATTGCCGAACGCGAAGTCGGACGCATTATTCTAGATATTCACGACGGGCCCGTCCAGAATATCTTTGCGACGCTATCGCAGCTCAGTATGATACAGCGCCATCTATCGCGGCGGTTTGGCGACGACGCCACCGAAGACATAGAGCGAGTGCAACAATGCATTGGCTTGCTAGAGCACTCCTTGAACGATATTCGTACCTTCATCGGTATGTTTCGTCCACCCGAATTTGAACGGCGCGACTTACTATCGGTGCTGGATGGGTTGGTGATTCAACACGAGGAATTAACCGGCAACCCCGTGCAACTTGACGTGCAAGGCACGCTCCCCGATGTCTCGCTTCCGGTCAAGATTGGCCTGTACCGCGTCTTGCAAGAGGCACTCTCAAACTCATCGCGCCACGCCAACGTCAACCAGCACTTTGTCTCGCTCCAGAGCGACGGCGAGTATATTGTGATGGAAGTTTCCGACAATGGCAAAGGCTTTGATGTCACGGTCGAATTGTCAGAGCAAGAGGGGGTACATGTCGGTCTGTCGGGCATGCGCGAGCGGGTAGACATTCTGGGCGGTCGTTTCGATATTCAGAGCACGCCGGGGAGCGGCACACGAGTGCGAGTTGTGGTACCCTGTCAATAGGGCCGGGCAACACACCGCCCCCCACTCACGCCGATACGGCCAGGGTAGCCACAATCGCCAGGATGATACAATGAAAGGTCTGGTCTACCATAATACGCACCATAGGAATGTCGGTCTGGTGCAACAACCGCATCCAGACCGCAACAATGCTAGAGGCATCAATAACCCAGTGGCTCACAAAGAGCAAGGCGAAGGCCAGACCATAGGTCGGCGGGGGAAGGGCCGTACCGCTGTCCAACCAGAGGGTTGCCAGCACGGTTATTGTATAGACCAGAAAGTGGGCCAGTCCGGGCAGGGTGAAAAAGCGGATGCGTTTTCCTCTGGCCATCCAATCGTTTTGCAACAGCCAGTCTCCGATAAGGTGGCCTAGCAAAAGCCAGGTAAAAGTATTCATACGGTTCGTTCCATTGTCATATATGTTTCAGTCCATACCGTCCGGTGTTGCCAATCGTTCTACGGGTGTGCTGGCCCATTGATGTTGTACGATACTATGGACGATTGTTCTAGTTGCCATGGACGGCTTGGTATGGGATAAAACGTGAAGGGGTACAATTTTCTGCACGATGAATCTTTCATTTTTCTTTGAACCACCACTGATAGCCCTGGCCGCGCGTCGGGAACCACAGCTTTGCTATGTGCTGCTGACGGTAGCCAGCGCAGGGCCGGCCGTGGCGGGGCGGCCCATCCATTGGGCCCTGGTCGCCGACGCCAGCCCCTCTATGCGTATCCCCATTCTGGATGAAGAGCGCTTTCGGGCGCTGGTGCGCGAGAGCGGGGCCCAGGAGGTGCTGGTAGACGGGGTGCCCGTGTGGCAACTGGATCGCCCCTTGCCGCCCGACATACGCGCGGCCGCGCCCGGCGCGCTCGACCATGTTGCGCGAGCGCTGCATAGCGTGGTTGAACAACTGGTAGACGCAGACCGGTTCGCGCTGGTGGCCTGTGCCGAGGAGGCGTTGACGCTGGTACCGGGCACAAGTGGAGCGCAACGTGCGGCCCTGGTGGCCGGTATCAAGCAACTAGCAACCTTGAACCTGGGTGAACAGACCGAGCTAGAGCGCGGCTTGCGGTTGGGGCTGCGCGAGTTGGCCCTGGGGCGGGGCCGGGCCGGGCGTCCCACCGAGCGCTTGCTGCTGCTCACCGACGGCTTTACCCAGTCCCCAGACGAATGCCTGGCCCTGGCCCGCCAGGCCGCCCAGGAAGGCGTGGCTATGAGCACCATCGGGCTTGGTAGCGATTTTCACACCAATTTGTTGACCCGGATAGCCGACGTGAGCGGGGGCCGAGCGCTCTTTTTGCGC
>DAOTUK010000007.1:0-2477 GCA_034437375.1 Chloroflexaceae bacterium | reverse complement strand
CACCATCAGCAATACCGGCACGGCTAATCTGACCCTGGGAGCCGCAACCTTCACCGGCAGTGAGTTCTCGCTCGTGGGTGCCTTCCCCGCCGGCACTGTCCCCGCGGGCGGATCGGTCACCTTCCAGATTCAGTTTGCCGCCTCAACCGACGGCACGCACACGGGCAGTATTTCCTTTAGCACAGATGACAGTGACGAGAACCCCTTTGCCTTTGACCTGTCGGGGACGGCGACAACCAAATCCCCACCCGTCGCCATAGACGACCCGCACGACTGGGGTACTATCTACGAGGACACCACCAAAAATGTCCCCAACCCCGGCGTGTTACAAAGCTCGGCCGGCAATGACTACGACCCGGATGGCGACCCGTTCGAAGTCACGAGCCTGACCGTAACCAGCACCAATGGCGCTGCCATCACCATGCAGCCGGGCGGAGGATTTTTCTATGACCCGACAAGTGCGCCGGCCCTGCAAGCGCTGGCCAATGGCGAACAAATAGATGACACCTTCACCTATACTATTGAAGATTCAGATGGATTGACCGATAGCGCCACCGTCACCGTAAGAGTCTTGGGGTGGAACGACGCCCCCGTGCTGGACAACAGCGGCGCCCCCTTCCTGGACACGGGCGAAACCACCATCGAAACGCTCATCAGTCGGCTTGGCGGCACGGGTATTACCGATGTAGATAATGGTGCGCAAGCAGGCATCGCTATCATAGAGGCCGAAGATAGCGACGGCACCTGGGAATACACCATAGACAATGGGACAAACTGGGCCACCTTCCCCGCCTACAGTTCGGCGGTGCCTTTCCTGCTGACGAGCGATGGAACCAACACCAGGGTCAGATTCATTCCGGACGCCAACGCCGAGGGCAATATCAATTTCAGGTTCCGCGCGTGGGATACCACCCAGGGCAGCAACGGTGGCACGTTTACGATGGGCACGCCGGGCGGTTCTAGCGCCTTTAGCACCGACATTGAAACCGCAACCCTCACCGTGAACAAGGTAGGAGCACCTGATAACAATCTCTCCATCATTGCGAATGGAGACGCGGAGATTATTAACATCAGTAGCAATCCGATTGTAGCCGATGGGAACACCAGCGACTACGACCTGGCGTACTATGAATGGGGGAAGCCAGACGGGATCGCAGACCATATCTTGATGGATATGGCCATCATCTCCATCAGCACCGACGGGACAACCTGGTATCCCATTTTTAACTGGGGTGACGGAAGTAAGGACATGAATACGAACCTGTGTCGTACGTACGAAGATAATACCCCCTGCGATACGACCGAAGCAGACAATGAGGTTGTTAATTCCGTTCCCTATCTCTATGGCACCTTCCCCTATCAGACAGGAACATTGTTTGACGTGGACTCGCTGGTACCAGCAGATACCTACAACTATATCAAGGTGGAAGCACCAACAACCATTGGCGATACGGATGGCGGCATAGAGTATGACTCGTTTGAGGTGTGTACGGTGGCCAGTCCTTGCACGTACCCCTAGGGAGCCGCCGGGCAATCGGGAGATTATGTCCCAATTGCAACGCACCATGACCATAGTATGGGGCAATGGGGGATTGTTTTAGCGCCAGACACACGATATAATGAAGAAGGGATTGTCGCGGGTTGGGACGGTTTCGGATAAGGGGTAAGCACGTGGACGAACAACACCAGAATAATCAGAGACCGGGACGCAAGCCCCAGGCGATGCCCTGGCTCTTTGCGCTCACATTTGTGGTAACCCTGGCCAGTATTGGCTTGATCAGCGAGGCCATGCTGATGGCCGTTTCACCCAATGGTCTGCGTTACCGTGGGAATCTGTATGCGGGGACAGAAGCAGACTATAGCCCCTGGAAGGAGGGGCCCGGTCTGGCGGCGGTTAATCCCCAGGAGAGCCTGGAATTTATCAAGGCTATCGCGGCCCCCACCGACGAAGACGACGCATGGAATAAAGCCGATCTAGATCGGGTGAAGGTGGGCCAGGCCAAGCTCCCCCAAACGCCCATTGTCGTTATCGGGGACGCGCTGGATGAGCAACCGACCCCCACCCCCACCCCCACGTCAATCATATCGCCGGGGGCGCCACGCCTGAACCCGACGGTCCACACGCGCGAGCCGACCGCACCAACCGCAACCAATACGCCACAACCTACGAGCGAGGAAGATAACACCGCCCCGCCGACGCCCACCAACACGCCCACCGACACCCCATCGAACACGCCCACCGACACGCCCACCGACACGCCTACCGACACGCCCACCAACACGCCCACCAACACGCCCACCAATACCCCGACTAACTCGCCCACCAACACCACGCGGCCAGGGGGCAGTTCACCCACCGACAGAGATACGCCCACGCGCACCAATACGCCCACGCGCACCAATACCCCCACCAACACGCCCACGCGCACCAATACCCCCACGCGCACCAATACCCCCACCCCCTCCGACACCCCCGC
>DAOTUK010000006.1:0-3998 GCA_034437375.1 Chloroflexaceae bacterium | reverse complement strand
GCGTGCGTGGCCGCGCACCAGCCGGTGGGCGGGGGGCGCTGGTGGGGGCGCTGGCTCCCTGGGGACGGATGGCCCTGGCAACGGTGCTGGTGCTGCTGCCCTTTCTCGCCCCGGCCGTGCTCGAAGCGGTCACCGCGCCCTATGCCCGCAAAAGCGACGAGCTTGTCTTTAGCGCCGACCTGTCCCAGTTCATCCCCGGTATGCTTGGCACTATCGGGCAACGTGTGCCGCCTGACTGGTGGGACACGTCGGTCTTGTTTGCGGCCGTGCCGCTGGTGATTGCGCTTGGCGGGGTGGTACTGGCGTGGCGTGCGTCGGCGGTGTGGGTGGCGATAGGGGGCGTGTGCTTGCTGCTCTCGCTCGGGCCTACCTTGCTGGTGGGCGGGCACGATACCGGTATTCCAATGCCCTATGCGCTTTTTCGCGCGTTGCCGGTGGTAGATACGTTGCGGGCGCCGGTGCGTATCAATGCGGTGACGACGCTCATGATCGCGCTGGTGGGGGCGGTGGGGTTGGCAGTTCTGGCGCGGCGGGTGCCGCGGTGGGGGGCGTGGGGCGGGGCGCTGGTGCTGGTGGCGCTCGTCGCGTTGGAAACGGTACGCCTACCCTTTCCGCTGGTGTCGGGGGCGGTGTCGCCCGTCTATCGCCAGATAGCCCAGGAAGCGGGCCAGTGGAGCGTGCTAGAATTGCCGCTCAATCGTTTCGAGCGCGACCGCCTGGAGATGTATACCCAGACCTACCACGGCAAGTATATTCTCACCGGCCTGGTGTCGCGCAGTGTGCCAGGCCTGCCCTACGAGGCCGCGCCGCCCCTGGTACAAGCCGAACGGGCCGACCTGCGGGCCGATATTGTGCAGATGTCCCCCGCCAAACGGGAGCAATTCTTGCGGGCGTTGCGCGTGCGTTATCTGGTGGTGCGTCCGGACGCGAACCGACCGGGGCGCGACGCGGCGCAGGTGGCGTCGGCGCGGCAAGCGTTGGGCCCGCTCACGCGGGTGTACAGCGACACGCGGCTACAGGCGTACCGTCTGGATAGGGTGGCGGCGTGGCTTGATGGGGCGGGGCGAACGCAACGGGTAGCACCGCCGCTCTTCGCGGGGTTGGATCGGCGGTGGGAGCCGATGGAGCCGGGCCCGTATGGTCTGGTGCGCTGGTTGCCGCCGGAGGGCGCGGGGGTGTGGGTGTATACCCCCGATGCGCGGCCCGTCGTGTTGCACCTGTCGCTCTACAGTTTGCCGGGCGAGCGGCCGCTTGAGGTGTGGCTGAATGGGGAGCACACGGCCACGCTATCGGTGGCGGCGGCTATCACCCCACGCACCTATGCGGTACCGCTGCATCTGCCGGCTGGTACCAGCATGATCGAGCTGTATGGGCGAGGCGAAGGGGTCAGTCCGCGGGCGCTTGGCCTGGGCGACGATACGCGCCCCCTGTTGTTCAGTGTGCAACGGGTAGAGGTGCGGGGGAGCGATAGCCGATAGCTGTTAGCCGATAGCTGTTAGCCGATAGCCGTTCCCCTGTCCCCTATCCCCCGACCACTACCGCGCCGCCTCACAACGCATATTCCACTCCCAGGTACCCAGTTTACCGGGATAAACCGTATCATCCACCGGGTTGCGTTCCAGGCGGCCTCGCTGGAAATATTGCACCTGCATGGGCACACCGTTTATTTCCTCTTCAATTTCGCCAGAGATAGCCGGACCCAAACGCCATGGCCCGAGCAAGTTTTCATACACTACCCAGAAGTCGCCAGCCACATAGTAGCCAGTTTCGGGAAAATGGCGGGCGTTTTTAGGTTGGGGCGGCAGCGAATCGGGTGGCGGGAAGGAGCGCCCAACAGCGGCCCGCTTTCCCAGACTATCCGGCACAATCAAGCGCTTGATCTTCTCAATAGGGGACAGGTTGTAGAACCCCGGATCGTTTTCCGGGTCTTCGTGCTGCACCAGTACCGCCGCCTCAAAGTATTGCACCACGCGGCCATCGTCGCGGATGAAGGCATTGCTGAGCGGTAACCCCAGGCTCCCCGCCCCGCCAAGCATATCCCACGCTTCCCGAAAATCGCGCTTGACATAGAACTTTGTGCCGGCGACCCGTTTAGCGGTAGGTTCGCCCTTGTGGTCGCGCTTACGGTCGGTGAGGGGCATATCAGTGATGGTGATGGCCGGCAGGGGCGCGGCGGGATAGTCGCGCAGGGCCAGCGCCGCCGGCTTCAGCGTATCGTCCGGGCGGTAGAGACCATAGTGTTCTTCGCGGGTGTCCCATCGGCGGGTGGGGCCGGCGTCGTAGTCGCGCAACGTCCAGGCAAAGACGCCCTGCGTCCGCCCTTCGGCGGCCATCAAGATTTCGCGGTAGACGCGCTCCTGCTCTGCTTCGGTATAGCCGGGCGTGGTGCAGGGTGGGCCAGAGGGCCAGCCAAACTCCTGTATCACTATCGGCTTGTCGGTGCGCTTGCGCAATTCGTCAAGTTGTCGCACGGCGTCGGCGGAATTGTAGATATGTATGCTGATAAAGTCGCTGTAATCTATGACACGGCGGCCATCCGGGCCGGGCTGCCACAGGTTGTCATAGCGGCCCATGCCCACCGTAACCAGGTGGTGTGGGGCCAGGCGGTGTATTTCATCCGCCATGCGCCCAAGCCAGGAGAGTACCTGTTGTGCGTTGCCATTGAGCCAGGTATCGTAGTGGTCTGGCTCGTTGTGAATATCCCACGCGAAGATACGCTCGTCGCCGTGGAAGTTGCCAATGAGTCGCGCCAGATAGCGCTTTTGCCGCTCCTCGCTGCCGCTACCGGCCGAGGGGAAGTTGTCGTGAAAGTCAAACAGGGTGACGATAAGGCGCAGGTCAAGCGTGCCGGCAATGTGGCTCATCTCGCGCAGCTTGCGCAGCAAATCCTCGTCTACATTCCCGTCGCCTGACACATCGTAGGGTAACAGAATACGTACGGCGTTGATGCCTAACTGATCGCGGGCCATGCGCAGCTCGTGCTCCATCTGAACGCCATTCCACTTGTCCCACATATCCGCCCAGGGCCGCCATTGCGGGTAGTAGTTGACCCCCTTTAGCCGCAATGGTTTACCAAGCCGAATAAATTGTGAGCCGGAAACTTCAATAAAGCCGCCGGGCTCGGAGGATGAGCCAACCGGGTCGGGCGTCTGCCAGGAGGTGGTATCAAGCCCGGCCTGTTCGCGTCCAAGCAACCCTATCAATACGCCCTGTTCGCCGTGGTCTTCCAGACGGGCCCGTTCAAACCATTGCACGGTATAGGCCCGCCCATCGGAGAGCGTTTCGGTGCGGGCAGGGGTAAGCGGGAGCCCGAACAGGGCCATGCTTTCGACATCACTCACGCCAGGGGCACCAAGTTCTAGCCCGTTGTTACTCCAGGTATTGAGGAAGGGCGGGCAAATGTTATGGCCGGTTTCGGGAAAGTGGCGGCATCCTGCTTTGGGTTTGCTGGATGGGGCGGGGGTAGGTACCGATACACGCCCCAGGTGGCTAAGCTGTACATGGTACGGTGGGATGTTCTGGGGGTGGTGTTCCATACGTACGCGCTCAAAGAATTGCATCGTTATCGGGCCGTCGGTGGTTTGCTCTGGGTAGGCTCCGGTGAGGGGGTAGCCAAAGACGGCCAATCCGCCATGCTGTTCCCAGAAGGATCGGAATGGCTCATCTATGCAGTGCTGAATAGCCGGCGCCGCTTCGGGAAAGCAGCGTGGTTCGGCGTGGGTGGGTGGTACGGCCAGCAGCAGCGGGAGCAATAGCATACAAAGGAGTGCAAGGGGAAACAATTTTCGGCGCATAGCAAAGCCCTTCTTTTTCTTGCGTTTGTTACGATTAGACACCTTCCAGAAATATTGTACCATGGGTAGAGGTGGGGAGGCGGGGCGGCAGTGAGGCGGTGAGGCGGGGAGGCGGTGAGGCGGTGAGGCAGTGAAACGATGAGGCGGTGAGGCAGGGAGGCGGTGAGGCGGGGAGACAGGGCGGTGGCGAGGCGGCGGTGAGGC
>DAOTUK010000005.1:0-39004 GCA_034437375.1 Chloroflexaceae bacterium | reverse complement strand
CGGCATGTGGATGATGATATGGGTACCCGCGCCCGGCGCGCTATCTATCTGAAGCTGGCCCCCTATTTCGCTCACCCGATCATGCATACTGTGCAACCCATAGCCATGCTCGCTACTCACCGGTTGCTGTACCCGGACAAACCCACACCCATTATCCTGAACGACCATACGTATCCAGGGTTCTTGCGCCGCCGGCGCGGGGGCCGCCGGCCCATCCCCGGCTATCTCCGCGCCCCGCGCTCCGGGCGATTGCTGCGCCATTTCAAACGTCACCTGTACCAGACTGGCCCCCGCGTGTTTGCGCACATTGGTCAACGCCTCCTGCACAATACGCAATAGATGCACCGCTACCGTCGGCAAGAATACCACCTCTTGCAAGGCATCTGCCACCACCAGGCGCGTCTCAACCTGGCTAATCTCCGAAAACCGCTGCAAATAATGCTCCAATGTCCAGAAAAACCCGCGCTCCGACGCAATATCTACCGTGACACCTAGAATAAACTCCCGAATATCGGCGTGGGTATCCTGGGCTACCAGCACCAGATTGGCCAGACAATAATCTACCATCCCCGCCTGGCCCGAGGCCAGAAAATCGCGTGCGGCCTGGGCCTGGGTATTCACATAGCCCAACACCTGCCCCAGGTTGTCGTGCAACTCGCGGGCCAACCGGTCGCGCTCGCGCAAGATAGCCATGGCCTGGTATTGTTGGATCTGCTGCGCCTCGGCTCGCTTGCGCTCGGTCACATCGCGGACAATCCCTTCGACAGCCCGCAACCGGCCGGTGGACTCATCATACACGGGCCAGTGGTGCTGTTCCAACCAGAGCTCCCGCCCGCTCTTATGGATATACCGCAGCACAATAGGCTCGTTTTGCAAGAGGGTACGCCGCAAGTTTTGCAGCAACGGGCGACTATCGGCATGTACTGTTTTCACATGCAAGTCCGGGTCGGCGTAGCACGCCTCTGCCGTATAGCCGGTCACGCTTTTGACCGAGGGACTGATGTATTCAAACCCGCGCCAGGGAGCAAGCCGAAACCGAAAGACGATGTCACGCGCATTTTCGGCCAGCAAGCGGAAGCGCGCTTCGCTGCGGCGCAACTCTTCGCGGGTATGCTGCAACGCAAGGTGGTTTTCAATGCGGGCCAGCACTTCTTCTACCTGAAAGGGCTTGGAGATATAGTCTACGCCGCCCGCATGGAAGGCCGCTACCTTGCTTTCGACTTCATCTATGGCGCTGATAAAAATAATGGGGACGTCGGTAGTGCGCTCGTCCTGTTTGAGCGCTCGGCAGACTTCATACCCATTCATTTCTGGCATACTAATATCTAGCACCACAATGTCCGGCACTTCGGCCTCAATGGATTTGAGCGCCAGCGGGCCACTCGTCACAGCCCGCACTGCATACCCATGCTTCATCAGGATGTTCGATAACAGACGCAGATTTTGTGGTACATCATCAACAATTAAGATGGTTCCTTTTCCGGTATCATGGACTGTCATCGCCACCAACCCTTTCGCCTATGCCCCCCGCGTGTCCCTGCACCTTTCATAGCATACGACAGACAACCCCTACCACCCGCCCCATCGCCTATCGCTCACCCTGGCCATCATCGTCATACAAGGTTGCATCATCCGACAGCCCACCGGCCCGCACACCAGCAATAATTACCCGATTGCGCCCCTCCCGCTTTGCCTGGTACAGCGCCATATCGGCCGCTTCCAGGACGGCTTCGGGAGAATGGCCATTCCTGGGAAAGGTGGCCACCCCAAGCGACATGGTAATTTGCCCAAGCGAACGCTCTTGATAGTGCATTTCTATATGCCGTACGGCCTCACATAGCGATTAGGCGCGGCGGTGGGTATCTTCTAACGACGCGCCGGGCAAAATCAACGTAAACTCTTCGCCCCCATAGCGACAGGCAATATCTTCGCCGCGGATGCTCTGCTGCAAGAACCGCCCCACATGTTGCAGCACCACATCGCCCCCCTCGTGCCCATACGTATCATTGTACCGCTTGAAGTGATCAATATCGAGCATTATAATACCCAGAACATAGGCATAGCGTCGGGCGCGGTCAAGCTCGCGGCGCAGCGTCTCGTTCAGATAGCGGCGGTTGAACAGGCCCGTCAACGGGTCGCGGATAGATTGTTCGCGCAGTTGTTCGCGCAAGCGCAAGTTGGCCAGTTGCACCGCAAAATGATCTACCAGCATCAGCGCCAGACCAAGCCAATGCTCATACGTCTCTTCCGATTGCATCGGGAGCCCGACCAGACGCAACACCCCCAGAACCTCACGCTGCGATGCCAGCGGAATGCACAGATACGGGGTCTTGCTCTGGGGGTCAAGTACCGAACAACGCTCTACCATATTGGCTTCGGTTACTTTGAACACCCCCTTTTGCTGAATAGCCTGGCACACCTGGGGTTCAAAATGGGTCACGTCTGGGGGCGTGCCCCAGGACACCACCGCCTCTAACACCGACTGCTCATGGTTGAAGATATACAGCGTCCCCGATTGTTCGGCAAACAATTGCTGCGCCACTTTCTCAAACGTGCGGTAGGCATCGTCAACCGTCTGGCACACCTGCAACGAATCATTCATCCCATTGAGTAGCGTAATTTCGCGGTTGTACTGTTCCATTTCCGCAACCCACCCGATGAGCTGTTCGTTGGCCTCTTGCAGCGCCTCTTCGGCCCGCTTGCGCTCGGTAATATCCTCGCGCACTTCGAGCACATGCGTAATCGTACCATGCTCACCGAACACGGGCGACAACGACACCGCCTCCCAGAAGACCTCCCCCGCCTTGCGACGGCTTAAAAACTGCCCCTGCCACTCCTCGCCGGCCCGCACCCGCTCCAACACATCGGCATACCCCACCGACGACTCATCATGGCCCACAAACAGCCAGATGGGTTGGCCGCGTACGGCATCCATCGTATACCCCGTCATACTGGTAAAGCGCGGGTTTACATATTCAATATTGCCCTGCGTATCCATAATCACAACCGAAACCGGGCTCTGCTCCACGGCCCGCTGCAATTTGCGCAAATCCTCGCGGGCCCGCTGTATCATCAACTGGCTATTGATACGGGCCAGCACCTCCTCTACATGAAACGGCTTGGTAATATAGTCCACCCCACCGGCTTGAAAGGCCTCGACCTTGTTCATCACCTCATCAAGCGCACTGATAAAGATGACCGGAATATGGCTGGTGGTGGTATCTTGCTTCAGTTGCCGGCATACCTCGTACCCATTCATTCCCGGCATATTCACATCTAGCAAAATAATATCTGGTATATCTGTGACAACCGACTTCAGGGCCATCTTGCCATTGACAACGGCCCGCACCATATATCCCTGCTCTATCAACATGTTCGACAACAACCGCAAATTATGGGGCGTATCGTCAACAATGAGAATGGTTCCCTGCCCCTCGTTGGCGTTGTGTGTACCCATACACGCACCCTCTACCTATCTACCCAGGCCCCCGCACTCTCCGCCATACAGCGAACGATATAAAACGCCACCAGACCGGTGGCGTCTGCTCGTCCTGGCTCACAACACACGATGTCCCAATACAACCAACCGGTTCAAGACAGTTGTTGAAAAGCGTGCAGTTCAGCCTCAACCCGTGCATACTCGGCGGTGATACGGTTGACCAGTTCATGCACCGTCTCGACTGAATCTTCGCGCACGCAGGCTTCCAGTTCACGACACAACTGTGACAGGGCCATCGCTCCAATCTGAGCACTACTCGTCTTGAGCGTGTGCGCCAGCCGGAGGACTTCTTTCCCGTCGCGTTGTTCTAGCCCCTGGAGGATGGCGTGCAACTTGTCTGGTGTGTCTGCAAGGTAGATGGCTATCAACTCCTGGGCGACGTTGGCCCCGCCACTACCCAGAAAGGCCACAAATTGCTGCAATACCGACCCATCTACTGCGGTATCTGTTGTCAACGCAGGCGCTGGTCTGACGGGGGAGCTTACCGCCGGTTCTCCCATCGCGTGAGCGACGGGCTTCAATATGCCCCCCGCCTCGCCATACATTGCTCCCGTCTCGCTTACTCGTACCAATATGGCAACCAGCTCATCCAATTGTATCGGTTTACTCATATATTCATTCATGCCAGCGTCCAGACAGCGCTCCCTATCGCCTTCCATAGCATAGGCGGTCATAGCCACAATCCAGGGTTGCTGGTCTTCGGCCCAGTTGGTACGGATATATCTGGTCGTTTCGATACCATCCATATCTGGCATTTGCACATCCATAAATACGACATCATACCACTGCCGCCGCAAAGCATTCAACACGGCCCCGCCACTGGCCGCCACATCTGCATGATAACCCATACGCTCCAATAGCAACAGGGCCACTTTCTGGTTGATGGCGTCGTCTTCGGCTAACAAAATACGCAACGGGTAGCGTTCGCCCATGTGTTCATCAATAGTTACAGGCTCGGCCAGGGGCCCACAGGGCGCGGCCCCATTGCTAAAGATATGACAGAGCGACTCATACAGCGTCATTGGCTTGATCGGTTTGTGCAACACGGCCGCAAAGGTGCTCTGCTCTGGCTCGGTTGACTCGAGCAAGCGGCCCGCAAAGGCCAGCAAGACCAGCGGCATTGCTCGCCCGCCTTCATAAGCCTGGATGGCGTTGGCCAGGTCGTCCCCATCCATATCAACCAGTTGGCCATCGAGCAAGGCGAGATCGAACGTAGCCCCCTGGCGCAACCAATCTAACGCCACATACCCCGAATCGGTTACGTGGACATCGAAGCCCCACTGCGCAACCTGTTCTACCAATTTCTGGCGACACATCGAATCCTGTTTCACCAGCAAGACCCGCTTGCCATCCATGACCGGCGGCGATGCATGATCCGTATGGTTGCGCAAGCCGGTATCGCCCCACAGCAACAACGTATTGCCAACCTGGGTGATACACCCCGGCCCGACCGCATGCCCGATGGCTTGCTCGTGGGCTACCTCAAGCAGCAAGGTAACATGAAAAGTGGTTCCGTGGTCTATCTCGCTCTCGACCCACATAGACCCTTCCATCAATTCGGCTAACCGCTTACTAATGGCCAGGCCCAGGCCCGTGCCGCCATATTTGCGCGTGGTTGAAGCATCCACCTGGCTAAACGATTCAAACAGGCGTGCGATGCCCTCTTCAGAGATGCCGATGCCCGTATCGCGCACCTGAAGATGGAGCCGACAGGAGGGGGAAGCGTGCTGCGGTTCGGCATAGCCCTCTGGTAGGCGGTCTTCTTGCGGTAATATTTCAGCCCTGACCACCACTTCGCCCTGCTCGGTAAATTTGACGCCGTTGCCAAGCAGGTTGACGAGTATTTGCCGCACACGGGTAACGTCTCCTACCAGAAAGCGGGGCACATTGGCGGCCACAATCGCGGTCATCTCAATCTCTTTTTCGGCGGCAATAGCGTCAACCAGATTGATCGATTCGTCAATGCAAGCACACAGGTCAAATGGTTCATGCTCGAGCAAGAGTTTGCCGGCCTCTATCTTCGAGAAGTCGAGAATGTCGTTAATCAGCTTGAGCAACGTTTCGCCGCCAGAGCGTATCGTTTCCACAAATTCATATTGCCGGGCGGTAAGGGGGGTGGAGCGTATGAGCGTTGTCATCCCAATAATCGCATTGAGCGGCGTCCGTATTTCGTGGCTCATATTGGCCAGAAATTCCGACTTGGAACACGCAGCTTGCTCGGCTTCCTGCTGTGCATAAACTAGCGCGTCTTCCGCTTTTTTCTGCTCGGTAATATCGCGCGAGATACCCTCAATGGCTACCAGGTTGCCCTCGTCGTCATAGACGGGCCAGGTACGCTGTTCTATCCAGACCTCGCGCCCATCTTTGCGACAAAAATAGCAGATCAGCGGGCGGCACGCGCCGGCCGAGTGGAGCGACGTAATGTTGGTGGGGGTCTGGATCTCCGGGTGGAACGAGCGCAAAATCAAGAAGGGGTCGGCGTAGTATTCTTCGGGTGTATAGCCCATCACCGTAGTCACCGACGGGCTGATGTATTCGTAGTGGAAGGTGGGATGGAAGCGATAGCGGTAGATAACGTCGGGGATATTTTCGGCCAGCATGCGGAAGCGCGCTTCGCTCGCGCGAAGGGCCTCCTCGGTGCGCTTGCGCTCGGTAATATCTCGAATAACTGACAGCATTAACACCCGCCGGCCCTGTTGCATAACAAAATCTGTGTGCGATTCGATAATAAGCTCTTGCCCATCAGACCGGGTAACATGCTCCTCAAAGCGCTGGCACACGGGCGCGTCGTCGGCAAACGCCTGGGTATAGAGCGCCAGCATCTCGGCCTCGCGCCCCGGCACAACAATGGTAAAGGGGTGCCCGACAATCTCTTCCATGGTATAGCCATACAGACGGCAGTATGATGGGTTGGCGGTCACCACTATACCCTCCGGGTCGGTCAAGACCATCGCATCTGTGGCCGTTTCCCAGACCATGCGGTGCCGCGCCTCGCTCGCGCGGAGCCCCTCTTCAGCCTCCTTCTGGGCCGTAATATCGCGGGTAATATTGCCAAGCAGCAACCCTTTATCGGTGCGGATGGGGAAGGTGAGCGATTGTACCATACGCCGCGTTCCGTCGGGCCGTTCGACATCGCGCCAGGCCCACTGGTTTAACGACGGCACCCGCCCCTGCTTGAGCAACGCAAGAAAATTCGTACGGGTACGCTCGTAGACCACCGGGCTTTTATGGTCGGCCGGTGCAACTTGAAAGAGCACATCCCAGACCGGGCGATTGACAACCTCGCTATGTTTCAGCCCCCAGATGTGCTGTGCGCCCTTGTTCCAGGCTACAATTGTACCCGTGTCATCTATTACGACCAGACCATCTTGCGATTGCTCAAAGAAGCTGCGGAATTTTTGTTCGCTCTCACGCAACGCTTGCTCTATTCGCTTGCGCTCGGTAATATCGCGGGCAATAAGCTGTACGGCTGTCTTGCCCTGGTAGACAAAGGGACTGGCCGTGACTTCGACATCAAAGACGCTGCCATCCAACCGCATAAACTGCCCTTCAAGCAAGGGTACATATCCCCGCTCGCCAAGAATAACGGGTAGCTTTTTGCCCACCAGATAGCGATAGGAGGGCGACACAATATCGGTAATCGCCCGCCCCAGAAACAGCTCCGGGTCGCTCCCGCCAAGCATAGCCATACCCGCCTGGTTGATAAAGATAATGCTTCCTTCGCAATGCATCACTATCATATCCGGTGATAGCTCTACCAGATGGCGGTAGCGCTCTTCGCTTTCGTAGAGTGCGTCGTGCTTGGTCTGCAAGGATACCTGGCTCTGGCGCAATTCCTCCGCTTGCCGCTTCAACTCACGGTTGAGATAGACCAGCTCATCTGCGGCCCGCTTCTGGTCGGTCACATCCTGCGCGGCCCCATAGATATGGTTCATCCGCCGCGCCCGCGAATCCCAGACCGGGCGGGTGTGGTTGCGGAGCCAGCGTACATGTCCATCGCGGGTAATAATACGCAACTCGCTCACGTCTGACCATTGCCCGGCAAAGAGCCATTCGCGGTGTAGCCGTTCGACGGGGCGGTCGTCCGGGTGAATCAGCGATTCCCACCCGCCGCGCCGGTTCACCTCTTCCAGCGAAAAGCCCGTGGTACGCAAAAAGGCATCCGTCACCCACTCAATCAACAGCGTTTCATCTGGCTCGCGGCGCAGCGCATAGGCAAAGTCGGAGATAAGCCCCGAAATCATCCGATAGCGCGACTCGCTCTCGCGCAGGGTTTGCTCTATTTGCTTATACTCGGTAATATCGCGGGCAATGGCATTGACCGTACGCAAGCATCCGTCGTCCTGATACAACAGGTTGACTGTCCACAGCATATGGCGCACGGTACCCTGGTGGCTTATCTGGCGGTTTTCAAAGGTGGCGTGGGTGGCCCCGCGTTGCAGCCAGCCATCAAAGGCCAGTCTGGTGCGGTCGCGGTCATCCGCATAGACAAAGGCAAACAACGACTTGCCAATACACTCTTGCTGTGGCACCCCAAAGACCCGCTCCGCAGACTGGTTGACATAGGTAAACTCCCACTGGTCATTCATCTGACAGACCAGGTTATCAGTACCCTCGACAAAAGCGCGGAAGTGGGCTTCGCTCTTGCGCTGTACCTCCTCCGTTCTCTTGCGATCGGTAATATCAATAAACGTGACATGCGACGCGGCCGCCCCGTGGTACTGTATCAGCGTCACAAAAACCTCTATCCAGCGCACCTGGCCATCCTTGCGGATAATGCGATATTCGTAGCGGGGCGAGGGGATGTGCCCGGCCATATGGCTCTGGATGCGCTCGCGCACCCAGGGCCGGTCGTCGGGGTGGATAAGCGCCAGAATATCCTCAGACGATAGCGCCAGCAACTCCTCCACGCTATAGCCGGTAATCGTTCTGGTATATGGGTTGGCAAAAACGAAACGCGAGTTTTGAAAAATAAACAACCCTTGCAACGAATAATCTACCAGCGTACGATAGAGTTGCTCAGAATGCACCTGCTCTGTCACGTCGCGGTTGCTACAGCGCCGCCCAAGCCAGCGCCCATCCGCACCATAGATAGGCTGGCATTTGTGGCTCATCCAGCGTTCTTGCCCATCGCGCCGTATAATGCGAAAGCGCAGCGAATAGGATTTCTCCGGATATTGCTGGACAGTGTACCGGTGCTCGTGAAATACCGCCTGGTCGTCCGGGTGAACCAGCGTTTCGAGTAACTGGCTATTCTGCTGAAACTCGTGGGGGCTATAACCCGTCAACGACTCGCACGCAGAGGAGACATAGCGAAACCGGCCATCGGTATCTATCCAGTATGCCCAGTCAAACGTAAAATCGGCTATCAGGCGGAAGCGCTCTTCGCTCTCGCGCAGCGACCACCGGATAGTGTCTTGCTCTACCACAGAGCCAATAATATTAGCCGCCGCTTGCATCGCCTCGGTTTCAACCAGCGACCACGAACGCTCGATCACATGGTCTTCAAACGCAATTCCCCCCCACCACGTCTGCTCGACAAAGATAGGTATGATAGCCAGCGAACGGATCGCCTGTTGTTCGAGCAACTCCCGCTCGCTCTGGGGAAATTCGCGCGTATCACCATACACAATATCGCCCAGACGTAACCGCTCTATCCAGCGCGGCGGCAGCGTATGGGGAAAGGGAGCGGCTGCGGCGGGGATAGGGAGTACGCGCACCTCTTGCCAGTGGGGCGATACCCACGCGCTCTGCAAGGCGCACGACAGGGGCGCGGATGCTGTCGCGCTCGCCGCCTGCTGCGGATCGAGCGTAAAGAACGCTACCCGGCTCACCTGGGCCGCCGTCCCCAGGTACTCCAGCACCGGCAACATATCGGCCTGAAGATCCATTGTTTTCAGCAAGCGGCGGGCCGCAAATTCCACCGCCTCTAAAATAGTATCGCGGTAGAGAATAGCGCGCTCGGCCCGCTCCCGCTCGCGCAGTTGGATGCGGAGTTCCTGGGTGCGCTGCTCTACGCGCCGCTCTAGCTCCTCCTCCAAATGCTTATGGGCCGTAATATCCCGAAAGGACACCAGCAACGCCGCCTCACCCTCCCAGGCTATCTCAACAATGCGTAGCTCGGCTATCAGCCGCATACCCTGGTAATCAACAATATCTACCTCGGCCTTTTCCTGGGAGACAATGGGGATACCCAATTCATGATGCAACAAATCGTCTGCCGGGCGCCCAAACAATTGCTCGGCCGCCTGATTGACAAACCGCACAATCCCCTGGCAACTCACCACTACGGGATCGGCTATCTGCTCTATTAACGAACGCATGCGGGCATCACCCGGCGTCTCAGACCAGCGGGCCTTCTGCCCTGTTTGCCATTGGGCCAGCGCTTCGGTACAACGCGATAACTGCGCTTTAAGCGATGCATTCTGGTGTTGCAAATCGGCAAGTTCCTGTTGGAGCACCGCAACTTGCTGGTGTAACCGAGTCGCTTCAGGCGTTTCTCGTTCCTCGTCAGACCGCATTGGAGCCTCCCTCGTTCGTTCGTTTGTTCTCTGGACAAAACGGTATTCAGGCCCATTGTGAAGCAAGCAAACACCCCTGAACCTTTATTGTACCATCCCTTCCGATAGTTCGTAATAGCGCGAAGGGGTATGGAACGTTCAGATTTATGTTAAAAGTGGTACGTATTTGGGTACTATTTACCAGCGGCCCGCACAGTATTGAGCGCCCACCCCACGGCGCTTTGCAAACTCCCGCGGGTTTCAAGCGTTTGCATATCGGCCCCTAGATGCACGAGCGTCTGGGCCATCGTGGAGCCAATACCCGTCAACACCACCCGCGCCCCAAGCAAGCGCACAGCCTGTGCGGCCTGTATCAGCGCATTGGCGACCTGGGTATCTACCACACTCACCCCGGTAATATCTACAATAGCGATGGTTGCCTGGTGCTGTGCCACCCCCTCTAGCAACGTTTCCATAATCGTCTGGGCCCGCATGCTGTCTATCGTCCCAATCAGCGGCATCAAGACCACGCTATCGGATAGGGGAATAAGCGGCGACGACAGCTCGCGCAGGGTAGACTGCTGCGAATCAATAATCTGCTGTTGCAGGGCCTCGCGCTCCTCGTCAATCGTCTTGCGTTGAATGGCGCTGCCCATAATCGTCGCCGCCGCCGACAAGGCGCGTATATCCATCTCCGACCAGACCCGCTCCGTCACACACTCGTCAAACCCGATAAACCCCCACCACTGGGAACCCACAAACACCGGCACAACTGCCAGAAACAAAATATCCTGGGGCTCCAATATGACCCGCTCAGCCTCTGAAAAGGTGGCCAAATTGCCATAGATAGCCTGGCCCGACTCCAATATCTCGATCCACCGATCAAACCCCGCCTCGCGGTAGGGCAGCGCTTGCAACTCTGGATTGTTGATTTGTGGCTGTACCCCCTCGGATACCCACTCGTAGCGCTGGCTCATCATCAGCATACCAGTCACGCTCATGTGGTTTTCAAAGACGTAGACACGGCTCACACTGGTCACCTGGCCCAACCGTTCGAGCATCACCTGAATACTGGCATGAATATCATCGGTACGCAGAAAATGCTCGGCCACAAAGCTAATCGCATCTAATATCCGATCTCGCCGGTGGACGAGATCGGACTCATCGCCCTGGGACAATGGCCCGGTTTCCTGGGGCCGCCCCAGGGCCTGTAGCCGTTGGCGCAGGGCGGCCACCTCTGCTTGCAACGCCGCTATGGTCTGGCGCTCTTCGCTCATAGCCCCTCCCCTCCTCACTCCATACAAAATAGCCTACTACCATTACCGCTCGTCAAGCGGTACAAGCGCTCGCTGGCCCATCCCAACATAGGCCGCCTCTGGCCGCACCAGCCGGCGGTTGGTCAACTGCTCCCGAATATGCGCTAGCCACCCCGGCAACCGCGCACAGGCAAATACCGCCGTAAAACAATCCAGCGGAAAGCCAAACTGGTGCAGAAGCGGCGCACTATAAAATTCGACGTTGGGGAAAAGCTCGCGTGTGCGGAAAAAGGGGTGTTGGCGCACAACATCCGCCACCGCCTCCGCCACCGCATGGCTGGTTCCATCGGCGCCGGGGCGGGCCGCCATCGCCTCCGACAACCGCCGCATATGGCGCATCCGCGGATCTTCGACCTCAAACACGCGATGGCCCACCCCCATCATACGCTCCTTGCGAGACACCATCCCATCAATATATGCGGCGGCCTGTTCCGGCGTGCCTATCTCTAGAAATGTGCGCATTGCATACTCGTTGGCGCCCCCATGCGCCAGGCCCTTGAGCGTGGCGATGGCCGCCGTGAGCGCCGCGTACAGGTCATTCTGGGTACTGGCCACCACACAGGCGACAAAGGTAGAGACGTTTAGACCATTCTCCGCAAGCACCACCATATAGGTATTCAGCGACCGTATGGCCACCTCATCCGGGGGCGTACCATGCAACGTCAACAACATATTCGCTGCCTGGCCACAAATCGGGTCTGGTAAAACGGGCTCCTGTCCCTGGCGCAGACGCACCCACGTACTCAGCAAGATGGGTATTTTCGCCGTCAGGCGGAGTCCCTCCGGCAAAATGGTACTATAGCTCATACGGGTGGGCTCCTGTTGCTGCGCCAGCGCCGACAGGGCCGTACGCAGAAAATCCATACCGTGCCCGCTGGTTGGCAACGTGCGCAGTAGTGCCACCTCATCCGCCGTCAAGGTTCGTTCGGCCGCAAACTGCCGGTGCAACTCCTCCAGTTGCGCCATGGTAGGCAATTCGCCATGCCATAGCAGGTAGACTACCTCTTCCCAACTGGCATGCATCGCCAGATCGTGCAAACTATAGCCGCAATAGCTCAACCGCCCCCCCGGCCCATCTACCTCGCTTAATGTGCTTTTGCCCACAATGGTTCCATCAATATCCAGGCCCAAAATAGCCATAGCCATCTCCTCTCTCTCTCTTACCGCCTCGCCTCTTCGCGCCCTCGCCTCTTCGCCTCACCAGATGTATCCTATCATGGGCGGGGTAATATCTCAACTAGATTTGCACCCACAGCATCTCAATGCTATCATCCAGATAACAGAAGCATACCCAGGATACGAAAATAAGGAAGGAGCAAACCGTGAACAGCGACCACCCCCATGCCTTGTTGCTGGCCGGCCAGTGGCTCGAAACAGACGACGTGTATGACGTCGTGAACCCCTACAACGGTACCCCGGTCGGGCGCGTCTGTCGCGCCAGCCCGGACCACCTCGAACGCGCCATCCAGAGCGCCGTCCAGGCCGCGCCCGCCACGCGGGCCCTACCGGCCTACCGCCGCGCCGACATCCTGCATACCGTTGCGCAGGCGTTGGAAAGCCACGCCGAGCCTATGGCCCGCACGATTGCCCAGGAAGCCGCCAAACCGATTAACCAGGCCCGCGCCGAAGTCCAACGCAGCATCTTTACTATAGCCCAGGCCGCCCAGGAAGCAACCCGCATTCCCGGCGAAACGCTTACCCTGGACGCCAACCCCACCGCCGAGGGCCGCCATGGCTTTGTGCGGCGCTTTCCCATTGGCCCCATTGCGGCTATCACCCCCTTTAACTTCCCGCTCAACCTGGTGGCCCACAAACTGGCCCCGGCCCTGGCCGCCGGGTGCCCCGTTGTCCTGAAACCGGCCTCCCAGACCCCCCTCAGCGCGCTGCACCTGGCCCGCATGATAACCGACGCTGGCTATCCTCCCGGCGGCCTGAGTGTGCTGCCCATGCCCGGCGCGCTGGCGGCCCCCCTGGTTGAAGATGCGTGTATTAAATTGTTGACCTTTACCGGCAGTCCCGCGGTGGGATGGGCCATGAAACAGCGGGCCGGTACCAAGCGCGTGATGCTGGAACTGGGCGGCAATGCGGGCGTCATTGTCCACGAAGACGCCGACCTGGCCTATGCCGCGGGACGTATCGTGACCGGGGCCTTCTCCTACGCCGGGCAATCGTGCATATCGGTACAGCGTGTGCTGGTACACCACCAGGTCTACAAGAAATTTATGAGCCTCTTCATTCCCGCTGTCCAGGCGCTCAAGGTGGGCGACCCGTTGGACGAAACCAGCGACCTGTCGGTGGTGATTTCTCCTGCCGAAGGCGAGCGCGTGGCCGCCTGGTTGGATGAGGCCCGCGCCGCGGGGGCCCAGGTCGTTACCGGCGGCCAGGTGCAAGATAACACGATTGCCCCAACCGTGCTGACCAACGCGGCCCACCATCTGCGCGTCAATTGCCAGGAGATTTTCGCCCCGGTGGTGACGGTCGAACCCTATACCAGCATGACAGAAGCGCTTGACACGATGAACGATAGCGACTATGGTTTGCAAGCCGGCGTCTTTACCAATACGCTGTCGCTGGCGTGGCAAGCCTACGAAGCGCTTGAGGTTGGCGGCGTTATGATAAACGATGTCCCCACGTGGCGGGTTGACCATATGCCCTACGGCGGGGTCAAACAAAGTGGCCTGGGGCGCGAGGGGGTACGCTATGCGATAGTGGAGATGACCGAACCCCGCCTGCTGGTGTTCAATATGCGCGAACCGTGACCGGGCGTTCGACCAAAACCTACCCAAAAGTTCTACGACACATTGTCGTAAGAACATGGTACAATACATAAGCAATATTGCGGGATCGGTGGGGTTGTCCCAGGAATACGTGATAGGGACATAGTCTTGCGCTCGCGCAAGAAGTCGGTTGGTATTGGTATACAAGACAAACCTGTCAACGAAAGGGGTATGGTACGACTATGAAAGCATTGCATGCATTGCACGAACGCGCAATGGATCTGGCCCAACTGGCCCTGCTCAGTCGCCAGCAGGGAGACACCGAGCGGGCCGATGTGCTGGCCCGCGATGCCTGCGTCTACGAATCGCACGCTGCCGACTTGTTGCCGGCCGAGCATGCCGCCGAGCCGCTCCGCTCGCTGCTTTACCTGAGCGCGGCCTCGCTGGCCTACCAATGTCAGGATTTCCAGCAGGCCCGCAAGCTGGCCCACAAAGGCTTGTGTGGCTTTCCGGCCGATTCTACGCGCCGCGATTTGCACGATCTTGAAGTGCTGGCCAGCGCAGAAAGTGAGCGCGAATTGCTCTGGCAGCATCAACAATTCATGCGAGCCACAAACCGCCGTTCGCTGGAAACCGAGAGCTATACCACCGAACAAATACGGGAACAGCTTAACCCGCTGTGATGCCCAGAGGGTCAAGGCTATGGTAGCCGCTGGCCCGTGTCACGCTGGAATGTAGTAGCGGCAACAAAGGCCCCCATCAACAATGGTTGAATCACGCGAAATAGGAACTCCCAGGAGTTCCTGGTACAGCTCTATTTCGTGGGTACAAAATTGTGGATGACACCGCGCCACACAATCTATGGGGCAGTTGTGCTCTACCAGCACAAACGACCCATCGTCGCATATCTCATACTCACACATATAGCCCATTTCTGCCAGGATGCTGCATAGCTCTTCCACCTGTTCAGAACGGGGCTTCCCTTCCAACCGCGCTGCATACGTCTGGGCCAATCGCTTGCGCCGCGCCATCAACACCTGGCCGACTGCCTCTTCGCCCCACTGCTCCTCTATCAGGCTCAGCATATCGTTGGCCAGCCGGTCATAATTTTTGGGAAAGTAGCGTTCCGATTCGGAGGTGAGCGTGTAGAGATGACTGGGCCGCCCGACGCTGCGGCGCAACCCCGATACCTTCACCAGACCGTCTCGCTCAAGCAACGCAAGATGTTGCCGCACGCCAACCGCCCCAATATTGAGCGCCTGACTTAATTCAATGGCCGTCATCTGACCGCGCCGACGGAGCAACTGCAAAATGTTTTGACGAGTAGCCCCCTGTTCCTTCCGTTCTACCCGCATGGTCGTATTTGCGCCATCCTGTTCTACCATCATTGTCATAACAAAACTCTTCTGGTACTTGTAAGGTTTATTCAGGCCATCCCTGAACTATATCATGATGTCTGGTACCTGCTGCGGGTACCATAACATTTGATATATATATATTGCAATTGTTAATTATACCATATTCCATCGGTTTGTCAAGCAAAAACCATTAAAAATGATAAATTAGCCATAGTCCCCGCCGGCCGCGCCTGCGTACCCTTGAAAAACGCGCGTATTTGCGCTATCATACCATACGATAAAGTTAGAAACATCTATTGAAAAGAACGAATGTGACGAGCGTATTATGAGCTGGAAACGTGATCCGACCGGAGATTCGATGACCACCACGGGCTTACTGATTGTGGGGGGGGCGGTGCTGTTCTCCCACTTCCTCTTTCCGCTTATATGGTGGAATGCGCTTGGCGGGCGCGAGATGCGCGCACGGGAGTACCAGATGCTCACTATGGACGCGCCGACCCCGGCGCGTCCGGCCCTGCCCATTGTGTCGGATGGAGCCGCCCCACACGCGGGGATGGCCCCCGTGCTTCCCCTAGCGGGCCGCCCCGTTCAGACGGCCCCGCCAGTGCTCCCTATGGTCGGCAGTCGCGCCGACCAACCCCCGCTCCCCGCGCCGTTCTTGCCCCTGAAGCGCTGAAGCGCCCCCGTCGCCTGCTCCCCCGCCATATTCCCTTGTTCGGTTGATTGCTGTACGGCGGGGCATTACCGCCGCCCGGTGGCGACCACAAAGGGCAGATGAACTACGCGCCCCCAGGCGGTATCAGCCAGGGCCGCATCATGCTGTTCAATGGTGTGGAGTTCGGCTTGTTCGGGCGGGGAGAGCGGCAAATCACGCAGGAAGTCGAAACGGGCCGCCGCCGGGGGTACCAGGTGCGGCAGCAAGTCTACCTGGACGGTAAAGCCCTGGTCGGCCAGCACGCCCGGCAGTATCCGCCCGGTGTGCGGGTTGGCCCCCGCCCGCCGCAAGGCCGCTTCCCAGAGGGGGCGGGTGGCTATCTCCGGCGGGTGTTCTAGCATGCCGCCATAGTCTGGCTCAAGCGCCACGACCACGCCGTCCGGCTGGAGTACCCGCCATATTTCGCGCACCACCAGCGGCAGCGACGGCACCCACATCAGCACACACTGGCAAAACACCAGATCGAACGCCCCGTCGGGGAAGGGCAGCAGCGCCCCGTCGGCACACACGGCCAGCGACCCACCCGCGGCCGTGTGTGCCGCAAGCGCTTGCGCGGCTATATCAAACGCATACACCGCCCCCCCTGCCCGCCGCGTCAACTCCTCTGTGACCGCGCCATAGCCGGCCCCCAGATCGAGCACGCGCTGGCGTTGGGCAATGGCGGCCCGCCGCAGTACCCGCGCCCGCATAGGCGCCAACCACGCCGCCTGCTGCTGCAATAGCGCCGCGCCCGGCAAACTGGCCCCTGTGTCGCCCGGCTGCATGACGCCTCAACCGGACGGGAGCCGGGCCAGGGGCACCACCATCTCGACAATAACCCCCGGCCCCGGTTCGCGGTTGACAATGCGATAGCTCCCCCCCACGCCCCACAAGAGCGACGCGACAATCGCCAGACCCAATCCCATCCCCGGCACCTGTCCACTAAATCCCTTCTCTACCTGGTAATAGGGCACCCATACCTGCCCCAACTGCTCTGGGGTCAACGAAGCGCCATCATCACCCACACAAAGGCAGACCCGTTGTTCTTGCCGGTGGCATAGCGACACCTCTACCTCTGGCGCATGGCGGGGATGAAACTTGCGCGTATTTTCTAACACCTGCCGCAACACCAGCACCACCGCCTGCTCCGAGAGCACCATATAGGCTCCGTTGATTTGTTCAAAACCGGAGCAGTGCAGACGCTCTATTCCCAATTCCTGGCCAAGGTGTTGGGCAATGGCGGGTACGCGATTGAGCGGACACTCTGAGCCCGGCTGAGCGAGAAGCGGCGTGGTCAGGAAGTGGCGAATACTGCGTATCTGCTGGTTCAAGCGTTCGGCGCTTTCAAGCGCAATGGTAACAAAATTTTGCACCGATTCGGGCAGTGTTCCCGGCAATTGCTCGCCCAACAGGTACAGGCTGTTTATCAGACATGACAGCGGGGTATTCAGCTTGTGCGAGATGAGCGCGTGAAATGTCCACATATGCCGTTGAGTAGTCATCTGTCGGGTAACATCGTGCAAGCAGATGAGCTGTTCGCCCTGGGTTGTGGGTAAATCGAGCCGTTCGACCATAAGCCACAATGCCTGCGTCTCGTGCGTTTCGGGCCGTACAAGGTAGCGCAGCACCCGTTGGCCGGGCGGGTCGGCGGCGATACTGTGTTGCAACCACGCTTCCCACGCCTCCTCCGGGTGGCAGTTATAGTGGCGACACGCCAGATCAAGGAAGTGGAAGGTCTGGCCCGCTCCCGCGTCGGACAGGTGCAAATAGCGCCGCGCCTGCTGGTTGGCATAGACTATTGCATCATGCTCGTTGACAATCACAAACCCGTGGTCGGTATGCTCTACCACCCACTCGAAGCGAGCATGCTCTACCTCGAACGACACTTCCGCCCGCTTGCGCTTGAGAAACTGGCTTATCTGGCTCCCAACATCGCTCATCATCTGCGATAGCGGCGGGTCGGGGGGGCGAATAGCGCGGCTAAAGAAGCTCATGACCCCATCAACGTGATCGTGGTAGCCCACGGGAAAGACAACTGTGGCCTGCAACCCCGCCCGCGCAGCCATGGCTGAACGCACAAAATGGGGGTCGGCCGGCGCTTCCGCGATCCAGGCCGGCGCACCACTCTGCCAGACGCGCCCTTGCAGACCCTCTCCGCGCACAAAAGTTATCGCTGGCGACAGGCGGGCAAAGTCAGTTTCGGCAAAGTCCGGCGCATGCCACCCATGCGTACAACGCAATACCCCGGCGTGGTCGTCGGCTTGCCACCATTCGCCTACCTGCCAGTCTAGCCCTTCGCCAATGGCCTGGAGCAAGCGCGGCAAGGCGGCGGCTTTCGTCTCTGCGGTGGCGAGAATGCGCGTTACGGCCAGTTGGGTAGCCTGGCGGGCCTCGGCCCGCTTGCGCTCGGTTATATCGGTGCCCGACGACAGTATCCCGACTACCACGCCCAAATCATCACGCACAAGCGTATTGTGCCACGCTATCGTCCGCTCCTCACCACTACGTACCAGCACCAGGCTTTCCACATACTCGACCCATTCCAATTGCCCATCCAACAACTGGCCAAAGATATGGCGTACCTCGTCGCGCTTACTCATTGGCAAGAAATGGTCAAACCAGACCTTGCCAATAATCTCCTCGGTTGCATAGCCTAGTATCTCGCACGCCTTCGAATTGACGAGCGTGACGCGCCCAAACCGATCGAGCGCAACAAACATCACACTCGCAATGTCAAGATAGGTCTGCGAGCGGCCACACTCCTGGCGCAGGCGTACCTCGGCCCGCTGGCGGGCCACCACATTGACAAACACATCTCGAATGACCGAGAGCAAGCGCTCATCTTCCTGATCCCACTGCCGCTCCTCGTGGGTACTGCGAAAGCCCATAAACCCGACCAGCGTTTCTCCGATAGCCAGCGGTAGCGCCAGCAGCGAGGTTTGCCCCTGCCGCCGCCACAATTCCCGCTCGGCGCTTGCTTCGGGCGGCAAATCGTCCAGGCGGGGGATATTGATTGTCTCTAGCCGCCGCAACCTCGTCATCACCCACCCGAACGGGGCCAGCGACGCCCCCCGCACCTGCTCTATGCGCCCCTGCTGCTCATTGCTCCACTTGTAGCCCGACGCAATGGCCGTACCATCCTGGTTCAAGAGGATAATGTAGCACTGGTTGACCTCGATAAAGCGGCCAATGTCGGCAAGCGAGCGCTCTATCTCCGGGCCAATATGTTCTAGCGTGACATTGATAAAGCGTGTGGAAATAGCGGTGATAAGCTCTTCAAGCGCTATGCGCCGCTGTAAGGCTTGTCGTGTGCGAACAAACGATACCTGGTTGTCCACCCGCGCCACGACTTCTTCCGCCTGAAAGGGCCGCGTAATATAGTCGGCTGCGCCAGACCGAAAGGCCGCAACCACCTGGGCCGCCGCACCCAGGCTACTGATAAAGATAACGGGAATATCGCGCGTGTGCTGGTCATGCTTGAGCCGGCGGCATACTTCGTACCCATCCATCTCCGGCAGGTGCGTACCAAGCAAGACAATATCCGGCCCCTCCTCGCGGGCCAGGGCCAGACCGGTCGCGCTTTCGGCGGACAACCGTACCTGGTAGCCGTGGCTCGTGAGTATCGTTTCTAGACGGACTAAATTTTCTGGGGAAGTATCAAGAACGAGCACCATCGCCTGGCGGTTCGTGTTCGTTCCTGCTATACGCTGTTCCATACGTGTGCGCTACCTGCTCCACTTCGCGTGAGACTATACCCCTCACGCCGGTATCATCATACCAGATCTGGCTGGTGAGGGGCAATTGCGTCGGGGGGGTATCTGTTCACATTTGGTAAGAATTTCTGTGGGATGGAGCCGAGATATTATACCAACCCGGTGCCCCACAATGTTGGTGCGTTCCCAGGAGAGTCTCTCAGACAACCAGAGGATGCGGGGAATAACGGGGGGGACATGGGACGAGAGTCCATGCCCCCCCCGCGCTTACTTGTTGCGCTTATCAAGCCCGACCGCGTATGCAATCGCCTCGGCGCGGTTCGACACATGCAACCGATTGATAATCTCTGCCATATGGTACTTCACGGTGCGCTCGCTCAAGTTTAACGCCACCCCTACTTGCTTGTAGGTGTGTCCCTGCGCCACCATGGTCAAAATCTCAAGCTGCCGTTCTGACAGCTCCTCTTCAGCAGCATTGCCGTTGGTACCACTATAGTCTTCGTGCTCTTCGTCCTCATGCTCCTCATCTTCCTCATCTACGACATAATCGCTATCGCCCAGTTCCTGGGTAATTGGCGCATCGCTTGGGCTGAGTTTCGTCGTTGTGGCACTCAACTCAGTTGTCGCTGGCGTTTCGGGTTGCAATGACTGGGTCACTGGTGCGGCGGTGGCGGTGGTGGTGGCGTTGGCGTTATCCTTGCGGAGAGACACCCGCGGCACGACCCCCTTTGTCCTGGTTGAACGACTGGAGAATTCATCCAACACCTTCGAGGCCAGCGAGGGAGCCAGCGGCATCTCGCCCTGGGCCAGCATCGAGAGCGCCTCGAACAATTCGGAAGCATCCAGGCTCTTGAGCAAATAGCCGGCGGCCCCATTCTTGATGGCCGCAAACAGCGTATCGTCATCCTCAGACGTAGTGAGCATCACTATCTGAATATCGGGCAACTCGGCCTTGATGTTGCGGGTTGCTTCCAACCCGTTGCAATTGGGCATATAGACATCCATCAAGATGACATCCGGATGGAGTATCCGCGCCTTTTCCAGGGCCTCGTTACCATCTACGGCCGTCCCGATAACCTCTAACCCACACGCGCTCAACAGGTTGCGGATGCCTTCCAGGAAGAGTGGGTGATCATCAACCAGCATAATCTTGCGGTAGACCCCTTCGGCGCTCCGCAAGGGCAAATAGACCATCACCCTGGTACCATGGCCTGGCTTGCTATCAATATCCAGACTACCGCCAATCTCCTTGGCCCGCTCGCTCATACTATGTAAACCATAGCTCTGGTCGCTATCACCAGACATCTGCGAACGCTCAAAGCCTTCGCCGTCATCCTCAATTGTCACCGTCAAAAAGTCGCGTTGGGGATGGAAGAGAATACGGGCGGTCTGCGCGTTGGCATGCTTCCGGACATTGGTCAACGCCTCCTGGACAATACGCAGAAGCTGTACTTCCATCGTAGACGACAACACCCCGTCGGTAAAATCGGGCGGTGTAACCAGTTCGGTATGCAAGCCGTAGAATTCTGCAACCCGCTCAAGATACTCGCGGAGCGCGTGGAAAAAGCCTTTATCCTGGTGGGCCGAGTCGGGATATAGCCGCGTACTGGCCTTGACCCCCAGAATGAACTGGCGCACATCGGCTTGCGAATCCTGTATTACCTCGACCAGTTTCTTAAGCAACGAACGGGCCAGCGAATATTTGCCCTTGCCAAGCAGTGTACTGATAGCCTGGGCCTGGGTATTGGCATAGCCAAGTACCTGGCCAATACTATCGTGCAGTTCGCGGGCCAGGCGCTCGCGCTCGCGCAGCACGGCCAGCGAATGCTCTTGCTGCAAGAGTTGCGACTGCACCCGCTGGCGCTCGGTAATATCGCGCGAGATACCAAAGAAGACATCCTGCTTATTCCAACGCCCCCGCTTTACGCGCGTCTCTACGGGTATCTGTTCGCCATCCTTGGACACCAGCGGAATAAGCCAGACCCCGGAGTCTTCGTCGCTGGCCTCGGCGGCTAACATGGCCATCGCTTCATCGCGCTGTTCCAACGAGTGAATATCGAGCACGTTGACCTTTTGCAACGCCATTGGCGCGTAGCCAAGCCATTTTTCCATCACCGGGTTCATATGCAAAATGTAGCCCTGGACATCGAAGATAAACAGGAAATCATCCAGCGTATCAAACAGGGTTTGCAAATTATTCTGGCTCTCGCGGAGCGCCGTTTCCGCTTCCAACCGTGCAATAACGCTGCCCATCTGGGCCGCGATAGCTTCTACCAGCGTCCGGGTTGCTACGGGTATATCATCGTGGGTGTGCGAGGCGAGATAGAGCGCGGCCAGCACATCCTTCTCATCATGCACGGGCACGATGCAAACACTGCGGAGCCCCTCATTCCAGCGCCCCAGATCAAAGGGGCCGAGCAATACTTCTGGGAAGCGCTGGTAAATCACCTTGCGCTCCTTCAACATTTGTACCTGGTGCGAACCGGCCTGCAATTGGGCAATATGGGGCAGAAAATCATCGGAAAATCCGACTTGCACCGTCATATGCAAATCGCCCGTCTGCTTATCAACCAGGTAGACGCCCCCACAATCTATTTCATCGGTCTGAATACCGGCCATCAACCCCTGATTCAAGGCAACTTTCAAATCGCTGGCCGAACTAAGCCCGACGGCCAGATCGTGCTGGATACGCAACGCCGTCTCGATACCAACGCGCTCGGTAATATCGCGCGAAATGCCCTCTATCGCTATCGCGTTGCCCTCGTCATCAAACACTTGCCAGGAGTTTTGCTCAATCCACACCTGCTTGCCGTCTTTGCGTACATAGCGCATCGTCACCAGATCCTGGTACGTTTCAGACGATCTGGTAAAGACGTTAAAGACCGGCAGACTGGTGGGGTGCAAGCTCTTCAAGTCAATATCCGGGTCGGTATAATACTCCTCTGGCGTATAGCCCATAATGCTGGTTACCGAGGGACTGACATACTCAAAGCCGCGCGGATGGGTAAGACGATAGCGAAAGATCATATCGCGGGCATTTTCGGCCAACAGGCGGAAGCGCTCTTCGCTCTTGCGCAACGCCTCTTCAATACGCTTGCGGTCGCTAATATCAAGCATCACGCCGATAATACCGGCCACCTCGTTACTGGCGTCGGTAAAGGTTGCCTTGGAGAAGATAAAGTCGCGTGTGACCCCATCAGCACACTGTACCTGGGCCTCATACTTCTGTACGCCCGTGTCGCGGATAAGCTGCATATCGCGGGCATAGTATCCCCCCGCCTTTTCCGGCGGGAAAATTTGCGGCAACTGGCTCAGGCGGCGCCCAATAATCGAATCCTTGGGCAACCCAAGTACCAGCGATGCAAAGACCTGGTTGCAGCCAAGGTAGCGCCCCTCCCTATTCTGGTAGAATACCGGGCTTGGTATCGTATCCAATAGCGTGGCAAGAAATTGTAAATTGCTCCGCAGCGTTTCTTCTGAACGTTTGCGCTCGGTAATATCCTGCCCAACCGCTAGAAAGTGGGTTACGGTGCCCTGTTCATCGGTAATGGGCAAGATAGAGGCCCCAAGCCAGTAGACCTCATTGGTTCGGCGCCGATAGCTCCGCAACTCGCTGCGCCATTGCCGCCCGGCTGAAATAGTCGCCCACAACTTGAGATACTTGCGGGTAGATGTCTCTGCCGATTGTAATACCTGAATAGGCTTCCCCACCACTTCTTCAGCCGTATAGCCGGTGATCTGCGTAAAGCGGGGATTGACATACTCAATGATGCCCTGGGGGTCGGCAATCATCATACCACTGGCGCTCTGCTCTATCGCTAGATAGAACATTTCCAACTGCTGTTCCTGGCGGCGCAAATCCATATCATTCTTGGCCCGATGGAGCGCGGCCCCCACAATACCAGCGACAACGTGCAAGGCATTCTGGTCTGATTCAGTCCAGATACGAGCTTGTTCCTGCTCTTGCAGCAAAATAAAGCCCCACCACTGCTGGTTGACAAAGATAGGGACAAGGAGCAGGGATTGAATATGAAACCGTGCCAGCAGGGCCTGCTCTGGTGCTGGAAAATCGCCAATATTGCCACAGATACTCTGCTCCTGCGAGAGCATCTCCTGCCAGCGCCTGGCCTCTGCATAGTGCCACGGTTGCTCATACAACGTTTCTGCGTTGCGGACGCCGCCATGCTTTGTCCAACAATAGCGCAACACAGCCACCATAGCGGTGTCTGCACGGTCGCCATCCATCGCAGATTGGTTTTGAAAGATGCAGGCCTGGCTGGTATCAAGCGCCGTCCCCAGGCGTTCCAGCAACTGCTGCACATTCTGGTGCAAATCGGGCCCGTGCAAAAATTGCACCGCGGCCTTGCCAAACGTTTCGAGGATGGCCCGCTTGCGAGCCAGCAAGGCTTCCATGTGCTCAAACTGCACACTGCCCCGCACCACAACCGAGATCATCGGCGGTTGGCCATCGTCTTGCACCACAACGGCGTGCATAGGCACCTGAAGGGTATTACCATCAGAAAGCTGGTACGCCACCTCGCCCTGCCACGCACCATGCTGGCGGGCCTGGTCAAGGATTGTCCGAACCTTCTGTACAGAAGGGAATTGAAAGACCTCGGTAAAGGGCCTATCATACCAGGTGCTATCAGTATGTCCGGCCAGCGAGCATGCCGCAGCATTCATATACACGGTACGCTCATCGTCCAGACGCAGCATACTCATCGCATCTGGACTTTGTTCTACAAACGATTGAAAGAAACGGCAGGAGCACTCCTGGTCGCCCATTTGCTGGCGCAGCGCCCTATTCTCTGCCTCCACGGTTGCAATACGTTGCTCTAACTGGGCAACCTGTTCCTCAAGCGTCGCTGCCGTTGCGGTATCGTCCGGCATCCTGCCCCCTTTCCCCACACTGCGTCCTGGGTTTCCCCCGATTTCGGTACCCCGCATACTCCCATGGCTGTCCCACCGTAAATGTATACAGGTACCAAAAATTCTATCATATTATGCCGCTATTGCCTAGATTATACTATACATAATAATACTTATTTATGGGATCATGATACGTTGGAGATACCTTTCATGATACCTACCAGCACCGTTATACCCTTCCCCCGATACCCCCCCGGTTGCGCCAATACAGACGCGGGTATCGCCCGTTTGTGTGGTTGCCCCTGACCTAACCGGTAGCGGGTATTCCATTACACCGGCACAGCATTAACAACTTTTTAACCCATTCGGAAGGCGTCATTGCAAGGGCTAAACGATACTGTTATTTGCCCCTTTTGCCCTTTAGTACAGGGCATCGTCGCAAGGGCTGTACTGTACTTCTCGGCCCTTTTTGCCCTTTTGTGCAAGGGACGCCTTGATAAAGACTGTACTTTTTTTTGTGAGAGACTGTACTTTCAGACAGTGACAAAGCCCCCCTCCGTCTGCTATGATTGGTGCAGGTGATGAAAACACCGCCTTAACAACAAAATACACGAGGAAATTCTGAACGAGTACTCGGAACCAGTAAGGGGAAGATACGAAGGGACATCGTAGCAGTACCGTTCATATCAAAGGGCTTACTCTGTAGCCCCAGAGCAAAGCCCTACAAAACTGAAGTACCAATGGTTACACGGACAAGAAACGAAAACTGCTATTCGTTAAGGCAAAGTTTAGCATACGGTTAAAGAAAAGTCAATACGCCTGATGGCATAGGGAAAGCGGCGTATTTCTGAGCAAAAGTGAAGTTTTGGAAAGATATAAGGAGAGAGCAATGTTAGACGTAATGATGAGAAACCAGAGTGTGGCGGAATCAACGGTTACAACACGAGCTTTTCAGGGATGGGAAAAAGATAGTGCGTTCTATTACGCCGCAAAAAGAATCCTTGATGTGGTTTTTTCCTTTGCAATGTTGCTGATTGCTGCTCCGATTATGCTGGTTATCGCGTTGCTGGTCAAACTGGACTCTCCTGGCCCCATCTTCTTCGCTCAGGAGCGCGTCGGGGCCAAGCTGGTCAAAGTCAACGGTCGCAAAGTGTGGCGACGCCAGAACTTCAAAGTGTACAAGTTCCGCTCGATGTTCCACAAAGCTGATAGCGCCATTCACCGCAACTTTGTTCAAGCCTTCATTCGCAACGACAAGCAGGCGATGGACACTATTCAGGGCGAAGAAACCGAGGTGCGCAAGCTGGTGCGTGACCCGCGCATTACCCGCATCGGTCACTTCATCCGCAAGACCAGCCTGGATGAACTGCCCCAGTTGTGGAACGTGCTCAAGGGCGATATGACGATGGTTGGCCCGCGCCCCGCCATTCAGTACGAAGTGGACATCTACGAGCCGTGGCACAGCCGCCGTCTGGAAGCCCTCCCTGGCCTCACGGGTATGTGGCAGGTAAGCGCCCGCAGCTCGGCTGACTTCGACGAGATGGTCAAACTGGACCTGTGGTACATTGACAACAAGTCCATCTGGATGGATCTCAAACTCATCGTCCAGACCCCGTTGGCGGTCTTCGCTCGCAAAGGCGCGATGTAACGCTCAGAATAAAAAAAGACCCGACGTATGCTATGATAAGGTAAGGGTTAAAGAACAGGCTGACATACCACGAGTATGAAGCCTGTTTTTGCTTTATGGGTAGAAATAATAGTTAGGTTAGGAAAGGATGGAAGATGAGTATTGCCAGGGTCGGTGTAATTGGTTCAGGCTACTGGGGCCCCAACCTTATCCGCAACTTTGTTGAGATGCCCGGCTCCGAAGTGGTGGTCGTGTCTGACTTGAACGATCAGCGCCTTGCCCAGATACAAACACGCTACCCCCACATCAAAACCACCAGAGACTACCGCGATCTTTTCTCTCTGGATCTGCAAGCGGTGATCATTGCCACCCCCCCCGCCAGCCACTATCCCATTGCAAAAGCATGTCTGGAGCAGGGCTTGCACGCGCTGGTCGAAAAGCCGCTTACCCTGAATAGTGCCCACGCCGAAGAGTTGATACAGATAGCGGAGGCCCGCGGGTTGACGCTGATGGTCGGGCATACCTTTGTCTACAACCCGGCCGTGCTGGCCCTCAAAGAGTTGATAGATAGCGGCGAACTGGGCGACATTTACTATCTCAACGCTGTGCGCGTCAACCTGGGGTTGTTCCAGACCGACTTGAATGTTATGTGGGATCTGGCCCCACACGACATTTCAATTTTCTGCTATCTGCTAGATAGCTCGCCGGTCAGTGTGAGCGCCCAGGGCGAAGCCTACGTCATTAAAAATATTCATGACATTGCGTACATGAACCTGGTCTTTCCCAACAATATTCTGGCCCACTCGCACGTAAGCTGGCTTGACCCATGTAAGATACGCCGCATTACGGTCGTGGGCAGTAAAAAGATGGTCGTCTACGACGATATTGAAAATCTAGAGAAGATAAAGATTTATGACAAGGGGGTAGACGTATTGCCCTATACCGAAACCTACGGCGATTTTCAGTGTAGCTATCGGTATGGGAGTGTGGTTATTCCCCATGTGCGCTTTAGCGAGCCGCTCCGTATGCAATGCCAACACTTCCTCGATTGTATAGCCAATGGCACCCCCCCCCGCAGTAGCGGCCGCGATGGGTACAACGTGGTGCGCGTGCTGGAATTAGCCGATCAGTCGCTCCATACGAATAGTTGCACTATAGCCTTCAACGCAACTGAGCCTGAATCTTCCTCGTAAGCGTCCGCGGCAATGGATGGTTCCTGGGAGCGCGGGTATCGGGCCCGCCCTGGAGCGAGCGAGACGCTCACGCTCCCAGGGTTCCCCCTCCAACTGTGAACACTAGTCACAGACCATTGCGATAACCTTGTATACTGTCGTACAATAGGGGGCATAAAGTATGCGTCTCGCCATGGCGGCCCTGGGTCGCGCTGCAAGGGGTGCTCTGGTGCAGGGGCGGCCAGTTCTTGGGGTATCGTTATTCTGGTAATAAGCGCCAAATAGAGAGGAAGGGCTCATGTGCGGTATCTGTGGTATGTACCATACGCATTCGCAACGACCAGTCGAGCGGGATGGCCTGCAAGCCATGATGGACAGTATGGCCCATCGTGGGCCCGACGATGCAGGCCACTACATGGAAGGGCCCCTGGGATTGGGCTTTCGTCGGCTCAGCATCATAGACCTGTCGGGTGGCAAACAACCGATGTTCAACGAAGATGGTACTATCGTTGTCGTATTTAACGGCGAAATCTACAACTATCAGGAGGTACGGACGGCGCTAGTGGCCCATGGGCACGTGTTGCACACCAATTCGGATACCGAAGTTATTGCCCACCTGTACGAAGATTTTGGCGACGATTGCGTCTCCCATCTGCGGGGCATGTTTGCCTTTGCGGTCTGGGATAGCCGCCGCCGCCATCTGCTCGTCGCGCGCGATCGGCTTGGCATCAAGCCCCTGTATTACACCCTGGCCGGTGGTGACCTGGTGTTTGGTTCAGAGATCAAGGTACTCTTGCACCACCCCGGAGTGCAGGCACGGCTGAGTTTGCCCGCGCTGGGCCACTTTCTCTCGCTCAAATATGTGCCGGCCCCCCACACCATGTTTGAAAACGTTGTCGCGCTACCGCCGGGCTGTCTGCTTACGTGCGACGAGCAGCAAGGAGTACAGGTGCGCCCCTATTGGGATGTCGCCTTTACCAACGACTACGACCCGCGCATCAGTGAGGACGAGTATACCGAACAACTCGACGCCTTGCTGCGCGAATGTGTGCGCATGCACCTGATGAGCGACGTTCCCTTCGGGGCCTTCTTGAGCGGGGGCGTAGACTCCAGCACCATTGTAGCCTTGATGAGCGAGTTTCTCAACGAGCCCGTCAAAACCTTTTCGGTTGGCTTCGAGGGCAAGGGCGAGTCGGAAAGCGAGTTACCCTTTGCCCGCATGGTCGCAGAACGCTATGCCACCGAACACTACGACGTCATGGTCACACCGCAAGACTACGTTGATCTGTCGCGCACCATGCTCTGGCACCTGGATCAACCCATCGCAGACCAGGCCACGCTGGCCACTTATGTAGTATCGCGTCTGGCGTCGCAGCATGTGAAGATGGTGCTCACGGGCGAGGGTGGCGACGAGTTGTTTGCCGGCTATGGCCGCTACGCCGGCGAGCGCGTATCGCCCCTCTTTCAGCATATCCCCATGGGTGTGCGCGGGGGCATGCTTGGGCTTAGCCGACGCCTGCCGGGCCTGCGCCGCCCCAAACTGGTCTTGTACGCGCTGTGCCATACCGACGAAGTAACACGCATTTTTAACTGGTTCCCCCTCTTCAACAGCGACATGAAAGCCGCGCTCCTCTCCGATACGCTCAAGCATGCGTTGGAGGGCCACGCGACCCGCGACGTTTTCGCCGAGCAACTGGCCCGCACCAACGCCACCCACGTACTAAACCGTATGCTGTACGTGGATACAAAGTTGTGGCTACCAGATGATCTGCTGGCACGCGGCGACAAACTGGGTATGGCCACCTCGCTTGAAGCGCGGGTACCCTTCCTTGACCATAAGATGGTCGAGTTTGCGGCCTCGTTACCGCCCAACTTGAAGCTCAAGCGGCTCACCCGCAAATACCTGTTAAAGAAGGTAAGCCGCCGCCTGTTACCGGATACGATTATTGACCGCAAGAAAAAGGGCTTTCCCGTACCCATTGCGCTCTGGTTCCGCGAGGACATCCGCTCGTTTGTGCATGATACCCTGGCCCCAGACACCATCAAACGGCGCGGCCTCTTCGACCCGGCGTTTGTGGCCCGCCTGCTCCACGAGCACGATACCAGTATGGCCGACCATTCCGTGATGCTGTGGGGATTGATCAATGTGGAGCTATGGCACCAACTGTTTCTCGATGTCCCCATCCAACGTGCAGCAGAACGTGTCGCCGTCTAAGGGCAGGGCAGGGGTTGCCATAGGTGGAAAATTATATGATACTGGTGCTAGAAAAACCAGCAGTCCAGGAGAGAGAATAGATGAATATAAGTATTTTTGGGCTTGGCTACGTCGGGTGTGTATCGGCCGGTTGTCTGGCCCGCGAAGGGCATACGGTTATTGGCGTAGACGTGAACCCGCTCAAGGTAGAGTTTATCAATTCCGGCTGCTCACCGATTATTGAGCCGGGCCTGGATGCGTTGATTGCCGAAGGGGCCCAGGCCAAACGATTGCAAGCCACGCTCGATACGCAAGCCGCCGTACGCGAGAGCGACATCAGTATTCTGTGTGTGGGGACACCAAGCAACGAGAATGGGAGCCTCAAGTTTGACTATATCGAAACGGTGTGTCGCCAGATAGGCGAAGCGCTGGCTACCAAAGAGGGCTACCATGTGGTCGTTGTTCGTAGCACGGTACTCCCCGGTACCGTCGAAGAAAAACTGGTACCTATTCTCGAAGAGTATTCGGGCAAACAGTCCGGCGCCGATTTCGGGGTTTGTATGAATCCCGAATTTATGCGCGAGAGTAGCGCCATTAAAGATTACTATAGCCCAAGCCATATTATTATTGGCGAGATAAACGAGCGCAGCGGCGACATAGTGCAGCAAATCTATACCAACGTAGATGCGCCCCTGGTACGCACGACCATAGCCACCGCGGAAATGATTAAATACGCCGACAACTCCTTCCACGCGCTGAAGGTCGTCTTTGCCAACGAGATTGGCAGCTTTTGCAAAATGCACGGCATTGATGGGCAGAAGGTGATGGAGATCTTCTGTCAAGATACGCGGCTCAACCTGTCGCCCTACTACCTCCGGCCTGGCTTTGCCTTTGGCGGCTCCTGTTTGCCCAAAGATTTGCGGGCCCTGCTCTATCGTGCCAGAGAACGCGACATAGACGTGCCCGTCTTGAGCGCCATCTTGCCCAGTAACCAGAACCATCTCAAGCAGGCTATTGCTATGATTGAGCGCACGGGCTTTAAGAATGTGGGGGTGCTTGGCTTGAGTTTCAAAGCCGATACCGACGACGTCCGCGAAAGCCCCATGGTTACGCTGGTAGAGACGCTGGTGGGGCGCGGCTACCGCGTACGCCTGTTTGACGAACACGTCAAACCCGACCGACTGATGGGCGCAAACAAATCCTTCCTTGACCGCGAGATACCCCATATCGCCTCGCTCATGGTGGACACGGTGTCTGAAGTCGTCCACAATTCCGAAGTGGTAGTCATTGCCAATGGGAGCGCAGCCTTCCGCGATGTACCGTCCATGGTGTCCGAGGATCAATATCTGATAGACCTGGTAGGTCTGGCCAAGGACAACCAGGAAAAGCGAGGGACGTATGAAGGCATCTGCTGGTAAGCATGTGCTGATGTTGCTAGAGAATAACCCCTACCCCCAGGATGATCGGGTCAAGCGCGAGGCCCAGACGTTGACACAGGGCGGCTACAAGGTGACGGTTATTGCGCCTGCTGGCAAAAATCAACCCTGGCGCGACGTAGTCCAGGGGGTGCGCGTCTACCGCTACCCGGCCCCGGCGCCGGGCGATAGTCTGCGCGGCTACCTGTGGGAGTATGGCTACTCGCTGGTGGCGATGCTGCTGTTCTCGCTCTTCGTATTTATCTATGACCGCTTCTCTATCATTCACGCGCACAACCCCCCCGACACCTCAGTGCTGATAGCCGCGCTCTACAAGCCGTTTGGGGTACGCTTTATCTTTGACCACCACGACATAGCCCCCGAAAATTACCATGCCCGCTTCACCGATGGCGGCAACCGGCTGGTCTACTATGCGCTGGTATTCTTCGAAATACTCTCCTGCCGGCTGGCCAACCATGTCATCGCCACCAACGAATCGTATAAAAAGCTGGAGATGCAGCGCAGCAAATTGCCCGAAGAGCGTATTACCATTGTGCGCAATGGCCCCGACCTGAACCGCGTGCGTCTGGTAGACCCCGATCCGCAATTGCGCGATTCGGGCAAAACGATTCTGGGGTATGTGGGAATTATGGGCGTGCAGGATGGGGTAGACTATCTACTGCGTGCGCTACGCCATCTGATAGACGACGTAGGCCGCACCGATTTCTTCTGCATTATTGTGGGCAAGGGCGACGCATGGAATGACCTGCGCGCGCTGGCCACCGAGTTGCAGCTTGACGAATATGTCTGGTTTACCGGGCGTATTCCCGACGAAGACTTGATGCGCTACCTCTCCACCGCCGATATTTGCGTCGGGCCCGACCCCAAGAACCCCTTTACCGACCGCTCCACCATGATCAAGATGACCGAGTTTATGGCCCTGGCCAAGCCGATTGTGGCCTTTGATCTGACCGAACACCGCTTTACCGCGCAAGAGGCGGCCCTGTACGCCGAACCAAACGACGAGCGCGACTTTGCCCGCAAGATAGCCATGCTGATGGATGACCCACAACGGCGGCGGCAGATGGGGCAGTATGGGCGAGAACGCATAGAGAAGCATCTGGCATGGAACCACCAGGAACAACCCCTTCTGGCGGCCTATGCCTCGCTTGAATAAGGAACCAAAAACGATGAACAATGATGTGTATGTCCACCCCACCGCGCTGGTCGAGTCGCAGCAGATAGGCGACGGCACGCGCGTGTGGGCATTTGCGCATGTGATGAAGGACGCCGCCATCGGCATGGCCTGCAATATCGGCGACCATTGCTTTGTCGAATCGGGGGCCCATATTGGCAACTATGTTACTGTGAAAAATGGTAACATGATATGGGAGGGTATCACACTGGAAGATGGCGTCTTTGTCGGGCCGCGTGTCTTTTTCATTAACGATATGTACCCACGTTCAGCGCGGTACGATGTAGTCAACCGTCGCAGCCACAAAGACGACTGGCTGGTCTCTACCCACGTCCAGGAGGGTGCCTCGCTTGGGGCCGCCGCGGTTATTCTGGGTGGGGTAACGATTGGCGCGTTTGCGATGGTGGCGGCCGGAGCCGTCGTGACCAGCGATGTGCCGCCCCACGCGCTTATGCGCGGCACCCCGGCCCGCCGCCACGGGTGGGTATGTCTGTGCGGGTTACCGCTCTCGATAGATACCGGCAGCGACGCACGCTGCGCCTGTGACAAAACCTATACCCGGCAAGGCCCAGGGCTTATCTGTACCAGCCGGTAGCACGTGAGCCGGTCTTGCTCACAGCCAGAAATGGTGAACATTATGCTCGATACGAGCGACGCACCCGCACCCGCCACAATGGCCGCATTGCAAGCCGAGAATGCGGCCCTGCGTCAGCAGGTTGCCATGTTGGAGCAAACCCAGGAGGCCCTCCGCAAGAGCGAAGAGCGCTGCCGCACCGTGGCCGATTTTACCCACGATTGGGAGTACTGGGTAGACCCACACGGCCACCATATCTACGTCTCCCCCTCCTGCGAGCGCCTGACCGGCTATCCGCCAGAGGCCTTTCAACAAGACCCCAATCTGCTGCACCGCATTATCCACCCCGACGACCAGCAACCGGTAGCCGACCGGCTGCGGTGCCAGTTTACCAGCAGTGCCGATTGCTACACCGAATTTCGTATTATTACCCGCAGCGGCGAGGAGCGCTGGATAGGGCATGCCTGTATGGCGGTTTACGATGCCGAGGGGCGCTTTCTGGGACGGCGGGCCAGCAACCGCGATATTACCGAAAACCGCCACTTGCAGGAAGCATTGCGCACAACGCACGCGGAACTGGAGCGCCACGTACAGGAGCGCACCGAGAAACTGGCCCAGGCCAACCAGCGCTTGCAGCAAGAGATAGCCGAACGCGAACAAGCCGAAGCGGCCCTGCGCGAGAGCGAGGCCCGCTACCGTGAAGTCACCGAACTTGTCTCCGATTCGGTCTACTCGGTACGCTTCGACACCGATGGCACAATGACCTTTGAATGGGGGTTTGAGGGCTTTCGCAAGCTGAGCGGCTATAGCCCCCAGGAACGCATCACCAACGATTGGCAATCGCTTGTGCTGCCAGAAGATCGCCCCATTACCACCAGACGTATGGAGCTATTCTTTGCGGGCCAGCCGGTAGAGAGTGAATACCGTATCCGCACCCGAAAGGGCAACATTCGCTGGCTGCGCGACCACGGCCGCCCCGTCTGGGATACCACCGAAAACCGGCTGGTGCGCGTCTATGGCGCGGTGAAGGATGTTACCGAGTATAAACTGGCCGGCCAGGCCCTGCGCGAGAGCGAGCGTATGCTCTCAACCCTGATGCACAACTTGCCCGGCATGGCTTACCGTTGTAACAATGATCAGCACTGGACGATGGACTTTGTGAGCAACGGCTGCAAGGCGCTCACCGGCTATGCCCCCGTCGAACTGATTGCCAGCTCGCGGGTAGCCTATGGCGAACTGGTACACCCGGATGACCGCCAGATGGTGTGGGATAAAGTACAGGCCGCCCTGGCCAGGCGAGTGCCCTTTCAATGTACCTACCGCATCCACACCGCCGACCAGCAGGAAAAATGGGTCTGGGAACAGGGTATGGGCGTCTTCTGGGAGAATGGAAGTCTGCTGGCGCTCGAAGGCTTCATTACCGATATTACCTTGCACAAGCACACGGAGGCCGCCCTGCGCGAGAGCGAGGCGCGTACCCGCCAGTATGCGGCCCGCACCGAAGCACTGGCCCACGTAGCCGCCTGCCTGAATGCCCAACTTGACTTGAACGCCGTGCTGCATAGCGTGTGTGAAGAAACCGGCCGCGCCCTCGCAGCAGAAATCGTAACCGTTATGCGCTACGACAAAGAGAGCGACACGCTGCGCTATGCGTATGGTATTGGCGTCCCCGACGAGATAGTCGCTGCATTGCCGCCCCTGCCGCGCCAACCCATGGATACCATGATAGAGCAAGCAAGGCCCATTCGCCTGTTTGAAGATATACAAGCCATGGACAGCATACCCCACCGCGACCTGTTGCAACGGGCCAACATTCGCACGCTGGTAGGGGTCAATATCGAGCGCGAGGGGCAACTGATCGGGCTCTTGAGCGTAGCAACGGTTGGTACCGTACGTACCTTTACCGACGATGAGCTATTACTGGTGCGCGGCATTGCCGACCAGGCCGCCCAGGCGATTGCCAACGCCCGCCTGTTTGACGCCGTACAGCAAGAGCGTACCCTGCTGACACAACGGGTCGCAGAGCGCACCAGCGAACTGAGCCGCGCCAACGCCGAACTATCGCGGGCTGTGCGGACAAAAGACGAATTTCTGGCCAATATGAGCCATGAACTCCGTACCCCCCTGAACGCCATTCTGGGCCTGACCGAGTCGTTGCAAGAGTATGTCTATGGCCCTATTAACGAGCGCCAGGGCAAAGTGTTGCAAACGGTGGAGACAAGCGGGCGCCATCTGCTAGAGCTGATTAACGATATTCTAGACGTAGCCAAGATCGAGGCCGGCAAGATGGAGTTGAACCTGGATACCGTAACCCTGGAACATGTATGCCTGGCCAGTATGCAATTTGTCAAGCAACAGGCCCAGAAGAAGAGTATCAACGTCTCCTTTGCGAACCATACCAGCATAGAACGTATCCATGCTGACGTTCGCCGGCTCAAACAAATTCTGGTCAACCTGTTGACCAACGCGGTGAAATTTACCCCCCACGGGGGCGCGGTCGGGCTAGAGCTACGTAGTAGCCCCGATGAGGATGTGGTATACCTGAGCATCTGGGATACCGGTATTGGTATTGCCCAGGAGCATATGGGGCGGCTCTTCCAATCGTTTGTCCAGCTTGATAGTAGCCTGTCGCGTGAGCACGTGGGCACGGGCCTGGGGTTGGCGCTGGTAGCCCGCCTCACCGAAATGCACGGCGGGAGCATTGCGGTTGCAAGTGCGCCGGGCGAGGGGAGCCGGTTTACCGTGTCGCTGCCGGTGGTACAGGAGGCGGTGCTGCGCGAGAGTGAAATCGGGCCGGCCACCCACCGGGCCAATCCCGGACCCCATAATGCCGCGGCCCAGGATAGCCCCACCCTGCCGCACTATCGCTCGCTTATTCTGCTGGCCGAAGACAACGAAGCCAATATAGACCTGTATAGCGAATTTCTCCAAAGCAAGGGCTACCGCGTTATTGTGGCTCGCAATGGGAAAGAGGCTATTGAACGGGCCCAGGAAGAATGCCCAACGCTGATCTTAATGGATATTCAGATGCCGCGTATGAATGGGTTAGAGGCGATGCATTCCATTCGCAACCAGGCCAGCACGGCCCACATCCCCATTATTGCGCTCACGGCGCTGGCGATGCCCGGCGACCGCGAGCGCTGCCTGGAAGCGGGCGCCAACGAGTATTTAAGCAAGCCGGTCAACCTGAAGCATTTGCTGCAAACGATTGCGCAGCAGATAGCAGAAGAGCGTCGTCCGCTTGCGCCATCTTGAATGGTTCTAGCGTAAGTCTCAACTGGTTACCTACTTCTCACCAGGCGTTAGATAGGGTATCCTGATACAAGTACACCACAACTTTTCCATACACACGTGCTACCCGTGACAGGTGCGGCGTGAGGCGAGCATAGGTGAAGCGAACGCCCGCGATGTCACAGAACAAATAACAGAAATCAACCGAACGCGGAGAGGGATGCACGCTATGGCCGCAGCAGACGTGGTGATAGCAAATACCAATCGCAAAGATAAGGAGTTCGCTCAATGTCAGCATATGTTATGGCGTCCTATGGTTCTCGCGCCCTGGCCGCGGCCCCAACAGCAACACGCAACATACCGGCGACGTTGCAGCAAGGGTCGGTACACATCCGTACCGACCTGGACATTGTGGTTGCTCGCTATATTGCCAGAGATGTTGCACGCGGGGTAGGGTTTCACCCGGTTGAGCAGGCCCGCATCGCCACCGCGGTGAGCGAACTCGTCCATACCCTGGTGCTGTACGCTGAAACGGGGCATATAGACATCCACGCCCTGACCGGCGAGCAAGAATCCGGTATTGAGATTACGATTGAAGAGCATTGCCCGGGCGAAAGCCGCCTGGCCCACGTACTGCAAGAGACCCCATCGGTGTCGCTCCAGGGGACACTTTCGGGCCTGGGCCGCGTGCGGCAATTGATGGATAGCTTCGAAGTCCACGCGCAGGTAGGGTCGGGAGTGCGTATGGTGTGCCGCAAGCTGCGCCACGAATCGGTATCAGGATAGCGACAGGGGCACAACCATTTCAACCGCGACGCCTGGCCCTGGCACACGATTGGTCATATGGCACTGGCCGCCAACGCTCCACAGCATAGAGGAGACGATGGCCAACCCAAGCCCCATACCGGGGATTTGCCCACTAAAGCCCTTCTCACACTGGTAGTAGGGAACCCACGCAGAGGGGAGCTGTTCTGGCCCCAGTGACGTTCCATCGTCGCATATTTGAATAGTAACCGATGTCCGTTCGTTGAGCGATAGGGCCGCCTCGATGGTGGGCGAGTGGGTGGGGTGAAATTTGCGGGCGTTTTCGAGCAATTGCCGCAACAGCAAGGCTATGGCCTGGGCAGAGAGGGCCAGTACCAGCGACTCATGCTTGAGTCCTTCGGGTACCGACAGTTCGGCCAGGGGTACTTCCATCTCTGCGCTAATGCGCTCTATCAACTGGGGCACGTGCATGAGCAAGCACCCCTGGCCCGGCTGCGCCAGGGTGGGGGCGCTCAGAAAGTAGCGGATACGCTGAAACTGGCTATGCAACCGTTGGGCACTCTCCAACGCAATCATGACAAATTCGCGCATATCGGGGGTTAATTGCGTATCGGGCGATTCGTGCAGGAGGTAGAGACTGTTGAGGAGACAGGACATGGGCGAGTTGAGCTTGTGCGAGATGAGCGCGTGAAATGTCCACATATGCTGCTGCGTGGTCATAGCGTCGGTAATATTACGCAATCTGACCAGGTGTTGCTTCTGGGCCTCGTAGGGCAGTTCCAGCAATTCAACCTGGAGCCAGAGCACGGGGGTAGTAGTAGTTTCGGGGCGTACCAGGTAGCGGAGTGCTTCGTGTTGCCCGTTGGTGTGGGACGTATCAGATAGCCGTGCTGGCCACGATTCCCAGAGTTCCGAGGGGTAGTGGTGGTAATGTTTGCTGCTCTGGGCTCGAAAGGTACCGCCACCGCCTTGCTGCGCCACATCGTCGGAGATTTCCAGATAATAGCGGGCCTGCTGGTTGGCGTAGCAGATGGTATCGTGTTCGTTGATAATGACAAAGCCATCCTCGGCATGTTCGACCACCCATTGCAAGCGTATGCGTTCTTCATACAGGGCCGCTTCAACATGTTTCAGGTGGCTAATATCCGTTGATACCCCAATAATGCCAATCATTGTGCCCGACGGATCATAGAGGGGGACATCTGTTACCAGGACATGGAAGGCATGGCCGTTGCGGTGGCGGACGCGAAATTCGCCCGACCATTCGTCGCCGCCGCCCACAGTGCGCATAATGGTTTCGGCCTGGCTATGAGCCTGTTCGACGGGGGTAACGTGGAGAATATTCTTGCCAAGCACTTCGCTGGCCGACCAGCCATAGAGGCGCTCGGCTGCGGCATTCCAATACAGGATGGTACCATCCAGGTCGGTGGCGATAATGGCCTGTCCAACGGCTTCGAGCAGGTGGGATTGGAAGCGAAGCTGATCGATCATCTCCTTCTGTTCGGTAATGTCTACAAAGGAGATTTGCGAGGCCGGCTGCCCCTGGTGTTGGACAACGACCGCAAACTTCTCAATCCAACGAGTGGTACCGTCGCGGTGGAGCAGGCGATACTGGAAATGGGCATGGGCCGTGTTTCCCTTTGCCCGTTGTTGAATATGGTTCCACACCCATTCGCGGTCATCGGGATGGATAAGGGCGTTGATGTCGGCGGGGGTCATATCCAGCAGTTCGTCAACCCGATAGCCGGTAATCGTCTCCATAGCGGGGTTGGCAAAGACAATACGTTGATTCTGGAAGATTACAAAGCCCTGGATCGCATGGCTAACCAGATTATTGCAAAGGTCATTGGTAAGCCCACAGGCGGGTGAGTCATGCTGTGGACTGGCGCGTACCTCGGCAAGGGTTTGCTCCAGTTCAGCGATACGTTGTTTCAGATGGGCGATCTCTTGCTGTGCTTGCGTATCACGTTGCGTTTCAAAGCCACTATCTATGTTGGCGTTATTATGGTTTATCAAATGGGCGCTTCCTTGCGGTACAGTTTTTGAAGGACGGAATCACACTACCTCAATAATAATCATACCAGCTTTTGCATACAATGCCAGTAAATAATAAGGGGAGGTACAGGTGAATTTTGGTGTACGAATGTAGCGGATAGGGCCCGGGG
>DAOTUK010000004.1:0-7418 GCA_034437375.1 Chloroflexaceae bacterium | reverse complement strand
GGGGCATGAGAAATGCATAGGAGTAATTTGTGATGGAACAGCAGTCTCTCGAAGCACTACAGCAAGAAATGGTGCGCCTGCGTGCGTGCGTGACAGAACTGGAAGCGGACAATGCATCGCTCAAACAGTCAGTCGCCGCACATCAGCAAGGCGAGGAACGGCTACAGTCTATCCTTGAGTCAATGACCGACAATGTTCTGGTCTGGGACGGCAACTACGAGTATCTGTATGCCAACCAGGCCGCCATTGATCATGTGGGAACAACCCGGGATCAGGTGATTGGCAAAAACATCCGGGATGGATTGGGGCATATTCCTGAGTTTATGCAACGGTGGATGCAGCGCATTGATCATGTCCTGGCGACCAATGAACCCCTGTATGCAGAGGATGTTGCGGAAGTAGGCGATAGAACCGTCTATAGCGAGTCGCGGCTTGCGCCGCTGCGAGGCGCAGATAATAAACCCACGGCGGTGGCGCTAGTCTATCGAGACATCACCGAACGCAAACAGCAAGAGCATGACCTGCGGGTGCTCTTTGATAATGTCAACGATGGTATTATCATCCACACCCTGGATGACACCGGCACCATCCTGGAGGTCAATGCGCAGATGATGGCGATGTACCAGGTGGACCGGGCGACCGCATTGTCGCTGAAGGTATCTGACTTTTCGAGCCCGGACAATAACATGGAGGCCATCGGACAAATGCTTCAGCGGGCCATTGATGGAGAGAGTCCCGTTTTTAGCTGGAAGGCCCGACGCCCTGGCGATGGCAGCGAATTTGATGCAGAGGTTACCCTGCGCCGCGTACAGTTTCAACAGCAACTATGTATCCTGGCAACGGTTCGAGATATAACCGAGCACAAAAAGCAACAAGCTGAAGTAAGCATCTTCAAGACGATGGCCGATACAGCCCCCGATGGCTTTGGTATGGCGAATGCCGATGGCACGCTGACCTATGCCAATGCCGCCTATCGGGCCCTGGCCGGCTATGGTGATGCGTTGATAGGCATGAACTTTCTCGACCACTTTACAGAAGCAGACCGGGTGCTGGCCCTCGAAGCGCTGAAAACAACGGCTGAGCAGGGGGACTGGCAGGGTGTGCTGAACTTTCAGCACCAGGATGGAAGCATCATTCCAGTAGACACGAAGGGGTTTGTCACCCGCGATGAAGCAGGCAATATCATCGCCGTGATGGGGTTATTCCGCGACCTGCGCGAGCAACACCGCCTGGAAGCTGAACGCACCGCTATGCAGCAGCAGATCATCGCTGCGCAGCGTGATGCCCTGCGTGAACTGTCCACGCCACTCATTCCCATCACGGAGGATGTGCTGATTATGCCCCTCATCGGCACGGTTGACAGCCAGCGGGCCCAGATGATTATGGAAGCCTTGCTTGAGGGTGTCGCGCAGCATCAGGCCGACCTGGTTATTCTTGACATCACTGGCGTATCGGTGGTGGATACGCAGGTAGCCCAGGCGTTTATCCAATCGGCGCAGGCGGTGCGGTTGCTCGGGGCCCAGGTGATGCTGACGGGCATCCAGCCGCAGATTGCGCAAACCCTGGTACATCTGGGCACCGACCTGAGCGGCATCATTACCCGTGGCAGCTTGCAGGCGGGGATAGCCACGGCTCTGAGACAATAAGCGCAACAGACTCGGGCGGAGAGCCAGGACAGCGGAGCAAAGCGAGTTTGTTTGGGACTGGGACATGGTTGTGGTTGGCCCGCGGCTTGCATGCGTTTGAGGAATGCTTGCGGCGGCTGATACCCCCTGCACCGACCACAGTTTGAAATGCTTTCCCCCCCACTTTTCACAGGTACCGGCCCCCTGGCCGCAACGATGTTGCTTTCTCATACAATTCGCGGTACAATCAGGGCACGCAAAATCTCGTACGCAGAGAAGAGAGAGCGCCTGCTGTGCAAAGGCCATCAACCACACCGCAAACAACCAGGCATTGCTTCTATAGAGGTACCTACGGGCCATCGGTTGCTGAAGCGACCGATGCGTCCTACCAGCCTATGGCCCGGGTTGTACGCACGCGCTCAATGATACGTTTCAACAGGCCATCGCCAGAGGCCGCCTGCATGCAGCGTCTGTACGAGCGCTCCGCGCAGCAGATTGGCGAACCCGTCACTGGTACCCTGGCACAGCCCTTTCCACACGCAACACCGGGCCATAGCAATACCAGGGGACACTAGCGACGCCGCACCCGGATGGGTGGCCAAAGAACAAAACCAAACCTGGCTAAATAGAGAAGTAAAGACGGGAGAGCTTATGCGAATCGTCGCAATGATTATGGCAGGAGGAGAAGGCACACGCCTGAGTGTGCTTTCTGAGAAACGCGCCAAACCGTCAGTTCCCTTCGCAGGAAAATACCGTATTATAGATTTCACACTCTCGAACTGTGTCCACTCTGGCATTTATAATGTGGGCGTTCTGACCCAGTATCGCCCCCACTCGCTGAACCAGCATATCGGTATTGGCAAACCATGGGATCTTGACCGGAGCCGCGGTGGGGTACGCCTGCTCCAACCCTACCAGGGCCGCAGTGAGGAGGGGTGGTATCGCGGAACATCAGACGCCGTGTACCAGAACCTCAACTTCACCCGCGAACACCGCGCCGACCTGGTCGTCGTCCTATCAGGCGACCATATCTATAAGATGAACTACAGCAAAATGATCGCGGCCCACATCCAGAACCGCGCCGAACTCACCGCCGCCGTGATGCATGTCCCTGTGGAAGAAACCGACCGCTTTGGCATTATGACCACCGATAACACCGACCGGATTGTTGAATTTCACGAAAAACCCAAGGAGCGCGACAAGGGTACTCTGGCCTCTATGGGGGTCTATGTCTTTAACGCCGATGTCCTCCACAAGCGCCTGAGCGAGGGCACCGAAGGCAAACCGCGCATAGACTTTGGCAAGCATGTCATCCCCTCTATGATTATGGATGAGCAAGACCGCGTGTATGCCTACCCCTTCGAGGGCTACTGGGTAGATGTTGGTACCATTCAAGCCTACTGGGAAACCAGCATGGAACTGCTCGACGCCGACTGTGGGCTTGACCTGCACGATACCAGCTGGCTCATCCAGACCCGCAGCGAAGAGCGCCCCCCCGTCAAAGTGGGCCCCCAGGCCCGCATATCGCGCTCGCTGGTCTGTAACGGGAGCGTGGTACGCGGCACAGTGGAACACTCGGTTCTCTCGCCGGGCGTCTACGTCTCGCCGGGGGCCGTCATCCGCGACAGTGTGGTGATGAACGATACCTGGATCGGGCCCGGTGCGGTGTTGGACAAGGTGATTGTAGACAAGCAAGTCGTCATAGGGGCCGGCGTTCATCTGGGATGGGGCGACGATATGACAACCCCCAACCAGACCCAACCCGACAAGCTTACCACCGGCATTACGGTGGTCGGCAAATCGGCCCACATCCCACCCCGCATCCATGTCGGACGCAACGTCCTCATCAACGCCGACTGCGACGAAGAAGACTTCCCAGAGGGCGATATACCAAGCGGTGAAACGATATAAGGGGGAAACCTATGCTCAAGACAATGGCTTTTATCCTGGCCGGCGGTAGCTCGCCCAACCTCAGCGTCCTGACAGCCGAACGCGCCGAAGCGGCCTTATCCTTTGCAGGCAAGTTCCGCATTATAGACTTTACGCTGTCCAACTGTGTCAACTCTGAAATTTACAACGTCAACGTCCTGACCCAATATCGCCCCCGCTCGCTCCATGAACATCTGGGGGTGGGCATCCCGTGGGATCTCGACCGCGCCAAGGGTGGTCTGCGCGTGTTGCACCCTTCGCCTACCCCGGAAGGCGGCGGATGGCAACGCGGCACCGCCGACGCCGTCCGCTACAACCTTGACCTGTTGGAAGAAAGCCCCGCCGACGCCGTGCTTGTCCTGGCCGGCGACCATATCTACAAAATGGACTATCGCCCCATGATCCACTTGCACCGCGAAACCGGAGCCGATATTACCATGGCCGCGCATGGTGTGAGCCCGCACGAATCCTACCGCTACGGCATCCTCTCCATTAGCGACGACGGGCGCGTCGAAAGTTTTGTCGAAAAGCCGCGCCACCCGTCCCGCCAGGGCTTCCGCGAAATACCGATGGCCTCTATGGGCATCTACATCTTCCGCAAGGAACTGCTCATCAAAGCGCTCTCCGAAGGCCGCGATATAGACTTTGGGCGCGAACTTTTGCCGCGCTTGATAGGTAACGTCAAAACCTACGCCTACACCTTCCAGGGCTACTGGGCCGATGTCGGCACCATCCAGGCCTACTATGAAGCCAACACCGCCATGCTGGTTGAAACGCCGGCGCTTGACCTGTACGACCCGGAATGGATTGTGCATACCCCCAGTGCCCAACGCCCCGGCGTGGAGATAGGCGACACGGCCCGCATCGAAAACGCCATGATTAGCGATGGGTGCCGCATTCAAGGGCACGTAACGCGCTCTGTCCTCTCGCCCGGCGTCGTTGTCTCGCCCGGTGCCGTCATCCGCGACTCGGTCATCCTCAGCGACGCCTGGATCGGGCCCGACGCCGTGATAGACCGCTGCATCATAGACGAGCATGCCCATATTGGAGAGGGTGCTATGCTCGGCGAGGGCGACGATAACACCCCCAACGAAACCTTGCCCGACAAGCTCAACATTGGCTTAAGCCTTATCGGGTTGCATAGCACCATACCCGCCGGTACCCGCGTCGGCCGTAATGTGGTTGTTCACCCGCGCACTGGCGAAAAGGCCTTTGGTCATGATAAAATACTACCAAGTGGCACGACGGTGTGCTAAAAAATCATTGTTTCCCCCAACTCTGGGGAAAGGGTGGTAAACCAGCAGGCGGGAACGCCATACCCTCGCGTTGGCGCAGGTGCGCTCCTCCTGTGAGCAGACCATCCTTGCTTGTAAGGTTAAAGAGTCTATGCACATTCTCATGTTGTCCTGGGAATACCCGCCGCATATTGTCGGCGGGCTTGGTATGCATGTCGCAGATCTGACCCCGGCCCTGGTGGCAGAGGGTATCCAGGTGTCAGTACTCACGCCCCAGATTCATGGCGGCCCCACCGAAGAAACAACCGAAGACGGCGTCAAAGTCTTTCGGGCACCAATAACCCATACCGACGGCCACGGCTTCGTCTCCTTTGTCACCCACGCCAACCAGGATCTTGAACGCGCCGGCCAGATGCTCTCCGAGCAGGTGGGCGGCTTCCACATTATCCATACGCACGACTGGCTCACGGCCTCTTCAGCAATTGCGCTGAAACTACGCTGGCATGTGCCCCTGGTCGCCACTATCCACGCCACCGAGCGCGGCCGCGGCCGCGGCACCCTGCACGGCGACCAGGCCCTCCAGATAGATAGCCTGGAATGGCAACTCTCCTTTGAAGCCTGGCGCGTGATTGTCTGCTCCCAATTTATGACCCGCCAGATTATGGAAACGTTCCGTACCCCCGCCGACAAAATAGACGTGGTACGCAACGGCACCAACCTGGGCACGACACCCTTTGCCAACGAGGAAGAGCGCCTGAAATTTCGGCGGCGCTACGCCAGCGACGACCAGCGTATCGTGTTCTATATCGGGCGCATTGTGTATGAGAAAGGGTTGCATGTGCTGCTGGATGCCTTGCCGCACATGCTACACCACGTCAATACCCGCGTGGTTATTGCCGGCACCGGCCCCTACCTCGATATGCTCAAGTCGCAGGCCAACGCCATGAACCTGAACAACCACGTCACGTTTACCGGCTTTATCTCCGACGAAGAGCGCAATAAACTCTACTTTGTAGCCGATGTTGCTACCTTCCCCTCGCTCTATGAGCCCTTTGGTATTGTCGTTCTGGAAGCCTACGCCGCCGAATGCCCCGTTGTGGTGGCCCAGACGGGCGGCTTGATGGAGGTTGTGCGCACCGGGGATAATGGTATGACGGTGCTACCGGGGAGCGCCGAGTCGTTGGCGGACGGTATTTTGCAGACCTTCCAGAACAGTGAGCAAACCCGCACATGCGTTGCCAACGCGCTGGCCGATGTGCGCGATAACTATAACTGGCGGCAGATAGCCCGCGAGACTATCGCCACCTATCAGCGCGTCTTCCAGGAATGGCAAAACAGCAGTTGGAGCCGCGAGAGGCTGCAATCACCCGACGAGTTCTGGCGACTGGCCGGGTAACTTCGCCGCTCGCGGTACTCCTCTTATCTTCTCCTGCACATCGCCCAACCGATTACCGGGCCAGCGTAACTCAATCACAAAGTCCGGGCGGAGCGGCGCAAACCCCTGCCGCTCCGCCGCGCTCAGCGCCTCCCACCGTTCGCGTGCTACCCACGACGCAATGACCATTCAGGCTATGTCCATACTGTGCCCCTACTCGTTATGGCGATAGGAGTAGGTAAGCCCCACTATTCCAAACACCAGCAACACCACCGCCACCAGCAACAACCACGACCCAAATGTCTCGGTTCCAGTCACTGGCAAGGTTACTGGTTGAGCATTGGCAGGATGGCCCGTCTGTCCGGCCCTGGCCGTCGCGGTCAACGCACACGGTTGCCCCGGCTCCGTCGCCCCGGCCGTGGCGGTCATCGCACCCGGTTGCCCCGGCTCCATCGCTGCGGCCGTCGCGGTGAGTTCGCCCGGCTGCCCCGGCTCCATCGCCTCCGCTGTCGCGGTCAACGCACCCGGTTGCCCCGGCTCCATCGCTGCGGCCGTCGCGGTCATCGCGCCCGGTTGCCCCGGCTCCGTCGCCCCGGCCGTGGCGGTCATCGCGCCCGGTTGCCCCGGCTCCGTCGCCCCGGCCGTGGCGGTCATCGCACCCGGCTGCCCCGGCTCCATCGCTGCGGCCGTCGCGGTCAACGCGCCCGGTTGCCCCGGCTCCATCGCTGCGGCCGTCGCGGTCATCGCGCCCGGTTGCCCCGGCTCCATCGCCTCCGCTGTCGCGGTCATCGCACCCGGTTGCCCCGGCTCCATCGCCTCCGCTGTCGCGGTCATCGCACCCGGTTGCCCCGGCTCCATCGCTGCGGCCGTCGCGGTCATCGCACCCGGTTGCCCCGGCTCCGTCGCCCCGGCCGTCGCGGTCATCGCGCCCGGTTGCCCCGGCTCTGTCGCTCCGGCCGTCGCGGTGAGTTCGCCCGGCTGGCTCGGTTGCCCTGCCTCCGCTGTCGCGGTCAACGCGCCCGGTTGCCCCGGCTCTGTCGCTCCGGCCGTCGCGGTGAGTTCGCCCGGCTGCCCTGGCTCCGTCGCCCCGGCCGTCGCGGTGAGTTCGCCCGGCTGGTCTGGTTGCCTCGGTTCAGTAGTGGGGGTTAAACCACCCGGCTGGCCCGGCTCGTCAGACGGAGATGGAGTCGGGGTAGGGAATTTCTCGTCATCCCCGCCGCCGTCATCCCCGCCGCCGCCATCATCCCCGCCGCC
>DAOTUK010000003.1:0-5790 GCA_034437375.1 Chloroflexaceae bacterium | reverse complement strand
CCGACCAATACCCCCACGGCTAAACCAACCGACACACCAACACTTACCACAACCGACCACAGCGAGCCACAGCATACGCTGGTTATCAACGAAGTGCTGGCCGCACCAGATGCGCAAGGTTCAGAGTGGGTAGAGCTCTACAATATGGGGACAGCAGATATTGTTATGGAGGGGTGGCGCGTACAGCGCACCAGCAGCAGTGGCACGACCAGAGCAGAACTCCTGACGTTGGACAGGGTTGGGCCGGGCGCGTTTGCGTTTTGTTCCTTTGAAAGCGGCTTTCTGACCGACGATGGGGGCACGTTGCAATTGTTGGATGCCGACGGACAGCCGGTGGGGGCGGCGGTGGTCTACCCCGCCCTGGCAAAGGGGCAATCGTATGCCCGGACGCAGGATGGCGGCGCAGAATGGCGAAGCGACTATCCCCCCTCGCCGGGCCACCCGAACACGCCCCCCGCCCCCCTCCCCACCATTGCGCTTGAACCGGAGGCTATAGCGACAGCGGCCACCACCGAGCCGGATGCGGCCAACCCACCGCCCACATCCCCTCCAATGGACACACCTGCCGGGCTATCGCCGGGCGGGCCAGCGCAGGAGGTTATGTTTGTCCCCGTTGGCGCGTACCATGACGATGGTTACCAGACAGACTATTTGTACCAGGGAGCGGTGGGACAGGTATACTGGCACCAACGCTTGCCCACGCCCACGCCCACGCCCACCCCCCACCCGACACCGCCACCGCTCCACGATACCCAACCCACCACCGCAACCGACCCATTGCCGCCGCCCTACGCATTCCTGGCCAGCGATAGCGTGTTTGTGGTCGGGTTGCTTATCAGCATAGGCGGTCTGGGGATAGTGGCAGCGCTATGGCTGCGCGGGCGAAAAAGCGCTGTAGAAGACGAGTGATACCAGTGACGGGTGCGGCGTGTGGCGATGCTGAGCCATACGTAGCAGTAAGCACCCGAAGTTGGTAGTATCTGTTCATGTGTGGGGAGGGAACCCCTGGGAACGTGAGCGTCTCGCACGCACCAGGACGAGCACGATGCCTGCGCTCCCAGGCGGCGGCTCCATACATGTGGACAGTTCCATAACGCCTCAGTTTTGACAATGTGTGTACCGGTCGCGTATACTCACAGCAGGGTTGTTACAATGGGTCGAATACTTTGCCCCGTGGCGACGGTTGCCTGAGTAGCGCAAAGAATCTCGTGCAGATACTTTGCCCTGCTCAAACAGTCCGTACCGGGGCTTTTTTGCTGGTCAAACAAAGAATTTGAATACTTTTGAGGTGTTTATGTCTGTTTCTTCTGATGCTATCCGCCCGCCATATCTCGTTGCGCTTGAAGACCGTCCGCTGGTGTTCGATGGAGCGATGGGTACCAGTATTGATACCTACCATCTGACGGCCGAGGACTACGGCGGCCCCGCCACCGAAGGATGCCGCGACTATCTGGTGATGACGCGCCCGGACGTGATAGACGAGATCCACACATCCTTTCTTGAAGCCGGCTGCGATGTCATAGAAACCTGTACGTTTCAGTCCACCCGCATTCGCCTGGAAGAGTGGGGGCTTGATGACAAAACCTACGAAATCAACCGCAGTGCGGCGGCTACGGCGCGGAAGGCCGCCGACCGTTTCGCCGCGCAGGATGGCAAACCGCGCTTTGTGGCTGGTTCGCTTGGCCCGACGGGCAAGCTCCCCTCATCCAGTGATCCGGAGCTCAGCAATATTACGTTTGATGCCCTGGTCGCGTTGTTTGAGGAGCAAGCACGGGCGCTCATTGATGGCGGGGCCGATATATTGCTCATCGAAACGAGCCAGGACATTCTCGAAGTCAAAGCCGCTATCGTCGGCTGTAAGCAGGCGATTGCCGCCGCCCAACGCCCGGTGGCGCTTCAGGCGCAGGTCACGCTCGATACCAGCGGCCGCATGCTGCTTGGCACCGACATAGCCAGCGCCCTGACCACCATTCAGGCCATGGGCGCCGACGTGGTGGGCTTGAATTGCTCAACCGGGCCGGAGCACATGCGCGAGCCGGTGCGCTATCTCACCTCACACACCGGCTTGCCCGTAAGCTGTATCCCCAACGCCGGGCTACCCCTGAACGTTGAAGGGAAGGCAGTCTATCCGCTGGAGCCGGACGCGATGGCCGAGTCATTGGAGGAGTTTGTACGCGGCATTGGCGTGGGCGTGGTGGGCGGTTGCTGCGGCTCTACCCCGGAGCATATCCGCAGCATTGCGCAGGCTGTCCAGAACGTCTGGGGCGATGGGAAGGAGCGCAAGCAGGAGCGCAGCGCCACCCCGCCCGACACCACCCCCTCCGTCTCCTCCGCAATGCGGGCCGTCTCGCTGCATCAAGACCCTCGCCCGCTCATCGTAGGCGAACGGGTCAATAGCCTGGGGAGCCGCAAGGTCAAGCGGTTGCTGATGGCCGACGACTACGACAGCATCCTTCAGATTGCCCGCGACCAGGTAGACTTTGGCGCCCACGTGCTGGATGTGTGTACCGCGATGACGGAACGCGCCGATGAGGATGTACAAATGGTCACGCTGGTGCGCCTGCTCTCGCAGAGCGTCGAAGCGCCGTTGATGTTCGACAGTACCGACGCGGCCGTGCTAGAGGCCGCGCTGAAGGTCTACCCCGGCCGCCCTATCATCAACAGCACGAGCCTGGAAGGGGGACGCGGCAAGAAGATTGACGAGACGTTGCCGCTGGTGGTCAAGTTTGGCGCGGCGGTGGTCTGTATGGCGATTGACGAGGAGGGTATGGCCCATCGCCCGGAAGAAAAGTTGCGTATCTGCAAGCGCATTTATGAGATAGCCACGCAGGAGTATGGGCTACCGCCCGACGCGCTCATCTTTGACGTGAATACCTTCCCCATCACCACCGGGCAGGAGGAACTGCGCGACGAGGCCGTCTGGACACTGGAAGGCATCCGTCTGGTGAAGGAGAAACTACCCGGCGCGCTCACCAGTCTGGGGGTAAGTAACCTTTCGTTTGGTATCGCGCCGCATGCCCGCGCCGCCCTCAATAGCGTCTTTCTCTACCACGCGGTACAGGCCGGGCTTGATCTGTCCATGGTCAACCCGCAACACACCATCCCCTATGCCGAAGTGCCCGAAGAGGAGCGCAAGCTGTGCGAAGACCTTATCTTTAACCGCCACGATGACGCGCTGGCGAACATGATCGCGCACTACGAGACGGTAGACGCCGACCGGGGGCAGGTGGAGAAAGCCGACCCGATGGAGGGCATGACCTCCGACCAGAAGATACACTATATGATATTGCACCGCAAGAAAGAGGGCATCGAGGCGCTGATAGATGAGTCGCTGGCGTTGCGCTGGCCGGGCGATAGCGAGCCGTCGCAGTTTCCGTCGCAGGGCGAGGCCGCGGTAGATATGCTCAACAACGTGCTGCTGCCGGCGATGAAAGATGTGGGCGACCGCTTTGGCAAGGGCGAGCTTATCTTGCCCTTCGTGCTGCAAAGCGCCGAAGTGATGAAGCGGGCCGTGGCCCATCTGGAAAACTACCTTGAGAAAGCCGAGGGATCGAGCAAGGGCAAGATTGTGCTGGCTACGGTCTATGGCGACGTGCATGATATTGGCAAGAACTTGCTGAATACCATCCTCTCCAACAATGGCTACAAGGTCTACGACCTGGGCAAGCAGGTGCCGATCAATACCATTGTTGATAAGGCCGTCGAGGTAAACGCCGACGCTATCGGGTTGTCGGCGCTGCTGGTGAGTACTAGCAAGCAAATGCCGCTGTGCATCCAGGAGCTTGACCGCCGCGGGTTGCAATTCCCCGTACTGGTGGGCGGCGCGGCCATCAACCAGCAGTATGGCCACCGCATTCTCTTTGTGGAAGATGACCGCCCCTACGAAGCCGGCGCCTTCTACTGCAAAGACGCCTTTGAGGGGTTGGAAACGATGGACAAACTGGTTGACCCACAAAAGCATGCTGCTTTTATTGAGCAGGTCAAGATGGATGCGGCACAGGCGCTCAATAAGCCGATGAGCGGACGCATGGTGATGGCCGACGTTGGCCGCACGCAAGGGGGCGGTACCCAACGCTCCAACGTGTCGCAGGATGTGCCCATACCGACGCCGCCCTTCTGGGGCGCACGCATCGAGCGGCGCATCAACTTTGATGATATGTTCGAGTGTATGGATCGCAATACGCTCTACCGCTTGCAATGGGGCGCAAAGAACGCGAAGGGGCCGGAGTGGCTGCGCCTGCAAGCCGAATTTAGCGACCGCGTACGGGTGTTGCGGCGCGAGGCGGAGCGCGAGGGGTGGCTGGAACCCACCGTCGCCTATGGCTACTACCCCGTGCAGAGCGACGGCAATGAACTGGTGGTCTACAATCCGGTGGCGCTGGTGGAATTGACCGGCACACCGCGCCCGACCATGGTAGATACCTGCTACCTGAATCTCAACACCGAACACGAGATAACCCGCTTCCGCTTCCCGCGCCAACCGAGCCGCGAAAACCTGTGCATCGCAGACTATTTCGCCAGTGTGCAGAGCGGCAAGATTGACGTGGCGGTGTTCCAGGTTGTTACCGTGGGCGATAAGATAACCGAGCTGTGCGAGCGGTTGCAGCAGGAGGGCGACTATAGCCACAGCTACTACATTCACGGTCTGGGTGTCTCGCTGGCCGAAGGTCTGGCCGAATACTCCAACCGGCTGGTACGGCGCGGTCTGGGCTTGCAGGAGCCGCGCGGCAAGCGCTATAGTTGGGGCTACCCCGCCTGCCCCGACCTGGACGACCACGGCAAACTGCCCTTGCTCCTGCCGATGCATGATGTCGGTGTGAGCCTCACCAGCGCCTTTCAGCTTGTGCCAGAGCAGAGTACCGCGGCTATTGTGGTGCATCATCCAGAGGCGAAGTACTTTAGCATTGGTAGTACGCTGGAACGTGCCGAGGCGGACGTAGCCGGCAAGGGGTGAACTGAGAGGCGGGGAACCGAGAGGCGGGGAACCGAGAGGCGATGAGGCGTGATGGCACGGGGGCCGGGTGGTCTTCGTGCCATTACTGTATCCGGCCGCATTTGGCCCTCTCAGGTATAATAGATATAACAACGGTTCTATCGGGAAAGGAGCACCCTATGACCGAAGCCATAGTATCCCAGAGCCACCCCACCGACACCCGCATGAGCTACGAGGAATTTCTGCGCTGGTCGGACGAAGACACCCACGCCGAGTGGGTCAACGGGGAGGTGATTCTTGTTATGCCACCACTGGCTATCCACCAGGATATGCTAGCGCTGCTGCATGTGCTGCTGGCCTATTTTGCCGATCGGCTTGATCTGGGGAAGGTGTATCTGGCGCCCTTCGAGATGCGCCACTTGCCCGGCTATGCCTCGCGTGAACCGGACATCCTGTTTGTGGCCCGCGAGCACTTGCACCGCCTCACCCCCGAACGTCTGGAAGGGCCCGCCGATCTGGTGGTCGAAGTTGTTTCCCCTTCGAGCGCCCGCCGCGACCGCGAAGAAAAGTTTGCCGAATATGAACAGGCCGGCGTCCGCGAGTACTGGATTATTGACCCCCGCAAGGACATTGCGCGGGCCGACTTCTACCAGCGTACCCTGGCGGGCCGCTATGTTGCCGTACCGCCGGACGCGACCGGGCGCTACCATTCGGCGGTATTGCCGGGACTCTGGCTTGATGTCGCGTGGCTCTGGCAAGACCCGCTGCCCACCACCGCACAGGTCGTGGCCCTGGTTGAGCAGATGATCGGGAAGGGGGATACGCCATGACCGAAGCCATAGTATCCCAGAGCCGCC
>DAOTUK010000002.1:0-2621 GCA_034437375.1 Chloroflexaceae bacterium | reverse complement strand
GATGATTGACTGGCTGATGGCGCTACCCGCGAACGAGGAGTCCTGGTTTCGACAGGAAGTCAAGACCTATGAGGAGGAACGGAAGATGAAGTATGTTACGAGTATTGAGCGCATGGGCCGCGAGGAGGGCATTGAGGAGGGCTTGCTGCAAGGCCGCGAGGAGGGCCGTGAGGAGGGCCGCGAGGAGGGCCGCCTGCTGGAATTGCTAGACGGCATCGCGTTGGCGCTGGAATTGAAGTATGGCGCGGAGCATCCGCTACTGCCGCAAGTGCTAGAGGCGCTGCGCGAACAGAGGGACGTGGAACGGCTCAAGGCGTTGCAGGCGGCGATCCGCACCACGCCGACGCTAGAGGCGCTCTGGCAGGCGCATGCTCCAACCCCGCGATAGCCTCGCGCTGGCAGTCGCGCAGGCCGCGGGCATCCAGCGGCGGCAGGGCCCGCAGCCGGGCGCGGAGGGGGTCGGGGTGCTTCAGCCAGTGCAGCAGGGTATGGGGCGTGTGGAAGGCAAAGACGCGCCGCGAGGGGTGGCGCGGGGGTTCGCTTTATTCAATCACTAAATTGGTGAGCACATAAGTATCGCTCTGGTATTTTGTTGAGCAAATATATTGCTTACGGAGCATCGCACCAAAAGCGTTCTGTGCGTCAACGCACGACTGTACTGTATAGCTTCCCTCGCCTTCATCAAACACGGTCTCCTCACACGGGAACTTTGCTGTGGATGGGGCTTTCAATCGAGCGCGTACGAAGTCCTGGCAGGCCCAACGAGCACCCCAGGTGCTATACGTGGTTGGTGTTGGCTTGGAATCAGTGGGTGTTGGCTTGGAATCAGTGTTAGCCTGGTAATTGCCTCTACTTGCTAATCCTCCACAACAGCACAACATCAGAAATATTGCCAGGATACCATAGCCAATAATCTTATTCCGTCCCCACGACTTCTTTGTTTTTGGCATTGGTGACATGTCTAGCGGTGCGGTTGTCGGCGGGGGATTATCAAACATATCCAGATCGGGTAATTCAATTGAAGTTAGTTTGTTCAGTCTTTCTTGTGCCCGTTTCGCCGCCTCGTTGTTCGGGTCAATGGCTATTACCCGTTCCAGGCAGGTACGCTTGTCCTCGTCACTATCCACACACCCCGATAACCAGAGCCACGCGGTCTGGTTGTTGGGGTCAAGCTGTGTCGCTTTGTGAAAGAGGGTGGCAGCGGCCAGTTTGTCCCCCGCCTTGAAGGTGGTGATGCCCTGTCGGGTCAGTTGATGTGATTCTTGCTGGTTGCTCATCGTGTTGCTACTCCTTTGCTGTCGAATAGGGTTACTATGCCCCGCCCCTGCTCGGTGGCGGTACGAGGTATACCAGAATGGTATTCTTCCTGGTTGTGCCAACGCTCCAGGGCTATACGCGCAACCCCAACCCCGCTGAGGTATCGCCCAACAGTTGCTTGATCTCTCGCAGACGCTCGGCCAACTTCTCTTGCTGTTCCCGATTCTTGCCATACACCCTTGACCACTCCATCAAAACGGCTGTGTGCTCTTCGCGCAGAGCTTTGACCGACTTCTTGTTTGGCTGCGGTTGTCCAGGCGCGGGCGGTGGGGATGGCACTTCCTCTTCCTCGTCATGCTCGCATCTATCCTTTGCTCGGATAATGTTCAGCCGTCGTTGTAATACCCCGTGATTCTTCCTGGTCGCCTTCTTTAGCCGCTCCTCATACACCGCAATCGAGCCTTCCAGGTCATCCTCGTAAGTCAACACATCGCCCGCCTTTTTGCTATTGAGCCTCCTCATTTTTATGTCCAGCGCATTCTCCCACTGCTCACCAAGTATTAGATGATCGGGGCGTACACACGGCTTCACGTCGCACCGATGGCGTACAAACATTTTCGGTGGCGAGGGAGGTATCGCCCCATTGACCAGCAAGTAGGCAATGCGATGGGCGGAACGATTCAGAAAGTCTAGCTCCCCACCGTCAAAGTGACCATAGCCCGCAGCGCCTATCGGCCCTTCCCATATCCAACACCCGCTGGTCTTTTTGACATATGACCAGTAAGAGTTCCAGATGGCGATCTCTTCGCGCAGCAGCGTGCTGGCTCTCAGCCAGGAGTTCTTCTATCCGGTCTATGCGGGTTGTGAGTATCTGAACCGTCGTCATGGTGGTATCTCCCTTGCGCAAACGAGCAAATACGGCACGCTCCTGGTGCAATGACACCATAGATTATGCTGGTCGGGAAGGGGATGCACAGGAGTGCGAAGTGGAGCGCGCTGGTTATGGTGTGCGATTGTCCCGCACCTCAAACAGCCATACCCCATCATCCTCCAGGCTTGCGGCCAGTTGGGTGCCATCTGGGCGAAAAGCCAGGGAAAGCACGGGGCCCAGGTGCGTCTCCAGGCTATGGATTGGCTCTTCCATATCCTCCGCATCCCAGAATATGATGTGCCCTTGCGAGTCACCGGCCGCGAGTAGTGCCCCGTCGGGCGAAAAGGCAACGCTGGTGAAGGTGGTACCAGCGTCCGCATCGTCGGTTGCTATAGTACGCAGGGATTCACCGCGCCGGCTATCCCAAAGGCGCAGCGTCCCATCGCGGCTAACACTGGCCAGCAGCGTACCCTCCGGCTGCGTGGCCAGGTCC
>DAOTUK010000001.1:0-2491 GCA_034437375.1 Chloroflexaceae bacterium | reverse complement strand
AAATGTGGTATGAGCAGGAATAGACGAGAGGAATGGGAGGAATGGGAGGAATGGAGGTATGACCACAGATTTACACGCGATGGGCCAGCAGGCGCGGCAGGCGGCCCAGACGCTGGCCGGTCTGGGCCGCGAGCAGAAGGATGCCGCGCTCAATGCGATAGCCGATATGCTTGCGGAGCAGCAGGATGCCATCTTGCAGGCGAACAACGCGGACATGGAGGCGGCCCGCGCGGCGGGTACCAATCAGGCGTTGCTTGACCGTATGCTGCTCACCCCACAGCGGCTTGAATCTATTGCGGCCGATACGCGCAAGGTAGCACAGCTTGCCGACCCGGTGGGCGAGGTGTTCGACGCGGCCCAATTGCCCAATGGTCTGAACCTGCACAAGCGCCGCACGCCGTTGGGGGTGGTGGGGGTTATTTACGAGGCCCGCCCCAATGTGACGGTAGACATTGCCGCGCTATGTCTGAAAACGGGGAACGCGGTTATCCTGCGCGGCGGTAGCGATATTGGCCACAGTTGCGCGGCTATTACGGGCGTGATTGGCGCGGCCCTGGAGCGCGCCGGTCTGCCCACCAGCGCCGTACAGAGCATTACCGACCCCAACCGCGACATGGTTGGGCAACTGCTGCGCCTTGACCAGTATGTTGATATGATTATTCCGCGGGGCGGCGGCGGCTTGCACCGCTTCTGCATTGAAAACGCGACCATCCCCGTCATTACCGGGGGCATTGGCGTGTGTCATATTTATGTAGACCCGACGGCCGACCTGGAAAAGTCGGTGCCGTTAATCCACAACGCCAAAACGCAGCGCCCCAGTGTGTGCAATGCGCTGGATACGTTGCTTGTGCATCGTGCGGTTGCCCCGGCGCTCTTGCCGCTGGTGGGGGCGGCATTGCATCGCAATGGGGTGGAAATACGCGCCGACCCCGACGCGCTGGCTATTCTGTCCGACGCGCCCGGTGCCGACACCTGGAACCTCTCCGCGGCCGGCCCGGATGACTTTGGCACCGAGTTTATGGCGCTTATTCTTTCGGTTCGCATTGTAGATAGCCTGGACGAGGCGATTAGCCACATTAACGAACATAGCCAGGGGCATACCGACGCTATCTTCACCACCGACCAGCAAGCCGCCGACACCTTTGTGCAGTTGGTGGATAGTTCGGCGGTGTTTGTGAACGTGTCTACGCGCTTCAACGACGGCGGCCAGTTTGGTCTGGGGGCCGAGGTGGCTATCAGCACGCAAAAGTTGCATGCCCGCGGCCCGATGGCGCTGCGCGAATTGACCACCTACAAGTGGGTGGCGACGGGCGACTGGGTGGCCCGCCCCTGAGCAGGAACTGATTGGTTAGGAGTACATCGCAATGACAACCCGAACGGTACACACAGCACAAACGCTTGTGGAACCCATGCCCACGCTCCGGACGGGTGAACAGCTTACCCGCGCCGAGTTTGAGCGGCGCTATGCGGCGATGCCCCATATCAAACGGGCCGAGTTGCTAGAAGGAGTGGTCGTGGTGGGATCGCCGGTACACGTTCTGAACCATGGAAAACCACACGGGCAGATGATGGCCTGGCTTGGGGTGTACTACCTCTCCACACCGGGCACGATGCCATGTGATAACGCCACCACGCGCCTGGATGCCAATACCGTGGTGCAACCCGATGCCTTGCTCCGCATCGCACCGGAGGCGGGGGGGGAATCCCTAGTGAGCGACGATGATTATGTTGAGGGGGCGCCGGAACTGGTGGTTGAAATTGCCTCTAGCAGTGTCCCCTACGATGCCGGTCTCAAGCGCATCATGTACCAGCGGTGTGGTGTGCAGGAATATCTCCTGTGGCAGACCGAGCAACAGCGCCTCGACTGGTGGGAACTGCGCGACGGCCGCTATCACCCGTTGCTGCCGGATGCCGACGGTATTATTACCAGTCGTGTGTTCCCTGGCCTGTACCTGCATGCGGAGGCCCTGTTACACGATGATATGGCCGCCGTGCTGAAGGCCGCGCAACACGGACTGGCCAGCGCCAATCATGCAGCTTTTGTTGAGCAATTGAGCCACGCACGCAAGGAGTACGACTGATGTACACACGCTACATAGACCCCACGACCGATTTTGGGTTCAAGCGCCTGTTCGGGCAGGAAGAGAGCAAGGACATTCTGAAGGGCTTTCTCTTCGATGTGCTGCACCTCCCCGCCCCCATTGCCGACCTGAACTACATCTCCAACGAACAATTGCCCGCCAGCGAGGAGGAACGGTGGGGCATCTACGACGTCTACTGTATTGACACCGAGGGGCGGCGCTTCATTGTCGAGATGCAACGCAATCGCCAGATTGGGTTCAAAGAGCGTCTGGTGTACTATGTCACCTTTCCGATTACGCAACAGGCGGAGAAGGGCAAGCGGTTTGTGCAACTGCTCCCCATCTACTGCGTGAGCGTGCTCAACTTTCGGCTGGACGACGAGCCAGAGTACCTGCGCCGCATCCAGTTG